>CALDID010000168.1 GCA_937901865.1 uncultured Treponema sp.
ATTCCCGTGTCAAGCACGAGAATGACATAAAGAAGCATACTTTTCGTAACACTGCCAGGTCTGAAATGCAATTCCAACCTCTCAGATTGAAATATCCTACACAAAAATCAACTCTGTTTACTCCGTCTTCAGCAATTATATTCCTAAGACCTTCAACAAATTTTTGATTGATATTATCATATATTACAGCCATCTTTTTTCTCTTCCCCATATATCAAGCAAATAATCAAATGTAAAAAAACTGCCTAAAAAGCAATATCTTTTATATAAAGCTCTTTAAACAGTTTTTGTAAAAATCGAAAAAGCCTTTTAGCGAGTGCCTTTATCGTAAGGAATACCCTCGGCTTTTGGCGCGCGGGATTTCTTAGATGTAAATGCAAGTACGATGAGAGAAATAATATACGGCAATGTCTTATACACTTCGCCTGGAACAAGATGCACAAGGAAGTCATATCCTGCATATGTGTCGGCAAGCGCACGGAAGACACCGAAAATCAGAGCAGCAAGTGCAATTTTCACAGGTTTCCACTGACCGAAAATCATAACAGCAAGTGCTAAGAAGCCTGCGCCTGCAACTCCATAGATAAAATCCCATTGGCTATTTACCGCACTAATATAGATGATTCCACCAATACCGCCGCAAAAACCCGAAATAATAACGCCCGCATAGCGCATTTTATACACATTGATACCAACGCTATCCGCTGCTTGAGGGTGTTCGCCGCACGCCATCAAGCGCAAGCCGAAACGAGTTTTGTAGAGAATAACAAACGACGCTACAAGTAGCAAAACTGTTACAATAGTGTAAATGCTAAACTCCATACCTGCAATCTTGAATGCAAAGGCTTTTCGTGTTTCGATGTAGCTTAGGATTGCAGACGGGTCATCTCCATGAGAGCGAGCATTGTTAAACGACTTTACGATAACCGTCGCCGCCGCTGTTGCAAGCATATTCATAGCTGTTCCCACAAGTGTTTGGTCAGCCTTGAAGTTAATCGCCGCCACAGCAAGAAGCAAAGAAGACACCATACCTGCAAGCGCACTCACAAGCAGCACCGAAAGCACGATAACAGGAGCTGGAGTCGTCGGCGGAAGAGCATAGAGAACGAATGCACCGCCGAGCGCACCAAAAACCATTCCGCCCTCAAGACCTAAGTTTATAACGCCACTTCTTTCGGAAAACATTCCGCCAAGTGCTACCAAAATCAAGACAGATGCATAAATAAGCGTATATTGAATAAGCAGCATTAGTTTCCTCCTTCTTGAGCTTTCAGAGCCTTCGCCTTAACAGCCGCAACTGCCGCCGCTTGAGCGTCCGCACCTCCTGCATTTGCATTTTCTTTTGTATCCTTTTTGCCAAAGCGAGAGATAATCTCTTTAAAGAAGAGAACAAATGCACAGGTATAGATAATAATAGAAGAAATTAAATCTGCTATCTGCGGATTGAAGTATCGCATATCGATAAGAGAACCGCCTGTCGTAATATGCTGAATAAAGTAGCCTGCAAAGATTACGCCAATCGGATTCAAACCGCCCAAGAACGCCACTGCAATTCCGTTAAAGCCCATTCCTGGCACAGAAGAACTCGTCTTCCACGGCTGAATATCGGTAAGATAATACAAAGAAGCGGCAAGACCTGCAAACGCGCCAGCAATAGCCATCGTGATGATGATATTCACTTTATCGCGCATACCTGCGTATTTTGCGGCATTCTTGTTAAGACCTGTTGCGCGAAGCTCATAGCCGAAAGTCGTCTTTGTCAGCACGATGTACACCAGAACAGCAATGATAATCATAAGCGGAATTGCAATCGTTACATACTGATTTTTGTGGAAGAAAGCACCTAAGCCAAGTGATGGCAAAATAGAAGCCTTTGACACAGAAGCAATATGGAACGTTTCGCTTTTTGATTGGTCCATAGTGATTTCGCTTTGCATAAGGGCGTTCACCAAATACAACCCTATCCAGTTCATCATAATGCAAGCGATAACCTCGTTTACATTAAAAATCGCTTTGAACACGCCAGAGATTGCAGCCCACGCCGCAGAAGCCAATGTCGCAAGAATAACGCACTGCCACCATGGTAAATGCCAGCTCAAAGCACACCAAAGCGAAACGCCGATACCGATACAATACTGACCGCCAACGCCGATATTAAACAATCCTGATTTGTACGCAAACAAAACAGAAATTGCACACAGAACGAGCGGGACAGTTTTTACAAGAGTCTGCCCGAAGTAATAGAGCTTCATATTTGTTTTGCGATAATAAAAGAAGTTCTTGAGAATTGTAATAATGGCCTGTCCTGCGTGGCTTGGGCTGATTATCAAAAGAATGATGTAGCCGACAAGGATACCGATTAAAGCGCAAAGCACCGCAGAAGAGATTGCAAGAAATGAAGGGGAAGAAAAAAGGTTCGCCCGTTTTAGTTTGTTAATTTCACTCATCTTAATGCTCCTTATACGTTTCGTTTTGCGCCAGCCATATAAAGACCGAGTTCTTCAGCAGTCGTCTTCTTTGGGTCAAGGTCGCCCACGATTTCGCCTTCGTACATAACGAAAATGCGGTCGCTCAAGCTCAAAACCTCTTCAAGCTCATAAGACACCAACAAAACAGCCGCGCCTTTATCTCGGTCTGCAACAATTTGGCTGTGGATATATTCGATAGCTCCAACATCAAGACCACGAGTTGGCTGAACAGCAATCAATAACTTGTGTTCCTTATCAAGCTCACGGGCAATAATCGCTTTTTGCTGATTTCCGCCGCTCATAGCTCTCGCCACAGTCTTTCCGCCCTGTCCGCTTCTCACATCGAACTTTTTAATAAGCTCTTCAGCATATTCAGAAACAGCCTTCTTATTTATAAAGCCGTGAGTTTGGAACTTTGGCTGCCAATATCGCTGCAAAACAATATTCTGCTCAAGGCTATAATCCAAGACAAGCCCGTGCTTGTGTCGGTCTTCTGGAATATGGCTCATTCCGTCTTTGCTCTTTTCGCGGATAGATTTCTTTGTTATGTCCACTCCTCCGAGCGTGATACGCGCTTCGTCTGGATTTGCCAGCTTTTCAAGCCCCGTAAGTCCGCCTATGAACTCGCTTTGTCCATTGCCGTCGATTCCCGCAATACACACGATTTCGCCTGCGTGAACTTCAAGATTGACATTCTTTACCGCAAGATTCTTGTGAATACGGCTCGGAACGCTCATATTCTCTATCTTCAAGACCGTTTCTCCCACTTTTGCAGGAGCTTTGTCTACAGAGAACTTAACATCGCGACCGACCATCATACGGCTCAGCTCTTCTTTTGTAGTGTTCTTGATGTCCACCGTGCCGATGTATTTTCCTTTGCACAATACAGAACACCTATCGCTCACCGCCATAATCTCATTGAGCTTATGAGTGATAAACAAAATAGATTTTCCCTCTGCAGCAAGATTTTTCATAATCTGCATAAGCTCATCTATTTCCTGCGGTGTCAGAACAGCTGTCGGCTCATCAAAAATGAGAATCTCATTATCGCGATAGAGCATTTTCAAAATCTCTACACGCTGCTGCATACCGACCGTAATATCTTCGATTTTGGCATCTGGGTCAACGGCAAGACCATACTTTTTGCTTAGCTCCAAAATCTTTATACGCGCGCTTGCTCTGTCGATAAAGCCGTTTTTTACAGTTTCAGTTCCTAGAATGATATTATCAAGAACAGTAAACACCTCAACAAGCTTAAAATGCTGGTGTACCATACCGATACCAAGAGCAGTAGCATCGTTGGGGTTGTTGATTTTCACGGTCTTTCCGTTCTTGCGGATTTCTCCCTTTTCTGGTTGATAAAGACCGAATAAGACACTCATAAGAGTAGATTTTCCCGCACCGTTTTCGCCTAAAAGAGCATGTATCTCGCCTTTCTTTAATTGAAGCGTGATATTATCGTTCGCAATAATGCCGGGGAACAGCTTGGTGATGTTTAACATTTCGATGATATATTCACTCATAAGCACTTCGTCCTGTAGTTTAATAGTTATATATTTACAAAGGGGAACAGATATAAAAAATACCTGCTCCCCTTTCGTAAACTATCAGCTTTTAGAAAAAAAACTTACTTGATGTTAGGATACTTGTTGAACGTAATAGTAACCTCTGGGTCTTTGTCTGTTACGTTTGAAACTGTGATTTCTCCATTGTAGAGCTTTGCAACAAGAGCTTTGTAATCATCAACAGTAAAGTTCTTCATTGTCCATGTATCAGTTGGGAGCTGAACATAGTTTGCTTCCATATCTGTTGCAGAAACAAGACCGAGAGAAGAAATCTTTCCTGAGTACTGAGCCCAGTTATCGTTCTGAATAGCAGCAAGAACAGCGCGAACAGTTGCACCCAAGCCCTTCATTGCAGAAGTTACGCACATACCCTCGCCATAAGCGTTAATCTGTGCAGTCTGGTCTGTATCAACACCGATAACCTTTCCGCCAACTTCCTTTGCAGCGTCAGCAGCACTTGTCCAAATTCCGCCACCGCAAGCAAATACAGCCTCTACACCGAGCTTCTGATACCACACGTCCATTGAAGCCTTAATCTGCTGGTCGCCATAGAACTGACCGCCATACACATATTCAACAGCAACTTTGTCTGCAATTCCCATTTCGGCAGCAGCAGCATTGCAGCCCTGTACAAAGCCAAAACCGTAGCGGATAACAGCAGGAACAGCCATACCGCCCAAGAATCCGAGGTGTGTAAATCCTTCTTTTACAGCCGCGTAGCCCGCCATAAAGCCAGGAAGCTGCTCATCATATACTGCGCAGAACACGTTAGCAGGAAGATTTGACCAATCCTTTCCCTTTGCCTTTGCAGCTTCCATAATGTCGAACTCGCCAACATCAAGACCAACAAAATACACATCATCATTCATCTCTGCTGTTTCAACAATAGCCTCTGCAAAAAGGAAGCCCGGGAGAACGAGAACATTGTAGTCGTCCTGAATAGCAGCGTTAATAGAAGCAACGCGGTCAGCAGTTGAATCTCCAGACGGCTTGTAATAGTTGAAATCAAGTCCTGCTTCTGAACAATAAGCCTTGCTTGCTTCATAAGTAGTCTGGTTGAAAGACTGGTCAGTGATGTCGCCAGAGTCTGTAACCATAGCTACACGATATTTTGCAACAGCTTTTGTTTCTTCTGTTGTTTTTGCAGCTTCTGTTGTGTTAGAAGCAGTTGTTGTAGACTTTGCACCGCCGCAAGAGAAAAATGCTAATGCTACAGCTGATGCAACCAATGTTGTGAGAAAATTTCTTTTCATTTGAAAACTCCTATCTAACATTATAGAGTTTTATTTTTCATAAATCAAGCTCAACAACAGAGTTTTTGCATAACAGCTATATATTCAGTGCAATGAAAGCGAAAACAAGAAAAAAATCTATGAAAACACTTGCACAAAAATAATTTTTCCGCTATCATATCTAATCGTTGCCAGGATGGTGGAATTGGTAGACACAAGGGACTTAAAATCCCTCGACAGTCAAACGTCGTGCCGGTTCGATTCCGGTTCCTGGCACTTTTTTTATCTTTTAAGACTGAGTTTTACCGCTTGGTCTTTTTTATTTGTCAATTAATCGCTCTTGACTGTACAGTATAGAGCCCTTCATCGCTACGCTAAAGACCCTCACATTGCTACACTAAAAACCGACCAATCCGTACACTAAAGACACTCACATCGCTACACTAAAGAGCGACTATACTGTGCGCTAAAGAGTGAATTGAGTGTACAGTAAAGAGTGAATTGAGCGTACACTAAAGAGTGGCTTTAGTGCAAAAGAAAGGATAATTTTTATTGATTTTTCAGTTAAATAAATAAATCATAGTTGTTTTTACACACTTTTCGTGATACCATTTTAAAGAAATGAAAACGCCGATTTATATGATTTTTGCGTATATTTTTTTATGTGTATGTGGTTCGATAGCTGGTGCTACCGTTTATATGCTTTATCAAAGTTGCACTCTTATTGTGTCGGGAACACACTCTTCTTTATTCTCCCTCCCGCTCTTTGTAGCAGGCTTGATAAAATCTTTTCCAGTGTTTGTCGTCTTAACATCTCTTTTCATTCCCCTTTACGCCGTCAGACACCCAAAAAGCAATGTCGTCGCCGTTTTCGCAGTCTATTTATCGCTGTCGTTTTTGTCTTGGGGGGTGATTTTGCCGCTCAATGCTCTGTATGGCAGTAAATTGAGAGAAACCTATTTTGAAAAAACGTATCCGCTTCCCTCTGCTGGCTACTTTAGAAGCGATGACAAATACATCACCTACTACACAAAGGTAGACGAAGAGGGAAAAGCGAACGGTGTGCAAATCTCAAAAGATACCTCGCTTTCTGTTAATAAAATTGAGTCGTTTTCTCACAAACAGATACAAAGAGCGTCTAGCTCTAACGGCGATTTTGCGGACTCCATCATCAAAAAATCTATCGAAATGCCTTTAGTAGCGCGTCTTTTTGTGCAAGCCACAGAAATGATTGAATTGCGCGCGTTAGAAGCGGCAAAGGGCGGCATTTTGGCGTGGTTGAGCTTGTCTTCTATTGGAGCGGCGTTATTTTCTGTCTTTCAGCTCCGCGCTTTAAGTTCGCACAAGCTCGTAAACTGCGTCATTATTTCGTTTTCGGTATTCGCCATTATCGCTTTGAATTACTTGTATTTTACACTGCCGATTTTTGATAAAGTGCGCGATTATACGTTTCCTTTGACCAATAATCTTTCGGCATACATACCAGAGCCGACGCTTGCGATGATTAACCTATTCATCTTTATTTTATTTATGGCGATAGGTATTACACACCAAATATTCAGCTCTTCGGCAAACAATAGCTATAATCCGAGTTACAACTACTAAGCAACTAACACCTAAGAAGGATTTGTATAAATGAAACGTGTCATAATCTTTTCTGTATCATATATAGTATTCGCATTTTTTCTTTGTCTTGCGATAAATGCACGGCTCGCAATTCCGCCGTTATTGCCCGATGCCGTTCTTTTATATAGATTGCTTTCGGGCATAAAGATGTTTTTGAACTTTTTGCCTGCATTGTGCATAAGTGCGGCTCTTCTTGCGGCTTCTATGGAGTATTGCCACTATTCACATAAATGCTATACACGGTTTTCTAATACTATTTTTAAGATGTATTCTTATGTGATGCGCTTATCGCTTATCATTGTCTTTATCATAACAGCCTCTTCAGAGTTAGCGATGCCCCTTGTTTCTACAAAATTATCTTTGCTAAAGTCCAATTACACGCTTTTTCAAGAATATATGAAATGGGGAGAATACTATTTAAGCAAGGGAGAATCTGAACTCGCTTTGCATTATGCGCAAAATGTGGCTTTGCTCAATACAAAAAGCGCAGAAGCAGAATCCTTTATCGGTCGCGCAGAGGCGGCGGCAGAAGTTGCAGAACACAAAAAAGATTTATCACTTGGCACAGACGGGAACAAGAAACTATTTGAAGAAGAAACAGACAAGAATTCAAAAGCCCTCTCTCTTGCTGAAATAAAAGAGAAAGCAGCAGAAGCGGCAGCGAAAGGCGATTGGTTTGCTTCACATTATTATGCAAAAATGGCGTATGAACTCGGAGAGAGCAGAGAGGATTCTGACAAGGCGTGGAAAAATCTGTCTATTCCGCAAAACTCCATTAGAAATGAAGTGTACGAGGGCATTTACGATATTTACAACACAAAATATGTCGCGTATAGTGCATTGCAAAATGACGACCCTCTAACTGCGTATTACATTCTCAAAAAGCTCTCTGATACATCTCGTTCACTTGCAGATGACCCAGATATTAGGCAATATCTGGCAAAATCAGAAGAAGCATTGCTCAAAAAGTATTTCTTTCTTGATGAGGTAAAGGGAATAGAGCATTTTGAAGACACACGAAACGCCTATTTTTGCATAAAAACAGAGGAAGAAACTTTCGTTGTCTTTATACAGGGCGAGGCAACTTTTAACGGCGGAAAGTATTTAAGAGGCTTGTCTGTTGATACATTCAATAAAGACGGCGAACTCGTGTATTCAATGAATGTTCCGTATGCAAAAGTGTTTGCAGACCTTTCGAGCGAAAATAACGTAAGTATAATGGTAAAATCAGTTTCTAAAGAATCTGACACAGGGATAATAGAGCCTATTTTCACCTATTCTGATGCACACACAGAAACAAGAAGCGATTTGTTTTATGATTTGCCATTGTCATTTGATGATTTTGTCATCGTTTCTAATTCCTCTATTGGCGCAGACAAGATGTATTTGCCAGAGCTTATGCAGTTTGTAAGAAAATGCGAACGATACGGATTTTCAGAAGAAAGCGCGAGATTAGTGCTTGTGCAAAGGCTTTGCCACCCAATTCTCATTCTTATAATCATCGTATTTGCTGCGGCATTTGCGTGGAATTATCGGCTTCAAGAACCAAAAGACTTCAAATTGCGCTACTTATTTGCATTTCCGTTCATCACTGCTATGTGCTATGCGCTTATTGAAGGGGGAATTTATATTTTAAGACTGCTTGCAGCGGCACTTGTAGGAATGGTGGGCTATTATGCGCTTTCTGTATCGCTTGTTGCGTGTATCTTCTTATTGACCGCCGTCAGCTTGCTTTTCTTATCGCGCTATAACAATATTGATGAATAGTCACCACGGGCGGTAACAGCCACAGTCCGTTTTGTCAGTCTGTGGCTGTTTTTATAAGAACTAAGGTTGCTCTACTCGCTCTATATGTGCGCCAAGCGATTGCAAACGTTCAACAAGATTTTCGTATCCTCTCTCAATCTGATACACATTGCTAATCGTACTTTCGCCCTGCGCCGCCATAGCCGCAATGACCATAGCCATACCTGCGCGAACATCGGGAGAAACAAGGTTATCGCCGTGAAGCGTTGACGGACCTGAAACAACTGCACGATGAGGGTCGCAAAGCACAATAGATGCACCCATATTGATGAGCTTGTCAACAAAGAACATTCGGCTTTCAAACATCTTTTCAAAGATAAGCACCGTTCCTTCAACTTGCGTCGCGACGACTGTCATTATCGAAGTTAAATCGGGCGGGAAGCTAGGCCATGGAGCATCGTCAATCTTAGGAATTGCGCCGCCTAAATCCTTGTTCACTTTCATCTCTTGCAACAGCGGAACATTGAGCGTGCTGCCATCGATATTCCAGCGAATGCCCAGCTTGTTAAACGCAATCTTCAAAGGACGCATATCGCTTTCTCGAACGCCCGTGATTTTGATACTGCCCTTTGTCGCCGCCGCCAAGCCGATGAAACTGCCGATTTCCATAAAGTCAGGTCCAATCGTGTAATCTGTGCCGTGCAATTCACTAACGCCAAATATCTTCAAGACATTGCTACCAACGCCCGCAATCTGCGCCCCCATACCGATGAGCATTTTGCACAAATCTTGAACGTGCGGTTCACTCGCAGCATTATTGATAATCGTAACGCCATCAGCACACACCGCCGCCATAAGCGCATTTTCTGTTGCCGTAACGCTCATTTCGTCCAAGAAAATATCTGTGCCGACGAGTTTATTTGCGCTTATGTTAAACTGCCCGTCGATGTCAACTCGTGCGCCAAGTTCGGTCAAAGCCAAAAAGTGCGTATCAAGTCGCCTATGCCCGATGACATCTCCTCCAGGAGGCGGAAGCACGACTTTGCCACATCGTGCAAGAACAGAGCCTGCAAAGAGAATTGACGCACGGATTTTTTTCGACAGCGTGCGAGGGATTTCATTTGTAGTGATATTCTCCGCAGTGATTTTCCAATCGTGCACATCGAGCTTTTCCACTTTCGCACCCAAAGATTCAAGTATCTTGAACATCACGCCAGTGTCTTCAATCGCAGGAATATTGCGCAAAATCACGCTTTCTTTTGTCAAAAGAGATGCGGCTATACACGGAAGCGCGGCATTTTTATTGCCACTTGCTTGAATCGTACCTTTGATTGGAAAACCGCCCTCTATTTTGTACTGATACATTCTGTTTACACAGCCTCCCTATTTCTTGTCTTTTGTCGAAATGCGAGCAAGCTCTATTAAAACCTGCATAGCCTTTGTACACTGTGAGAACGACAGCCATTCTGTGCGTGAATGATAGTTGTGTCCACCTGTAAAGATATTCGGGGTCGGAATTCCCATTTGCGTCAGTCTTGAGCCGTCCGTGCCTCCGCGAATTGGCTGGAAAATCGGCTCAACACCAGCTGCCTTATATGCAGCAACGAGGTTTTCAACGACTTCAGGGTGTTCGTCGAGTTTGCTCTTCATATTCAAATACTGCTCAGTGTGCTTCACCTCAACTTTTCCGCCGAAACTGCGCGCTGTAACGTCTGCCAACGAATCAACAAACGCCTTTCGCCTCTCCATTCCCTCCTCTGTAAAATCGCGAAGCAGCAAATACACATACGCACTTTCTATGCTTCCCGTTATCTCCATTGGCGCGTAAAAGCCCATATAGCCGTCGGTCGTTTCTGGTGCTTCTTGGCGAGGAAGATTTGCAACAAAAGAACTCGCCATAGTAACCGCATTGACCATACGAGGACGAGCCGAACCAGTGTGCAGCGATTTTCCCGTGAACGTGATTTCACTCTTATACGCATTGAAGCATTCAGTTTCAAGCTCTCCGATATGTCCGCCGTCCACAGTGTACGCCTTTCGGCTTTCGATTTCCGCAATCGGCACTTTGTCCATTCCATGCCCTGTTTCCTCGTCAGGCGAGAAAATCACTTCTATCTTACCATGCGGAATATTTTGATTCTTTATCGCAGAAATCGCCGTCATTATCGCCGCTACTCCAGCTTTGTCGTCCGCTCCGAGCAATGTCGTGCCGTCAGAAGTGATAATCGTATCTCTCTCTTCGCCTGCTAAACGCAACGCTTCATCTGCCGCAGGGTCAATTTTGCTACCTTCGCTCAACGTTATCACAGAACCGTCATACTCACGAATAATCTGAGGCTTTACGTCTTTGCCGCTCACTTCCTCCACGGTGTCAATGTGTGCCAAAAGAGCAAGAGGAGCAACATCTTCAAGCCCCTCGCTTGCCTTCAAATAGCCGTACACATAACAATGCTCCGTGATATGCACGCCCTCTAAGCCAATCTCTTTCATCTCGGCTTCTAGCATTTTAGCTAAATCCCATTCCTGCACAGTAGAAGGGATATTTCCAGCATCTGCGCTCTTTTCGTCGCTTTGGGAATATGTTTTCACATAACGCAAAAAGCGTTCCAATAATTCATTCTGTAAGTCTGTCATACTGCTAAGTATATGTATTTTTCAGTTTTTGTGCTACAGCCACAAACTGCATTAAGCTGACAAAACGGACTGTATCCGCAAAACAGCCTATGGCATTGAAAAGCAGCCTGTGGCTGTACAAAAAAAAGAGCGGCTGATATAATCAATTACACATGATTGAATTGATTGACTTTTCAAAAACATACGGCAATAAAACGGCCGTCGATAACGTAACACTCACCGTGAAGCAAGGCGAAATAGCCGCACTATTAGGCGAGAACGGAGCAGGGAAAACAACAATCTTAAAGGCTCTCTGCGCCTTGCACAAAGCGACAAGCGGCACAGTGCGTATTTGCGGCAAAGAAAGTGCTACTGAAATAAAAGAGATTGTCGGCTATGTGCCAGAGCAACCGATTTTATATGATGATTTCACAGTGAATGAAATGCTTTTCTTTACTGGCGAAATGAGAGGTATGCGAGAAAAGGCACTTTCAGAAGCAATGGAAAAAGTAATTGTCGATTGTAAGCTAGAAAGCGTTATCAATAAAAAAATAGCAACGCTCTCAAAGGGCTTTAAGCAAAGAGTTTCATTTGCAACAGCTTTAATACACTCCCCGAAAGTGCTTGTGTTAGACGAAGTAACAAGCGGACTTGACCCCGCGCAAATAAAGCAAATGAGGGAACTGATAAAAAGACTGAGCAAAACAAAAACGGTACTGCTTTCTACCCACTTAATGCAAGAAGTGGATGCATTAGCAAAAACCGTTTTCATCTTAAAGCAAGGCAAACTCATAGCGCAGGGAAGTGCAGAAAGCATTATACGAGAAACAAAAACAACCTCGCTTGAAGAAGCATTCATCGCATTAAATCAGGTGGCAGAATGAACACAAAATTAAAACTCATCGGACTTCTTAAAAAAGAGCTGTTTTGTTTACACAAAAGCCCTATCTTCTATATACTCACTGCGTTCTACGCCGTATCGCTTGCACTGCGCTTCTTTTTCGCCAATCAGTTTTTCTCTGGCAACGGAAGCAGCGATTTACGCTTTTTCTTTTCGTCTGTGCCGTATATTTCTATTCTTGTTTTACCGCTGTTGACCATAATAGTAAGCCTAAAACCATTCGACACCCTCACACCTCTGCCCTCTCTTCTCCTCTTTTCTGTCAAGCTCTCATCTCTCTTTATCGCCTTTGCCGCAATGAACCTATGTATCTTGTTTGTGCCGCTCTCGGTGTCTTTTTTCGGCGATGTCGATACCAGTCAGCTTATCTTAGGCTTTTTCGGCGTTCTGCTCTACGGTCTATTTGCGCTCTCTCTCACTCTTTTCATCTCCGTATTGCTCAAAAACACCGTCGCATTTCTCTTCGCCAGCAGCATAATTCTTGCCGTCTTCAACAGTGCGCACCTCTTTGCAGTCTACACGGGCATAACAGGCAGAGTCGCAAGCATAATGCAGTTGCTGAGCTTTTCGTGGCATTTCGACGCTGCCGCCAAAGGTATCATCGACAGCAGAGATATATTCTTCTATCTCGTATGGACTTTATTTTTTCTCGCTAGCTCTTCCTTTGTCTTTTCGCTCAAAAATGGAGAGAGAAGATATATTCGCCTCTTTTCGTTTTTCGCCCTTGATTGCATATTGCTCACGCTCTTGAGCGCACATCTCTCGTTTCGCCTTGACTGTAGCCGCGAGAAAATGTTTTCTGTTTCACCATACAGCACAAAAGCCCTAAGCAACGCAGATGAAGTTTTACGCATAAAATACTATCTTTCAAGCGAACTACGCCGCTTATATCCGCAAGTGCGCGATGTAGAGGATTTTTTATTTCAATATTGCGCAAAAAGCCAAAATGCAGAACTCTCGATAATCAATCCCGATTCTAAAGAAGGCAAAGAAGCCATTTCGGGCTACGCTCTCACCTCACAACAGCTTCGCAGCAGCGGCAAAAACAAAACAGAATATCTCAATGTCTACAGCGCAATCGTCCTTGAATACTTAGGCAATACAGAGATTATCCCGTTTGAACTTTCGGCAACAACTCTCGAATACGATTTGACACGCGCAGTAGAAAAAATCGTTTTGGGCATAGAGCGAAAAGCCCTCATCATCAGCGGTAACGCCCTCGACATCGACAGCGAATACTCCTATGTGCGCCCGTGGCTAGAAGCGGCAGGCGTAAAGACCGATGTCGTTTTAGGCTCAGACCTCACAAACGATGCACTTGAAGCATTGCTAAAGACAAATACCCCCGTCGTCATCTTCGGCTCATCAAGTTTCACACAAGAAAGCGCAGCTGCCTTATCCCATTTCATCGACAAAGGCGGAAAAGCCTTTTTTGCCGTAAGCGCGCTTGATGTAGACATTTCATCTGATTGGTCAGTGAGCGAGAGAGCAGAAGATTTCATTTTGCCGCTGTTAGAAAGCAAAGGTATACGAATCGAAAAAGCCCTTGTCGCAGACATTTCTTCAAGTCAAATTGTAATGGACAGCGCAGACGACGCAGGCTCTTCTACACGGCAGGACATTTTTAACTATCCGCTGTGGGTGTCGATTATGCCACAACAAAGCGCAAAAGAGGGCTGCACACTCTTCTGGGCTTCCCCCGTGCACATCGCAGAAGATGCCGCCGCCACGCCTCTTTTAGCCACCACCCGCGCCGCATGGCTCTTACAGCCAGAGAACGAAGGAGAATATCTCATTGACACAAATCCGTTTCGTGTGCCGAAAACCGCAGGCAAAGGCGAAGCCACCGCACAATATTTTCTCGGCGCAGAAAAGCAGAATATCATCGTTATTTCAGACCAATACTTTGCCTCAAGCCTTATGCTAAGCTACATCAACAATGGCGCAAGCCCTGATTTCAGAAACCTAGATTTTCTCTCTGCCGCAGTGTTGCACTTGCAAGGCGCGGACGAACTCGCAAGCCTCAAGCATTCTGCAACATCGAGCTATGCACTCTACAAAATCGCCGACACCGACAGCTTTATCTTTTATATGCGCCTGTCGCTTTTCTTGTCGATTGCCGCCCCTCTTCTCATCATCTCCCTTTTCGCCGTCCTCTCCGCCCTCAAGCGAAAATCTGCACACTTCTAGCCCTTGTTTCCGTTGCAGATTTAGAAAACTGATGGTATACTTTATTATATGGGTACAAAGGATATAGCTGAAAAATCCCTTTTGTCGTACAACGATGTTTTCGCCGACATTGTAAATGTTCTAGCATGCGGCGGCAAACAAGAAATCCGCGAAGAAGATTTAAGTGATGCGCAGGCTTTTTCACAATATAAAGCAATCGACGGCGAACTAAGAGAGCAAGAACGCGATATAGCGAAATTTTGGAATAAGAATGAAGTGCATTTGAGTTTGATTGGATTAGAAAATCAGACTGTGCAAGATAACGCAATGCCGCTTCGAGTTATTGGCTACGACGGAGCAGCGTATCGGGAGCAGATACACAATAAAAAATCGTCTTGGTATCCTGTCATCACATTGGTTTTATATTTCGGAACAGAAAGCCGCTGGACAATGCCTAAATCTTTAAGCGAACAAATCGCAGTACCTCACGCATTGAAGCCGTTGTTTAATGATTATAAGGCAAACATTTATGATGTGGCGTGGCTTTCTGATGATGAGATACAGTCGTTTCAAAGCGATTTTCGACTTGTGGCACAATACCTCAAGGCACTTCGCACAGGTCAGGTAGAAGATTGGAATGCACAGAAACTAAAGCACGTTCATGAGATAATGACGCTGTTTCAAGTGATTTCAAACGACGACATCTACAGCGAAATGGAAGATTTCGTCTATGAAACACAACGAGTAAAAGGAGGCACAAAAGTGATTGATATTTTTAGACAAAACTACAACAGGGGCATCTCTATCGGACGCAATGAAGGCATCTCTATCGGGCGCAACGAGGGTATAAGCTCTCTGACCGCCGTTATGTCGCGCCTCTTTGCCGAGGGAAGAGATGCAGACGTAAAGCGCGCGATGAGCGACAGCACCTATCTGCAAGAACTGCTCTCTCAGTACAAAGACTAACGCCCCGCCCCTTGTATCAGCTTCACCACTTCCACATCTGCATTCAAAAACGACACGCTGTTTAGCTCATCTGCGTGAAGCCATTGTGCGCCGTCGTGTTCACGCAAGGTTATCTCGTCCGAAACGATACGGCACACAAAGCACTCCATCGACAAATGAAACTCAGGATACTCATATTCCACCGTGCCAAGCCGCTTTTCCACCTCTATGGCGACGCACAGCTCTTCCCTAATCTCCCGCACAACAGCGTCTTCTGCGCTCTCCCCCGCCTCTATCTTGCCGCCAGGGAACTCCCAAAAGCCCTTGTACGCACCATAACCGCGCTGGGTTACAAGATACTTATTCCCCTGCACGATTACAGCGGCTGCAACCTTAATACGAGAACGCGCTTCCACCGATGAACTCACGAATGATAGAATGTTTCGGCACATTGTTTGACGGAATCGCCGAGAAATACTTCAAGAAGTTCAGCAATCGTCGTGCCTCTGCATACTCCTTTTGCGCTGGCGATACACATTGCAACAGCGGCATAGCATACACCTTGAGCACGCACAGCTCGTAATCAAGAGCCGTGTTCAACATCGCGTCCGCATTGCTTTGGAACGGGAAGATATGCTTCCGCTCGCCTGCATGCACGCTGTCCCACATCGCAATCGTGTCCGCCGCGCTCTTTCCGCGGAAATTGTTGTCGCGCACAATGCGGCGCACAAGGCGGTTATCGCTTGTCGGAATGCGGTTGTGGTCGTCAAGGTTAAGCTGCGTCAGAGCCGACAGATATATCTTGAACTTGAGTTCTTTCGGAATTCGCGGCGTGAGCTTGTCGTTGAGTCCGTGGATTCCCTCCATAATCAAAATGTCGTCCTTCGCCAGTTTCATCGAGTTGCCTGCATAATATCGCTTTCCCTCGGCAAAGTCATACGACGGAATCTCCACCGTCTTGCCGTCGAACAAATCAATAAGATTGTCGTTCAACAGCCCAACATCGAGAGCCTCCAAGCACTCATAATCAGGCTTGCCATCTGGTCCGAGAGGATTTTCTGCGCGCCCGACATAATAGTTATCAAGGCTAATGACTTTCGGCTGATAGCCAATCGACTGCAACTGCAACGCCAGCTTTTTGCTCGTCGTCGTCTTTCCAGAGCTTGACGGACCTGCAATCAAGACAACTTTCGCCGATTTTCTCTCGTGTATCATATCCGCGATGTTCGCAATGCGCTTATCCTGCAGCGTTTCGGTGATGTCAATAAAATCGTCCGTCATGCCGTCGTGGATAAGCTGATTGAGAGAGGCCGCAGAAGTAACGCCGAGCCGTCTTCCCCAATCCTTGTATTCGCTGTAGATATTGAACAGTTTTGGAATGTCGTTAAACGGCGGTAAGCGGTCAGGCTCGCTCGATGTCGGGAAGCGGAGCATAAAGCCTTTTTGATACGGCATTAAGTCGAACACCTTTAGAGAGCCAGTCGTTGCACACAAAGGCTCAAAGAACAAATCGCTAAAATCTCCGAGAGTGTTTACAGGGATTTCAGGCGGACAATTATAATTGAGCATTTTCCGCGATTCGACGAGGTTCAGACGCGACAGCATTTCGGCGGCTTCAGAATAAGAGATGACCCCTATTTCAATCGGCAAATCGCTTTCGATATATTCACTCATTTTCGCTTTGAGCACTGCAATTTGCTCGCTACTAATTTGTTCTTCGGTGTCTATCGTGTAATAGTAACCGTAATCGAGGCTATGACCGACTAAGAGGCGCACATTCGGAAAGAGGCAATGGCTCGCCGCCGCCAACACAAAGCACAGCGACCGCCTATAAATCGCCGCCCCGTCCCTCGTGTTCACATATACAGGCTCAACGTGTGCATTGATTAGAATAGGGGCATTCAGGGCTTTAATTTCATTATTGATTCGTACCGCCATGATTCTTTTCATATCGGTAGCATATTTATCGATAGTAGACAAGGCTGCAATAGCGGTGCAACCCGACTCAACCTGCAACTTGTAATTGTCGTCAAAAGTAAGTGTTATCTTGTTCATATAGAATATTATAAACCACTTTTTCGCCAAAACCACTTTTTGCACAAAATATTATTGTTATAACCCCTCTCGCATAGTATAATAAAAATATACATTTTTGGCGGAGGCTTGTTATGAGAGAAGCAGCACTGAGAAACGAGGTTACGAAGAGTATCGGGAAAATGAGCGGGCAAAACCTGCGCTATGTAGCGGACTTCGCTCACTTTATGGAAGAAAAGCAATACGGAATCACCTTTAGAGAGCTTCTCGACTATTGGGAAGAAAAATTCAAAGCAGAAAAAGCGGCGCGCGACAAACAAGATTTGGAAATTCTTACCGCTAATGCAGAATACTTCAACAAAGGAGCTGAGGAGAATATAGACTTTTTTCAAGCAGATATTTGGGAGGGGGAAGAATGAAAAGAGGTGAACTGTATCTCGTTGTGATGAGCTTGTCAGTGTGCGAAAATCGGAACTGACAAACTACATCGGTCTTTTGTCTAGCGCAAAGATTGATGAACTCAATTACGCCTTAAAAGTTGCACTAGACATTGCATAAACAATCTATTTTTCTTTATGCGTTGACGGCTTCAAAGATGTCGCTCTTTGTGCTGATTTCAAAGGCTTTCGGGTTGTCGTCCTTGCCCTTCCACATACGCAGCAGCAAGCGATATTTCTTTCCGCTTTCAAGATTGTCGCTTGCGTAAATATTGAGCTCGCTCGGCTTATTGCGGAACACCGCATTGCTCGCCGCCCTAATCCAATTCTCTTCGTCCAAATCGTCCGCACCGCTCGCCGTAAGAGGCACGAAAAACACCTCGTCAATCCCCGTATCCAGCTTGAGATTCTGTCCCAGCACCTGAAACGGTCTGCCGATAGTAATCTTTCCGTCGCTCTCCTGCCGCCACAAATCCATAAGGCTCTTAATCTCAGGCTCGTTCATCACCTCAAGCACCGCGTCCACTTTCAAATTCTTCACCGCCTCGCTCACCGCCGCCGACGGCGTAAACTCGACTGTGAAATTAGAAAGCGTCATAGCCTCGTTTTTGTCCTTGACAGCCCCGCGGTGCTTTATCTGCAGCACGCCGATGTCAAGGATTTTCACCGCATAGCCCATCGACAAAAGGTCAATCACCTCGTCATTATACAGCTCCAAGCCCGTCTTTATCGCGCTTGTGTCGATGCCCTTGTTTTTCTTCGCGATTAAGCCCAACGCCGCCTTTACCGTCGCAAGCCGAGATTTCACGCGCGCAAAAAATCCGCCAGCCTTGTCCAGCTGATTTTTAATCAAAGTAACCGTAATGCCCGATTGCAGTGATTCTTCTGAAACTAACTCATCTTCGAGATTTTTCATTCTATTAACTTCCTTTTGAGGCACAGGATTTTTTTGAAAAATGCCTCTATATTAAATATACTATATTGCATAGTACAAAGCAAGTTTTTTTAGCAGATTCTTGAGCGTTTTTTCTACAGCACTGTAGACACTGTCTATACAGCACTGTACCGATTCTGTACAGCACTGTAGCCGACTCCTCTACAGCACTGTAGCCGCTCTCGCTACAATACTGTACGCCCCTCCGCCACAGCTCTGTACCGCCCCTCGCCACAGCATTGCACGCCCTCCCCCTACAGCCCTGTTTTTCCATCTCTTCTGTATACGCAGATATTTAAGAGAATATGCACGACGCACAATAGACCTGTTCGATAATTGTCATTATCTCACCTCGACCCGATAATCTGAGGCACAGCCTCTTTCTCAAAACGCCTATATTGCTATAGATTGCCGTATCGAGTACGGCAATGACATAAAGCCGAGTACGGCAATGACATACTGTTTCCGAACAGGTCTAATGCAAAACAGAGCAAAAAAAAGATTGACTTTTGAAATAAGTTGTGCTAACTTTGTATTATGCAAAGAAAAGTAACTTTCTATACAACTTCTGACGGAAAATGTCCTGTCGCAGAGTTTATAGAAGCACAACCAAATAAGGTTTCGCTAAAAATAACTTGGGTTCTCAAGGCTATTCAAGAGCTTGAGCGAATTCCTAACACCTATTTTAAGAAACTGACCGATACCGATTTTTATGAAGTGAGAATAGAAGTTAATGGAAATATATATCGGCTTCTCGGATTTTTTCACAATGGAAATATTGTCATTCTCACAAACGGATTTCAAAAGAAAACGCAGAAAACACCTAAAACCGAGATAGATATTTGTAGAGAAAGAAAAAATGATTTTTTAGAGAGGGAGGCGAACAATGGACAAGCTCACGATTGATTTAGATGATTTCATCGCTCAAAAAAAAGACGTTGATTCCGATTTCGCAAGCAACTTCGATTCTGGTTATGAAGAATTCAAGGCGCACTTATTGCAAGCTGATTCACAGCAAAGCTCTTCTAACAAAAAATCCGTATTAGCAAAGTTCAAAGTCGCAATGCTTTAAGCTGTTTTGCGCGTTGTACGGAATACCTATTGACAAAGTAGTTTATTTTCGTTTATATATACTTCAAATATTTTTTCAAGGAGGTATTGTATGAAGAAATATTTGAAGGTTGTTTCATCTATTCTTGCCGCTTCTCTGCTCTTTGCGTCCTGCGGCGGAAAGAAGAGTGCCAGTGCTGCGCAGGTGGACGTAGAGCCGATTGCTATCAACAAGACTGCTTTTGACACGCTTGTCAACTCTATCGGCGTGGCGAGCGATGAGGAAATCGCGGCGAGCGAATGGGCGAGTGCAGTGAAAAAGGCTGGCACGCTTAAAGTCGGCGGCGTTCTCACATCGTTTTTGTTCAGTCAGCTTGACGAAACAGACAACAAGACGCGCGGTTTTGACGCAGGCATTTTTCAGCTGTTGGCGCGCTACATCTTGGGCGACGCGAGCAAATACGAGGTTACGCAGGTTACGTCTAGCACGCGAGAAGCCGTGTTGCAAAGCGGTCAGGTCGATGTCGTTGTAGCGACGTATTCTATCACAGACAAGCGAAAAGAGCTGATTTCGTTCGCAGGTCCGTACTTCACCTCTCGCTATGCGGTGCTAGTCAATGCAGGAAGAGAGGACATAAAGAGCGTTGGCTCGCTGGCAAAAAAGACGGTCGCCACGCAATCAGGCTCGACAGGTCCTGCAATTTTGGAGCAATTCGCGCCAGAAGCGGTGGTCGAGGAGTTCAAAAGCGACATCGAGGCTCGCACTGCGTTGCAGCAAAAGAGAGTTGACGCGTATGTAACGGATTACACGCTGCTCTTGAATGCTATCGTCAAAACGCCGAATACATACAAAATCGCAGGCGGCTCGTTCGGTTCAGAAGACAATTACGGCTTGGGCTTGCCGAAAGACAGCGACGGTGTGGCGTTTGTCAATGCGTTCTTAAAGAAGATTATCGAGGACGGAACGTGGGAAAAGCTCTGGAAAATCACGCTTGGCGACCGCACAGGCATTCCGAACGCGCCGCAGCCTCCACACATCGACTAGATAAGGGGGTGAATTGATGAGCTTTAGTGAACTGCTTGAAGAGTTTGGCGGCGACTATGTGCAATCGCTTTTGACAACGTGGGGACTGACGCTGTTGACGTTCGCTCTGTCGCTGTTCGCTGGGCTTGTCATCACGATTTTGCGCATAAGTCCCGTGAAGATTCTGCAAAAGAGTGCGCGCGCTTATGTGCAAATCTTTCGCAATATCCCCGGCGCGTCGCTTCTGATTGTGCTTGTCTATGCCCTGCCCTATCTCGACATCGTGCTTTCGTATTTTGCGAGCGTCGTTATCGCTACAACGCTTATCGTGTCCGCGTTCATTTCAGAAAACTTGATTTCGGGCGTGCAAGCGATAAAGAAAGGGCAGATTGAGGCGGCGCGGGCGTTGGGGTTCAGTTTTCCGAAAATTATCTTCTATATAATTGTTCCGCAATCATTGCGCTTTTCGATTCTGCCGCTCACAAATCTCGCAGTCGGCACAATGCTCACCACAGCCCTCGCCTCTCAAGTGCCGCTCAAGCCGCGCGATTTAACGGGCATCGTCGATTACATCAACACGCACACCACTGGCGGAATTGCTCCGTTTGTGCTTTCGGCTGCTCTCTACTGCGCCACCGCCGTCGTCATTGGGCAAGCGGGGAACTATCTTGACAAGAAACTGAGGATAAAACGATGAGTAATTCTGCAAGTGATATATTTTCTGTCCTCTACGAACAGCCTAGCCGCGCTTCCCGTCGCATAAACACGATTGTTTCAATCATCGCCGCCCTCGCCCTCGCCGCACTTTTCGCGCTCGTCGTCAATCGCTTTTACGAAACGGGGCAGCTCGATTATCGAAATTGGTATTTCTTTTTGAAAGGCACGACGTGGATTTTTCTGTTCAAGGGCTTTTTAGGCACTATTGCGTCTTCCTTAACCTCTCTTGTCTTTGCATTTGCCTTCGGCTTTACGCTGATGAACCTGCGCATAAGCAAGAGCAAGGCTTTCAATGCGATTTCGACGGCGATAATTGAGTTCACGCGAGGAGTGCCGACGCTGTTGTTCATCTACTTCTTTTTTCTTGTCCTGCCGCAATGGAACATAAAGCTCTCGCCGCTGTTAAAAATCGCGCTTCCTGTGTCGCTGTCGGCTTCGGGAGTCGTCGCCGAAGTGTTGCGCTCTGGAGTGAACTCGCTTTCGAGAGGACAGAGAGAAGCGGCACTTTCGCTTGGAATGAGCGATATGCAGGCGAACTGCTCCGTTATCTTTCCGCAGGCGTTCCGCTCGGTTTTGCCCTCGCTCATCAGCGAACTGGTCATAGTGGTGAAAGACACGACTTTTTCGTATCTCGTCAACTATCCCGACCTTATGCAGAATGCAAAAGTGCTTATCTCGAATTACGATTCTATGCTGTTGATTTATGTGCTTGTCGCGATAATCTACATCGTGCTAAACTATGCGCTGAACAAGATTTCGGACAACATCGCACAGCGCAAACGGAGATGATGAGAATGGGAAATGTAATCGAGTTAAGAGGCGTAAACAAGTATTTCGGCTCGCTGCACGTCTTGAAAGACATCGATTTGACGGTGGCAAAGGGTGAAGTCGTGGTTATCATAGGTCCGTCGGGGTCTGGAAAATCGACTTTGTGCCGCACGATAAACAGGCTGGAAAGCATTGATTCAGGCGAGATATATATAGACGGCGAAAAGGCGGCTCTGGAGGGCAAAAAGCTCGTTGAACTGCGCAAAAAGGTCGGTATGGTGTTTCAGCAGTTCAATCTGTTTGAGCATAAAAGGATTATCGACAACGTAACACTCGCACCGAGAAAAGTTCTGCACATGTCCAAAGCGGAGGCAGAAGCGCGGGCGATGGCTTTGCTAGAGCGTGTGGGCGTGGAGGCGCAGGCGAAGAAGTACCCTGCACAGCTTTCGGGCGGACAGCAGCAGAGAGCGGCGATAGCGAGAGCGTTGGCGATGAATCCAGAGATATTGCTTTTTGACGAGCCGACAAGTGCGCTTGACCCAGAAATGATAAACGAAGTGCTATCGGTGATGACGGAGCTGGCGCACAGCGGTATGACGATGGTCATTGTTACGCACGAGATGAATTTTGCGAAGAACGTAGCGAGTCGCATTGTGTTTATGGACGAAGGCAGGATTATTGAAGAGGCAAGCGCAAATGAGTTTTTCGACAATCCGCAGACACAGCGCGCAAAAGATTTCCTCTCATCGCTGAATAGAGGCGCGAAATGAATGTATTTGTTGTGGGCGATGCGACGAAGCACACAAACTACTTTAATGCGATAAGTGCGGCGGGCGGCGTGCCGTATAGCCTTGAGGATTTGTGTTTTAACCAAGCGATAGACTTTGCGGACGCAATCGTGATACAAGGCGGCGTTGACATAAATCCAGCGACGTACAAAGAGCAGAACACTCATTGCATAGACATCGATGATGAGCTAGACACGATTGAAGAGCTGGTGTTAAAAGAAGCGGCGAATAGAAAAATTTTGACGCTCGGAATATGCCGAGGGCTACAGATAATGAACGTGTTTTTAGGCGGCTCGCTCGTGCAACACATAGATTGCGCCCCGTTACACGCGCGAGATAAGGGCTCGGAGGCGGACAAGATACATTCTTCGACTGTGGAAAGGGGCTCTTTCGTCTACGGCATATATCAACAGAGCGAAATCACGATAAACAGCGCACATCATCAAGCGATAAAGACGCTCGGACGCGGCTTACGCGCAGTGCAATACAGCCACGAAGGCATTATTGAAGCAGTGCAACACGACACGCTGCCATTCTATGCGCTTCAGTGGCACCCCGAACGCCTGTGCTTGTCGTATGCACGCGCCGACGCTGTGGACGGGCTTAAAGTGTTTGATTGGCTCATCAATAGACTGTAATTGAGCAAAGATTGTTTTTTTGCTTGGCGCTGGTTATAATAAAAATATGGCAAGAGCAAGGAACAAAGACGACTTATTGAAGTTTTCACAAGAGAATTATGAAAAGCTGCTTGAGCTGATTGCGAACATGACGGAGGCGCAACTAAACACGCCCTTTGATTTTTCCGCCGACAAGAGCAAGAAAGAAGCTCACTGGGCGCGCGACAAGAATGTTCGCGATGTGCTGATTCATCTGTATGAGTGGCATTGTCTTTTGCTCAAGTTTGTGGAAAACAACGCAAACGGCAAGAGCGTAATCCCATTTTTGCCAGCAGAGTATTCTTGGAAAACCTACGGCGCAATGAATGTGATGTTTTGGACTCGTCATCAGAATACACCGCTAGAAAGTGCAAAAACGCTATTAGCACAAAGTCACAAAAAGGTGATGGAGATAGCTGAAAAGTACACGAACGAAGAGCTTTTCACAAAGAAGTATTTTGATTGGACAGGCACAACGGATTTGGGTTCTTACTTTGTTAGCGCAACTTCTAGCCACTACGATTGGGCAATTAAGAAGATAAAAGCCCACTGCAAGAAAGTAGGATAAAAAAATTACGAAAGACAAAGCGAAAGTTTACAGAGTTACCACTACAGCCTCTTTACTCAATCTGCCGTCAGCTTGCTTTAAAAGATACGCCTTGCTCGAATTATCAGACGAAACAAAGCTGATTTGTCCGCCCTCTTCAACAAGAGCAACATTGTTTTCTAGCGCAAAAATCGGTAAATCTAGCTCACTCACCATTTTGTCAACGAACTCTTTTCGCTCGTTGTAATGCGGGCAAAAGGCATAGGGCAAAAGACCAAGCAAGTTCTTTATCCAGCCATATCCGCCGCTATTAGAGTTGCAAAACAGGGGGCTGTCACTGTGTCCATAGCTAAACCAACACATTGCGCCTGCACTGATTCCCGACAGAACAGCGCGATTTGTTTCGTATATGCGTTTCAATTTATCACAAAGAGCGTACTTCCGCCACATATCCATCATAAAAGCCGTATCGCCGCCACCAACATAAATTATATCTGCTTGGTTCAACAGAGCATTTATTTGCTCATCGGTATAGCATTGAGAAATAAGGCAAAGCGCATTTACAACACAGCCGAGCTCCTCAAACTCCTCACGAATACACTCAATATAACTTTCTGCGTCGCGGCTGGCTGTGCCAATAAAGAGAAACTGAGGATTTTTTTTGCCCGATAGCTCAACAATATACCTGTTTATGCGATGTGTCGTGTCTAATTCGCCGCCACCTATTGCAACGATTCTTCCCATTTTTTCCTCACAGCCTGCGCTGTAGCTCCATTTTGATTGACTCAACCTTGCGAATTGCGTCATTGCATTGTCTTTTCGCCTCGCTAATCTTCGACTGAACCAAAATGTCAGCCACAAAGCCGTCAAAGAATAAATCTGCAAACGTCAAAAACTCATTGATGTGAATAGAGCTGTAGCCGCTAACATCGCGAAGCTCCTTGCTAAAGCGTTGCAATGCAAAGCGAGCGTTCTCGATTTCTCTTTCTGCATCGCTCATCTTGCTGTGCTTCAGAAGTCCAGAGATAAAGCCGCCTCCAAATAGGTCAAGCAAACCCCAGTTGCCTGCACTATTCAAATACCGCCTTGCAGAATTAAGATGATTCAGAGCATTATCCGCAGCTGAAATAGCTTCTACAATCTCTCTTCGCTCAATATCTGTCATATTTTCCCCTCCGCCTTGCTTTTCTGATTTATCGTTTTATTTTCTCAATCAAAAAACGCCTGCAAGTTTTCCCCTCACAGACGTTTTTCTTTCAAAAAGACACTGCAACTCTCACAAAAGATGCTTACAAAAGACGCTGTGCGTCCTCACATCTTGTCGAGGTACTGAACAAGAACCAAATTCATTGCGTTCTTCAGCACCGTGAGCGTGCATTTAGCAAGATACAAGCGCGCGCCAGAGAGCTTTTTGTCCTCTACAGACAAAATCGGGCTTGTCTGATAGAACTTGCTGAACGCCTTTGACACCGCATACAGATAATTCGCCACAATGCTCGGGTCAAGGCTTTCCGCCGCACGAGCCACAAGAGAGGGGAACTCGCCGAGCGTCTTCACCAGTTCCCATTCCTCCGCGCCTTTGAGCAAAGCAACACCGCTTGCGTCCGCCTCCACTCCAGCGTCGTGCGCCTTTCGCAAAATCGAGCTGATGCGCGCGCCCATATACTGCAAATACGGTCCTGTATTGCCGTTGAAACTCAAAGATTCCTCAGGATTAAAGACCATATCTTTCACAGGCGACACCTGCAACAAATAGTAATGCAAAGCCGCCAACGCAACTTTCTCCGCCACGTCGTCCGCGTTTCCCACTTCGTCCTCGCGCCCGCGCTCTTGAATCGCCTTGAGAGCGTCCGCGTGCAATGAATCAATCAAATCGTCCGCGTCAACAACCGTGCCTTCGCGGCTCTTCATTCGTCCATTCGGCAAATTGACCAAGCCGTACGCAAGGTGGTGCAGTTTCTCCGCCCAGTCAAAACCGAGCTTCTTCAAGATGTAGAACAGCACTTTGAAATGGAAATTCTGCTCCGTCGCGACAACATAAACAAGCTCGTTGAACGCCCAATCGTTGTGGCGGCTGATTGCCGTACCGATGTCCTGCGTGATGTAGACCGATGTGCCGTCTTTGCGCAAAAGCACTTTCTCGTGGTCTTCGCCGTCTTTGCCCTTGCCGACCGCCTCCGTTACGTCCACGCGCACACTTCCGTCCGCCGCTTTGAAGAACACGCCTTTTTCGAGTCCTTTCTGAATCTCATCTTTTCCCTTGAGATACGTTTCGCTCTCGAAATAGAACTTGTCGAACGCCACGCCTGTGCGGTCATAGGTTTCTTTCACGCCGTTGAACGTCCAATCATTCATCATCTGCCACAGCTTGCGCGTTTCCTCGTCGCCCGCTTCCCACTTGCGAAGCATTTCCTCCGCCTGCTCCTGCACTTCGGGGTGCGCACTTTCAGGTTTATCCTTTTCGCCCTTGAGATAGCGGTCAAACTCCACATAGCACTGACCGACAAAATGGTCGCCCTTCATACCGAGCTTTTCGGGAGTGTCGCCGTTCGCCTCGTGAAAGAGCTTGTACGCGAGCATCGATTTACAGATATGAATACCGCGGTTGTTAATCAAATCGACTTTGCACACCTCTGCGCCAGCCTTCTTCAAAATGCGGCTCACCGATTCACCGAGCGCGTCGTTTCGCATATGTCCGAGGTGAAGCGGCTTGTTTGTGTTCGGGCTTGAAAACTCCACCATCACCCGACGACCAGAAAGCGCCTTTGAGCCGTCTTCGAGCAAAGAGCCGTACTCCTCGCCCTCTTTTTCGATTTTAGAAAGGATTTTTGCCGCTTCAGCCGCCTTATCGAGCCGCACATTCACATACGGACCGACCGCAAAGAACTCGCCTGCCTCTTTTTTGCCGATAATCTCCGCGACTTCCTTCGCAATCGCGACAGGCGCACTTCTAAACGCCTTCGCAAACGGGAACATCGGGAAACCTAAATCGCCCATTTCGGTGTTCGGCGGTATTTCTGCGGCAATTTTGCCAGCGTCTATCTCGATTTCAATTCCTTTTTGCGCTTTTAATGTATTCAATGCCTCGCAGACAAACGCGCGGCATATTTCCTTTGTATCTGCCATAAAAACTCCTAGCTATCGTGAGTGCAAACTTTTTCCATACTATAGCAGAAAATCTTTTTTTGGTCAGTATATTTCTTTCGCTATTTTTCACTATCTCAAGACGGTCTGTTCCTGCCGCTGTCGCATTGTGTGTCCTGCCCGTGTTACACGTGTAATCAGCGGCTTGTACACGTGTTATCAGCCCTTGATTACACGTGTATTCTAAGGCTGAACACATCTGTATCAGCCGCTGATAACAGAATGTATGCCTTTCTGTCATTCCGATTGCTTGACACGGGAATATCGCGTCGTGCGCGACAGAGAATGTCAAAGTGAGATAATGACAGCATACTTTTAACGATTCTGCGAAAAAGCTAAAAAATAAGGACATCTTGCACATTGAGAGGCTTTTTCTGCCCGATATGCTCAACTTTGCGCTCCCAATTTGCGCCGAGCGAATAAAAGCGCAGGCTATCGTATTCGGGATTGATTTCTTTAAGCAATTTTGCTTTCAGTTCTACCCACTGCGCAGGCTCAACAAGGCACTCGAATACAGAATATTGCACTCTCTGCCCGTAATTTTCGAGTGTCTTTGCAACGCGCCGAAGCCGTTTTTCGCCTTTTTCATCGCGCGCCACGTCGTAGCTGACAAGCATCATCATTTTTCGCCTCGCTATTTCCACATATACACAGGATAGCCGTCAATATCGCCGCGAATGTAGCGCGCCAAAAGCCGAGCCTGCGTCTGCATTAAAATCGCCAAGTACATTTTCTTTTCGACATACGGGTGATTCAATACAGTTTCTTTTTTCTTTTGATACGCATTGACAACGGTTTTTCGCGCAGTTTCGTTCATATTGACCGCGCCGCTCGCCGTTTTTTCAAATTGATTTGCAGTGATTTCGCCGCGATTTATGAGCGACAAAACAAGTCTATCGACAAAAAACGGTCTAAACTCTTCCATCAAGTCGAGTGCAAGGCTCAATCTGCCCGGTCTATCGCGGTGCATAAAGCCAACGGCAGGGTCAAGCCCCACAACTTCGCACGCGCTTATCATATCGTGATACAAAAACGAATAGAGAAACGAAAGAAGCGCATTCACGTTGTCGAGCGGCGGACGGCGATTCCTTCCCGTGAATACAAAGCCGTCTTTTTGCGACGTTATCAGCTCGTCGAATACGCTAAAATACGTTTCGGCACTGTCGCCCTCAATTCCGCGCAGAGAAGCTAAATCGGTCGCTGTTTGTATTTTCGCGATATTTCTATCGAGTATCAAAATCGCATTACTCACTTTTTCGGCATCTATTTTGTCTTTGTGGTCGCGAATGGCGCGCTGAAGAACTGTTTTTTGGTTTGCAACTTTGCCCGTGATAAAATACTTTGCAATATGCGCCGATTTTTCTTCGTCGTCAGAAATGCGATACTGCGCCTTTCGCAAGAGCACATTGCCTGCAACTGGACCTTGCACGCGCGCCAAAAACTTTCCCTGCTCGTTCAGAAAACTGATGGTGATGTTATGTTCTGGCGCAGAGCCGAGCAAAAAAGGACTGACACGGATATTTCCAAAGCAGACAATGCTATCAAGATTTATCATCGGTATAGATTGTTTTACTTCATCGCCGATTATAATTTCAACCGCATCGCCTTTTTTGTGTAGATATGTCCCTTGCGTCGTGATATACAAGGTGTTCAAAAATCTTTGCATTTTTGCTCCTGTCAACGAGGCTTTAGTCAGAAATCAAATCTTGGCTCAGACGGCGTTTTATATAATTGGCTACCGATTTATTTCGCCCCGCTGAGTCGGGAAAACAGACATCGATGAACGAACAGCTTTCGCACTGTTTGGTATAGGCAGCTTTGGGCGTTGTGCCGCTTTCGACAAGCGTATGAAACTCTTTTGCAAGTGCGATAGTTTCTGCTCGTAATTCGTCGGTTATCGCAACTGAAATGCGTTTTTTTGTTTTGAAATAAAAAAGTGCACCGTTATCGATTTTACGGTTTAGCATTTCTTCAAGACATATCGCCTGTGCGCACAGTTGAACTTCATCGCAGGTGTCTTCTTTCGGCTCGCCGTGCTTGTATTCAATGGGGATAATTTTTCCATCAGAATAAAACTCCACCGCGTCAGTCTGTCCTATAATGCCAAGCACGCTCGATGCGATTTTCAAATCACGCTCCGTCCGCACCGCTCGGCGAGATTCTGCAAATCCCGAATGTACCTTTTCGTGTTGCACACGCCCCGACGCCGTAAAGAAATTTTCACTCCACTGCTGTTCTATATGTATAAGCGCACACTGCCGCGGACAAAACTTTATGTGTTGCAGTCCGCTCAGCAGTAAATAGTCATTTTCTTGATACATCAAACCGCCACAACTGTTTTTGTTTCCGTCAGCGGATTTCCGTCAAGCGTAATTGTGTAGTCGGAAAAATCACGCGCAGGAGAATTTCCAGTATGCTCGCATTTTACACGATTAAACAACTCGTCAGCAGGCTTTGTGCCAAGTGCTGAATTGTGCTCAAAAATGATAAGCCGCCGTGTCGTCATAAGTCCGCGAGCTGCTGCACGGTCAACCTCAAACATTTGCGTCAATGCCTCCCACAACACTTCCAAATCTTCTGTTGAAAAACCCGTGCTTGCAGCAAAATGCGGAGAAACGAAGCCGCATACCTTGTACAATCCGTACGGAATTGTATATTTGCGCCCCATCGTACGCTCTTTGTCAACATCTTCTTCTTTTGTAACAGCCATTCTCGTAATGCTATGCTCCAATGCAACAACAGGCTCAATAGAACGAGCAAATGTTAATTGCACAGGACCGCGTACTTGACCTGCATTCGCTCCTGTAGAAAGGACAGCCCCGAATGTGCGAATATCAAAGAATTTCTTGCACATTCCCGCACGACCTTTTTCAATATTCTCTCCCTTGGCAGGCTTTTTTGCATTAGCATCAATGCTCAAATCTGCATATACGGTGTCGATTTCTTTATTGAGAATTGCTTTTTCCTTTACAAAAATGTCATAGCCAGCTTCCGAGCCTTTCACAATCTGCACATAGTTGCGGATTTTGCGCTTGAGACACACATCGGTGACAATGCCGTTGCCCGTTTCCGCATCAATACGAGGAAGGTTTCCTGCGTCTGGGTCTCCATTTGGATTGCCGTCTTTCACGTCGAAATACAACACAAAGTCATAGCGTTTTTCCAACTTTGCCATAATCAATTTACTCCTTCTGTTTGTTCATTTTTTGTAAAGAAGCTCTGCTTCTCGTGATAGTAGCCGATTGCAAAATATGATTGCTCATTCAAATCCAAGTGCGCAGGAAATGAATCGATTTTTTCCATAATCTCACCTATTTCTTTTTCGCGATTTATCTGAAGACCACGATTTTTGGACTTTAGTTTGCTCATGTGATTGCGATTCAAGCGCATCAACTGAGTGAAAACCGTTACAGGATTTGTAGAAGCCGCTCCATAAAACCTGTCCGTAATTGTTGAGTTCAATTCGGTATCAGAGCTCTCCTGCTGAACTTTTTCAAAAGCCGCAAACAGTCTACCCAAAAGATAGCCTGTATTTTCATTCGTTCTGTCCAATGCCACAGAAACCTCCTTTATATTTTTCTGTCGATTCAAGCGATTTATGTACGCCTTCAAAATTGCAGCACGTTCCCGCGTTACCTTTTGCTCTGCTCTGATTCTGCGAATGCACTGCTGCTGCAATGTCGTTGGATACGGCAACTCTTTCAAAATGGACTGCATAACAGAGCCGATAAGATTCGGTGCAACATTGTCCATTTTATATTCAAGAGCTGTCGCGGAAAGTATCTGATACAAGTTCAAATACTCCTTATCATCAAAAGACGGACGCACAATCTCAAAATCATCAAAATGCTGCTTTATCCGCTTTGCAAACGTTTCAACCTTGCCCGTTTCCCAAAAGCGCACAGAAATACGAGCTGCATTGGGAGAAAGGCAGAGCACATAAAAATTAGAATCTAAACCATATTTATCATATTTTCCTGTTTGTACCGCTGCAAAAAGATTTTTTACCGCCCGAATATTTCTGTCGGGGTCATCAATTTCTTTATATGCGGTAAAGAAAGCTGAAAAATCACTTTCAAAAGATTCTGATTCTTGCTTTTCTGCCCAAAAGACAATGGTGTCATCTCCCAGTCGAAATCTATTTTCTTTTGCCCGCTCATCTTTTATCAAATAATTCAATGCCTTTGTATAAGCATTTTCCGCTTTTACCGAAACAGGCGCATTATAGGATTGTTCTTTGCCGTAAGAATCATAACCACTATTTTTCTGAAAACCGACAAGTTTTGCATTGCTCTTTGAACCGATAATTGGTGTTGCCGCGTGAAGTCGAGAAACAACCGCATTTTCCCCAGTAATAAGACAAACACCTCTTATAATTTCGTTTTCTTCGCTAGATTTATCGCCCGCACTTTTTTGCGCAGTAACTTTTCGTTGATACTCACGAACAGACTCTATCTGCGGAACAATTTCATCTTCCCCCATAAGAACAAAAGAAAGATATCCTGTCGTCTTTTGACATTCTTCCCACAAGTCCGTAGAAGCAATCTTGTCAAATCCGTTTGCTTTATTCTGCCGATAAAACGCAATAACGGCTTTAATTTCCTTTGTTGACTTCACTTCACTCGGCAAATTTTCAATTAAACTGATAAAAGACTCTCGTTTTGCATCATCAAGAAGCACATATCCAACATTATCAAGCAAAAGAGATGCTTTTGGAGTTTTTCCACTTCGCGCAACACGCATTGGAAGTTTTTTATATTTATGACCTTGCTTTTTCCCGCTACTATTTATTTCTTCTGTCGAAATCAAATCCACCAAAGAGCCGTCTTCTCGGATTTTTATAAGATATTTTATTTCAACATCTTCAAATCCATCTTCGGGAAGCTCATCGCCTTTTCGCTTTGCGTAATCATAAAGAGCCTGCAAAATCATTTTCGCACCTCCTCGCTATTCCAATCAGGAACATTTACAACCCCATTTTCAAGTTTTGCACGGAAAAATGCAGGACGAATATCTTTTGGATTTGTATAGTCCATATCATAAAGCATAAAACCTAAATCGCGCGTTTCGGAAATCGGAATCGCAACTTCTTTCTCTGGCGCAACCAGTTTGAAAAAACAGCTAAACTCCCGACAGCCCAAATACGGCTGAAAGAAACATTGTCCCTTTTTTGCTCGCCGCTCGAACATCGCATTGTATTTTGCAGGATTTTCATTCGGGTGGTCATCGGTCAAATTTTTCTCTGCCAATTCAGATTTTTCTTCTGCATCTATGAGATATTCGGGAAGCGGATTTGCTGTTGCTTTTCTCTGTTTTGGCGGAATAAAAACAAGGTCTGCATAAAGACGATAGCGTACATCTCTTAAAAAAAGCCCCGCTCTTTGTTGGCGGTTATCTTCAATTATGACTCCATTTGATTTATCATTTGCAACCGCACCGACTTCATTGCGCCGTAAGTTTATCCATTTTATAGGATTTAGGACTTCTATCTTTTTTACATTCCAATAAAATGCTGTTTTCCAAAAAATCGCTTCAAAAATCGCACGAGCAGCAGACGGTGTAATCACATCGTAACTCACTCGTTCAACTTTCATTTCAGGACGTGTAAAACAAGCGAAATCTCCCCACACTTCAAGGCAAAATGTTTTATCAAAAAATTTTGGCATATCTTCTTGATGACCTCTATATTTATATGGTACGACAGAATTTTTAACCTGTCAACAAAATTTATATAAAAACTATAAAGAAATTTGTAGAATATATAAGGCGATATTTTCTATCACCTTATATAAAAACAATAAAGTTTCAACTCACGCAAAAATGCGACGAGTTAACAATAGCATAAAATTTTCTTTCTTTTCTATACGAAAAACTAAAAAATATAGGTTGCAAATGATTTTATTGAATCAGCGACAAAACCAAGTCCTGTCTGATAAAGCGTTTCATCATCAAGAGACTGCATAAAAACATCATCAATCGGTTGTATAATTCGTCCTTCTTGTACTAATTGCATAATTTCGTTTTTTGGTAAATTTACAGCATACCGCTTCAATTTTCTAAAAATGTTTTTATCAAACTCGCAAGCTGCTAATGCCGTAAGCAAATTGATATTGTCTTTTCCTGTTCGACGAGAGCAATAGCGCACATATACAGATGCCTGATATGCGTTATCAATCAGATGATAATTGCTAGAAAGTGTGCGGAACTGAAACTTACACTCCCTCTTTTCGTTCTGCATTGCTTTATCAAACTCGCATTTATCAAAATTATTTATTGAACGATAATACTTTCTAAAATATTCCTCATAGAGTTCTGGAGTGAGCGACAATGTGCCGCCGTGCAATTCTAAAAGCTCTTTTGTGACAATCGCTCCTTTTCTTAACAATCCCGACGGTGCATTCGTAGGTGGATTAAACAAATACACCGTTCCACATTTCATCTTTCCTTCTCTGTTGCACCGTCCCGCCGACTGGGCAACAGAATCAAGACCTGCAAGAGCGCGAAAAACAACAGGAAAATCTATATCCACGCCACATTCAACCAACTGCGTACTTATGACGCGAATCGGCTTTCCTAACCGCAATTTTGCCTTTATCTCCGCAATCACGTTGCTCCGCTCTTCCGCGCACATCAATGCAGAAAGATGAATAGTTCCTTCCGGCATAAGAGAATGGAGTTCTCGGCAGTCTTTTCGTGTTTGGACAATGCACAAAACTTGGTCAAAATCACAAATTTTGTCTGCAACACTTTGCCAATCAGCCATTTTTTCATGGGCATAATCCGTATTGATTTCCACCCGTTTCAATTGCTCTGCAAGTTCTGTAGGATTATCAATAATCGGCGTTATCAAGTCTTTCGGAATGCCGTCAAAAGCAACGGTATCTGAGCCTATTTTACCTTCAAGTGCAGGCTGCGTTGCTGTGCACAAAACGACGGTAACGCCAAAACAGCGCACAAGACCGCGCAAAACAGAAAGAATTGATTTCAGATACTCAGGCGGCAGCATTTGCGCTTCGTCAAGGATTATCACAGAATCAACCAGATTGTGCAGTTTTCTGCAAGAAGAGCTGTGTGCATTGAAAAGGGACTCGAAAAGCTGGACATTCGTGGTCACAATAATCGGCGCGTCCCAATTTTCCGTGGCAAGTTTTTGTTTTGCAAGGATTCCACTTTCATCATTTTTTTCAAAATCAAAGTTGCAATGATGCTCAAGCACATTTTCTTCGCCGAAAAGGCACTTGCCGAATTTCTTAAACTCTTCAATTTCATCATCATTATCCGTGCCGTATTTGTACACTTTCGCCGTCTGTTCGATAATGCTCGTGTAGGGAATCGCCATGATTATCCGCTTTTTTTGGTGCGCAAGAGCGTGCTCAAGTGCGAATGACATGGAAGACAGCGTCTTTCCGCCACCAGTCGGCAACCTAAGACAAATATATGGTACATCTTCCATATTTCGGAGTGATTGATAAGTAGGATTATATCCATCTGCGTCTTGATATTTTTCAAATGCAGCTATACTGCCAATTATCCTAGCATCAATCAAAAAATCAGATAAAATCTTCAGCGTTCGAGATTGATATTTTTTTAATTGCATTAGTCCGCACTCTCCAAATAATTTTTAATTACTTCATAAAATTCTACTGCGTGAAGATACTGAGTTTCTGCTTCTTCGCATATCACAAATTTTG
>CALDID010000169.1 GCA_937901865.1 uncultured Treponema sp.
CGTCGTTAATCACGTTACAGTTTCGCCAAAAGAGAAAAAATAAAGGAATAAGGAGATTTTTTATGAAGAGAACGATAAAATTAACAGGCGTTTTAGCGGCTTTAGCACTGTCTGCGGCGGTTGGCGGCGGTTTTCCGCTTGTGGCGGAGGAGCTTGCAGCGTTTCCTGGTGCAGAGGGTGGCGGCAAGTATACAACTGGTGGCAGAGGCTGCGAAGTGTATCACGTTACGAATCTCAAAGATTACAAAACTGGCGAGGAGGCTATTGCAGGCTCTTTGCGCGCAGGAATCAAGAGTAATGTAACGATTGTTTTTGATGTATCGGGTACGATTGAAATGGCTGAGCCTTTACGATTCGGCGAAGTCGAAAATATCACGATTGCAGGGCAAACCGCTCCAGGCGCAGGCATTACCCTTGCAGGCTTTGAAACGAATATCAGCAAAGCGCAGAATCTCATTATCCGCTACCTTCGCTTTCGACCAGGCGCAAAAAATGTGCACGAGGGCGACGGAATGGACGGACTTTGGGGACGGCAGCAGAAAAATGTTATCATCGACCATTGTTCTTTCAGTTTTTCAACTGATGAAGGCTTGAGTCCGTACCGCGCGGAAAATATGAGCGTGCAGTGGTGCATTATCTCCGAGAGCTTGACGATGAGCGGACACACGAAAGGCAGGCACGGCTATGGCGGCATTTGGGGCGGTGTAAATACGACTTTTCATCACAACTTGCTTGCAAATCACACGTCGCGAAACCCTCGCATTGGCGGCGGCACTGCGGAAAAAGATGATAATGAACATATCGCGCTGCTTCAGCTTTCTAACAACGTCATCTATAACTGGGGATTTAACACGTGCTACGGTGGCGGTCGCTCTCGAACAAACTTTGTGAATAATTACGAAAAATCGGGGCGCGGCACTCGTGAAGACGTGCGAAGCCGAATTATTGACGCTGGCGAAAACAAGAAACCTGGCTTCTTCTACGTTTCGGGGAATTACATCGAGGGCTATGCTGAAGAGAGCGCAGACAACGAAAAGGGCATCTATGTCGGCAAAAACAACACGAACGACACCACAATCGTTGATACGCCGTTTGAAATGGAGGGAACGAAGAGCGAAAATCTCTCTCTCGAAAGCGCAGAAAACTGCTATAAATCGGTTTTAGAGAATGCAGGTGCAACATTGCCTCATCGAGATGCAATCGATGCGCGTATCGTTTGGGAAGTGAAGAATAATGAGGGGCGATATATCAATACCGATGCGGAAGTTGGCGGCTATCCGTGCTTAGAAAGCGAAGCGCGTGCGGCAGACTTCGACACAGACGGAGATGGTATGCCTGACAAATGGGAGAAAAAGCATAAGCTCAATGTGAACGATGCCTCCGACGGAGCTATGACAGCGAAGAGCGGCTACACGAATCTTGAAGAGTATTTGAACAGCCTTGTCAGCGCGAAGTATACGCCTGTGAATCCTGAAGCGAAAATCAGTGATGTCAAGAATAATACGTTTGTAAAATCTGGCGAAAACATCACGTTGAGCGTAAACATTGCGAGCAAGCAGAAAATTGCGAGTGTCGCGCTGTTTGACGGAGCAACAAAGATTGCAGAAGACAAAATCGGCAAGAAAGCAAAATCGCACACATTCAATTTTTCGCTTTCTGACACAGGCACACACTTCATTTCGGTGCGTGTAACGGACGCAAAAGATAACGCCGTGCAGACGAGCGCAGTTCAGCTTCATTGTATTCTTGATACAAAGGCGAGCGGCTGGAGTGAAAGCGATATCGGCTCTCCGAGTGTGAAAGGCACTTCATTTGAAAAAGGCGGTGTCTTGAGCGTTTTGGGCAGCGGAAAAATCGGCAAAAGCGAGGGTGCGATTTCTGGAAGCACATTCGATAATGCGAAAACAGACGATTTCCACTTTGTATATAAGAAGATTTCTGGCGATTTTGCATTTGTCGCGAAGCTGGAAACGGTGAGCGCAGTCGATAATCACGCGTTTAGCGGACTTATGGTCAGAAACTCTCTCGACAGTTCAAGCGCAGAAGCGGCACTGGGGCTGTCGTGGGTGAAATCGACAAGCTATAAAGTTGACGGCAAAACGCTCTATCGAAATCCGTGGTCGGTCTATCTTTGCTCACGCGACACGGACGGCGGCGAAATGAACGCGCTCACCGAAACCCTTGACGGCAAGGCAAGCGCGGAGAAGGCTGGCATTTCGCTCATCGATAGCGTTCCGTTCAAAGATTTTGATACACCGCTCGGCTGTTACTTGAAATTGGAGCGCAGAGGAAAGGCAATCAGTGCATTTATGAGTGCGGACGGCGCAGAATGGAGCGAAGTGGGAAGCCGAGAGATAGAGCTGGGCGATGATGTGTATGTGGGCTTTGCTCTTGATGCAAACAAAGTGGCGAACGAAATCGACAACGTAAATACGGCGACTTTCAGCAATATCACGCTTGGCGCACTCGAAAAAACACCGCAGGAGGCGCAGTAATGAACGCAACATACTACGAAAACCCCGTGCGGCGCGGCTTTTACCCTGACCCGTCTGTCATCAGAGTCGGCGACGATTTCTATATGGTCAATTCGTCTTTTCAATATTTCCCCGCGATTCCGATTTCGCATTCAAAAGACCTCGTGCATTGGGAAACGATTGGGCACGCCGTAACAAACCCCGACTATCTCGATTTGTCCGCGATTAAAGACAGCCACGGCATTTGGGCGCCCGACATCGAATACATCAACGGCAAGTTCTACATTATTGCGACTTTGAGGCTGAACCCGACGGAAAAAGCCGAAGGTCAGCCCATGCGCCGCCAGCTCATCGTGTCAAGCGACCGACCCGAAGGCGAATACTCCGCGCCGCATTGGATTGACGTTGACGACATCGACCCCTCGCTTTTCGTCGATACGGACGGAAAGGCGTATATGATTATCGCCGCGGGCGCGAAGGCAATCGAGCTTTCCCCCGATTTGTCGCACACTGTCGGCGAGCTAAAAACCGTCTGGAGCGGCACGGGCGAGCGGTGCAGCGAAGGTCCGCATATTTTCTATAAAGACGGCTATTATTACGCAATGGTTGCGGAAGGCGGCACGGGATACGGACACGGCATAAACGTCGCGCGCTCAAAATCGCTGTTCGGCACTTACGAGAACTCCCCGTATAACCCCGTTATGCGCCAGTTCGACGCTTCCTCCCCGATACAAAGGGCAGGACACGGAAAGCTCGTGCAAGACCAAAACGGCGATTGGTGGTGTATGTATCTGTGCGGACGGACGAACGAGGGCAAGTTCACCACCTGCGGCAGAGAAAGCGCACTCGATAGGGTAGAGTGGACGGCAGACGGCTGGTTTACTATCAACGGCGGAAAAGGTCCAAGCCTGCGCTCTCTCGCCCCCTCCTTGCCGCAAAGAGTCTATGACGAGCGCGACAGGGACGACTTCGACAGCGACAAACTCGATTTGACGTGGCAATTCGTTCGCAATCCCGACACAGCTCACTGCTCGCTGACCGAACGGCGCGGATTTTTCAGAATCTGGACGCAAGACGCAACGCTCAACCAAATCTCCTCAAAAAACACCCTCGTCAAGCGCGAAAAGGAACACCATTTCACCGCGACGACTGCGCTTGAGTTCTCCCCCGAATGCAAAGGCAGTCAAGCGGGCATCGTGTGCTATTACAGTACGACGACGTATATTCGCTGGTGCGTCTGCTTTGACAACGGAAAAAAATTGCGGCTGGTCGCGAACAGAGGCGGCGGCGAAGAGCTTATCGCGGAAGTCGAGAACGTCGAAAGCACGCGCATTGCGCTCAAAGTAGACGTGAGCGCACAGCGTCGGGAGTTCAGCTACAGCACGAATGAGGGCGCATTGTGGAGCATCGGCGGCGTTGTCGAATCGTGCACATTCCTTGCAGACGAGGGGAACCCTGCCGAGCGCAAAAGACACACAGGCACACTGACTGGAATCTATGCCAACAACGGCGGCAGCGGCGAGAAAGTGTGTGCCGACTTTGATTATTTTGAAATGCGCTATTGAGAGTTAGTTTGATTATGTAAGAAGAAAATTTCTTTTCTTGTTTCATATAACCTCCTTTTGAGGAAGATGAAAGCGTTGCTTTTGTCTTCCTCTTTTTGTTGCCCGATTTTCTTTCGTTTCCTTAAACTGCATTTTTGCGTATGTTCCCTCTGAAATGACAGAAATCGCGTTCAAAAGCCGTTTGTTTTTATGTAAGCGTCTTCTGATTTTGCAGGAGTGATTTACACACTTTGCATACGCCTCCTGCAAGTGCAGAAATCATTTGCATTTTTTCAAATCGCAAAAATCTTCCGCATAAGTCATTTACACGCGTTGTATGAGTTTTGTGGAAAATATTTTTGAAAAAAAACTTTTTGCAGTTGACAAAAGAGGGCGAAATATGGCAATATAAAGGGCGAAATTGAAAACTGATTTCATTTTTCTTGTCTTGCAAAATCTGAATATATAGAGGGTATTCGATGATATTACTCACCTGCAATAACTTGACCGTCGGACACGAGGGGCGGGGTATTGCCTCTGGTATTTCGTTTCATGTGGATTCTGGCGATTATATGTGCGTCGTCGGAGAAAACGGTTCGGGCAAATCGACGCTGATTAAAACGCTCGCAGGCTTGCTTCCGCCTCTTTCTGGCGAAATCATCTTGAACGACAGCGTAAAGAAGTACGGCATTGGCTATTTGCCGCAGCAGAACGCCATTCAGCGCACGTTCCCCGCGTCTGTGATGGAAGTCGTTTTGTCGGGATTTCAGAATCGGCTTGGTTTCAATCCGTTTTACAAAAAATGCTTCAAGCTGAAGGCTCTTGAAAATCTCGAATTGCTCGGAATGGCGGATTTTGCAAAGCGGTGCTACGGCGAGCTTTCGGGCGGACAGCAGCAGAGAGTTCTTTTGGCGCGCGCGTTGTGTTCCGCTAAAGATTTGCTCGTGATGGACGAACCTGTAACGGGATTAGACCCAGCGAGCGCAAAGGAGATGTATTCTCTTGTGTCGCGCTTGAACAAAGACCTGCACATGACCGTCATTATGATTTCGCACGACCTCGACAGCGTGAAAATGTATGCAACGCACGTCCTGCGCCTCGTGAACCACAGTGCAATTTATCAAAAAAACAGTGGAGAAGATTTGAAATGGAATTGATTTCAACACTCATCGAATATTTGCAATATCCGTTCGTTGTCTACGCGCTTATCACGGGCGTTTTGATTTCCTTGTGTTCGTCGTTGCTCGGTGTAACGCTTGTACTGCGCCGCTTTTCGTACCTCGGCGACGGCTTATCGCACGCAGCGTTTGGAGCATTGTCCATCGCGACCGTGATGAAAATGACGCATACGATGTATTTTGTGCTTCCCGTAACGATTCTTTTCGCCGTCGCCGTGCTTGGCGCGAAAGATAACGCGAAAATCAAGGGCGATGCCTCTGTTGCGATGATTTCAACGGGCGCGCTCGCATTCGGCTACATCATTATGAATATCTTTTCGGGCAAATCGAATATTTCAGGCGATGTCTGCTCGACGCTTTTCGGCTCGACTTCGATTCTGACGCTGACGCTTTCGGAGGTGGTTCTTTCGGTCGTGCTGTCGCTTGTCGTCGTCGTCTTGTATGTGCTGTTTTATAACCGCATTTTTGCGATGACGTTTGACGCAGATTTTGCGCGCGCCTCTGGAATGCCGACCTCGCTTTACAACGTTGCCATTTCGACGGTTATCGCCATCACGATTGTGCTTGCAATGAACCTCGTCGGCACGCTGCTCATTTCGGCTCTCATCATTTTCCCTGCGGTTTCTGCGATGTGCCTGTTCAAAAACTTCAAGAGCGTCGTGATTTCTTCTTGCGTGATTTCGGTGTTCTGCGCACTCATCGGGCTGCTTGTTTCAATCGTCGCCTCCACCCCCGTCGGCTCGACTATCGTCGTTGCAGATGTGGTTGTCTTCGCCCTCTGTTCGCTTTCAAACCGCATTTTGAAAAGGAGCTAATATGGGGTTTCTTCTGAAAATACTATTATTGATTTTGTCGCTTTCTGCTTTTTCGTGTAAAAGCGCAAAAGATGCTTCTTCCCCAAAAGAAAACGCTGTGAGCGCGGCGGAGCAAACAGGAAAAATCGATTACGATTTCACAAAGATGAATTTCAACATCGCGACGGCGCAGATTTTCGATATGACGGTTGACCCAGATAAATACCTCGGCAAAACCGTGCGCTTCCGCGGTCAGTTTTTGTCGATTGAGGAAGCGGGCTATTCGACGCGCTTTTTCTCGGTGCTGCAATTCGACGCGACGGCGTGCTGCCAGACGGGATTTATGTTCTTTTTGCCTGCCGACAAGAAATATCCCGACGATTACCCCGCTGAAATGAGCGAAATCGAAGTGATTGGCACGCTGACGGCGGACAAAGTGGACGATATGGACATCACTTACCTTTCGTGCGAGAATTTCACGGTGATTGACGAGGCGGCGAGCGAATGAATATCTTTGTGGTGCGGCACGGCGAAACCGATTGGAATAAAGAATATCGCTTGCAGGGGCGAACGCAAATCCTGCTGAATGAACACGGCAGAGAGCAGGCGCGACAAACTGCGGCAGGGCTAAAGAGGCAAGGCATTGTTTTTGACGCGGTGTATGCAAGTCCCCTGCTTCGTGCCGTTGAAACCGCCGAAATCTTGAGCGGATTTCCACGCGAGCGCATAAAAACGGACGAGCGCATTATTGAGTTTGCTTTCGGAATTGCGGAGGGAACGACGTTCGACGAGCGAAAGGGGAGGGCGGAGCTGGCGGGCTTCAATGCGTTCTTTGATTCGCCAGAAAACTACGTTGCGCACGGCGGCGCGGAAAGCATTGAGTGCGTTTTAGAGCGGACGCGCGATTTTTGGGAAAATGAAATCAGAAAACTCGAAAATGAAAAAGTCCAAAACGTGCTTGTCGCTACTCACGGCGGCACGCTTCAGGCTTTGTTGATGAATGTGGACGGGCGGTCGATTTCTCACTTTTGGGACGTGAAAATCCCGAACTGCACCGTCAATCTTGTAACGCTCACTTCGGGGATTTTCAAACTCGAATACACCGCTAAAGTGTTCTATTGAGCTTTGAGATGTTTGCCGTTGACTAAGATGTGCGAGCCTGTCTTTTCTTTTTCGACAAAGATTTTTGACGGAATCTCGCTTTCCATCTCGCCGACGTGCGAAATAACGCCGACAACGCGATTTTCTTGAATCTGATGCAACACGTCTATTGCTTTTTTCAAGGCTTCTTCGTCCAACGTTCCAAATCCCTCGTCGATGAACAGCGATTCGAGCTTCACTCCGCCGCTTCTCGACTGCACAACTTCGGTAAGAGCGAGCGCGAGGCTGATTGAGGCTTCAAACGTTTCTCCACCGCTCAACGTCTGCGGCAAACGGCTCTGCCCCGTGTACGCGTCTTCGATGACAAAATCAAGCCCCGTTTTTCCGCCACCAATCGCGCGGTCTGTTTCGATTTTGAATTGATACCGCCCTGCACTCAACGCCTCAAGTTTCGGGTTAGCACATTCAAGGATTTCAGAGAAGTACAGCGCAAGCACCCAGGTATCAATGCTTGTTTTTTTGGTCAATTTCCCGTTTTCGTCCTTTATGCCTTTGCCGCTGATGTCTTCTAGCAGCATTTGATACGGTTCGGCTTCTTTCATCAGCTTGCCGAGTTCGATTGCGAGCTGTGCAAATTCGGCAAGTTTTTTCTCTTCGTCGGCTTTCTCAAGTTCCGCTTCACTTTTTGCTTCCTGCGCCTCTTCTTTGTGCGCACAAACCTCGCGTTCTGCTTTTTGCAATGCCGAAAGCGATTTCTCCAACTCCGCAAGCGGCTTTTCACATTCATTTTCCGCAAGAGCCGCTTTCACCTCGCTCACGCTCTCTTTCCAGCTTTCGATTTTCTCTCTTTTCTCCGCCGACAACGCGCTTTCGATAAACGCCGCTTTCACTTCGTCCGCGTCCGCAAACGACGAAGCCTCAATTTTTGCATTGCACTCATTCTGCGCATTTTTCTCTTCGCGTGTTGCTTCTTCAACTTCTTTTTCTGCCGCCTCTAACGACCCCGACATACTTGCTTTTTCTTTCTGCGCTTCGCTGTATTGCGCCGTCCAATCGCCAATAGCTTTTTCGTCCGCCGCCTTTTGCGCTTCCACGTCCGCTATCTGCGAAGAAACTTCGTCGATGTCTTCAAAGCCGTCCGCCGCCGCTTCTTTTTCCGCGAGTAACGTCTTTTTCACTTCAAGGCTGCTCTTTGCTTCTGTGCATTTCGCCTCTGCCGCCGCTAGCTTGCGCGTTATGCTGCCGATTGATTCCGCGAGAGCCTGCGCTATCTCTACATCGCTCGCTAAGTCGCTTATCACGCGCTCTTTTTCCGCGATTGCTTCCGATAGTGTCGCAAGCTCTTCGCTGAGCGCATTTCGTTCTGTTGCAACATTTTCGAGTAATTCAAGAAGTTGCGTTTCTTTTGTTTCAAGCCGCGTACTTTCTTTTACGAGCTTGTCCTTTTGCGCCGTGAGCTTTGAGTTTATCGCGTCGAGATTGTCTTTCTGCGCTTCGATTTCGTCGTCCATCGTAAACGCATCGCTTTTTCTTGCAGGGGAGGGGTGCGAAAGCGAACCGCACACGGGGCAAGGCTCGCCCTCGCGGAGCAACACCGCCAATGTGTGTGCAGCTGCTCCTTTCTCGGCCTCTTTTTTCTGCGCCTCTAAATCCTCGATTAGCGCAAGCGTAATATCGTGTGTTTTCTGAGTTTTTTCAATGCTGCTTTTGATTTTCGACACGACTTCTTGTAATTCGCTTATTTCACGTTCGACAGCCGTACATTTTTCAAACTGTGCCTTTTTTGTAAAAAGTGAATCCTTGCCTTTTTCTTCCTTTGAAAGCATTTCGCTCAAAGAAAAGCGCAGTGCATTTTCCTCCCCGTCTTTGCTTTCAAGATACCACTTTGTTGCAATGCTCGAGAACTCTTTCTGCGCTTCAATTCTCTCCTCACGCAATGTGTTTGCGTCCGCTACTGCACTATTATACGCAGTTTCAGCCTGCTCCTTTTCACGCTTTGCGTTTTTGAAAGCAATCACACACTCTTTTTTCTTTTCAAATTCGCTTAATTTGACATCATATCCGCTGATTTTTGCCTTTTTCTCATCGATGTCGCTTTTCTTTTTTTCAAGCTTTGCAATCTTGTTTTCTGCGTTTTGCAATGCGGTTTGATATGAGTTGCATTTACTTTTAGCTCCCTCAATCCGTTGCAATAGTTTTTCGGCGGTCTGTACATAGGTGATTAACGGGGCTGCCTCTTCGGATTTTCTAAGCGACTCCTCTATTTGCGCAATTTCGTCTTTTTTTGCGCTAAGCTCCGAAAGCTTTTTTTCTAGTTCTAACGCCTTTTTTGCTTTGCTGATGTCGCTTTCAACCTTGTGAATCTCGCACAAAATTGAGTCTCTGTTTGTATCATAGCTCTTTATTTCCTCGGAAAGAGAGACGATACTGTCTGCGAGCATTTTTATCTTATCGCGTGCAGCTTCTTCTTTGAAATCACCGAATGCAAGCCGTCTATTTTCGCTTGCTTCGAGTTTTACTTTGTAGAACTCGCACTTTTCTTTGACTTTATCGATGATACGCGTATATTTTTCGACAGGGAAAAGTTTTGCAAGCGTTGAGCTTCTTTCAGTGGTCGATTGCTTCAGGAACGACGCAAATTCGCCCTGTGGCAGCATTATGATTCTGTTAAACTCTGTCATCTCCAAATGGATAAGCTGTTTTTCGATGATTTCGTTTATTTTAGTTGTGCCAGATTCTGCAACATTTTCCCATGAGTCTAATAAGCTGCTTGTCTTATGCGCTAACGAAACTTGTGCAGCTCGTTTTTCTGTTGGCAATGTGCGGTGAACCCTAAATACCTTTCCGTCGATAGAAAACGTGAATTCTACAAATGCTTTGTCGCTCGGGGAAGCGAACTTCGAGCGCATCTCACGAGCAATGCCGCTTCTGCTTCCTGGAAATTTTCCATAGAGCGCATACGTCATGCAATCAAAAATAGTAGTTTTTCCGCTTCCTGTCTTTCCTGTGATTAGAAACATATCGCCAAGGAAATCAAAGTCTATAAATTCATTCCTAAAAGGACCGACATTGCATATTTGGATAGAGATATTTTTCATTTTTCCTCCAATTCGATTTCACTGCATATTGCGTCGAATACATTTTTTTCTTTGTCGAATCGCTTTTGGTCTAGTTTTTCGCCATATAAATCTTTCATAAACAGCTCAAAGGCCTTGCTCATCGTCTCTTTTTCGCTTGCAGAGCTTGTCAGAACCTTTTTCCTCGTTTCAAACAATTCTGAAGTGCCAGAACGATTTTTCTTTGCATATTTAAATGAAAGAATGTGGGGGTATCGCTTAGAAAGTATTTCCATCGGATTGCACAATGTTTTTTCGTCAGTACATTCTGCTTCAATGTAACAATGCTGCCATTGTTTCGCAAATTCTTCATCATCTAATGTTGAAAAATTGCCTCTAATCCTTTTCAGAGGATGGAGTTGATTCAGAAAAATCTGTTCGACATCGACTTTATGCGTTTTCTCATCGATTTCGACGCTAAGGATTCCTTTTTTTCCAGTGTCATCAAAAGAATATGCTATCGGAGAGCCTGAATACCAAATTTTTGGTTCATCTTTGTTTATACATAACATCTTATGTATATGACCGAGCGCAACATAATCAAAACCGTTGAAAGTTTCAGGCGAAACATTCTCTGCTGTTCCAACTGCATAATTTTTATCATTTGCATTAAAGCATGTTGTATGTGTACATAACACTGCTGCTTTTTCATTATTGTACTTTTTGTGTGCGGCTAGAATTCTCTTGCAGTATTCTGTATATACTTCATTCTGCGATAAAATGCTAGTGTTGGTTTCTAACGAAAATGCTAAATTACTAGTAAAAGGAATCTGATAGAAGCAGACATTATCGATGATAATCGGTTTTTCTATATTCTCAGATGAAGAGCAAATATAGATATTGCTTTTTTCAAGAAAACTAGAAGCAAAGCCTAAACGTTTCGCACTATCGTGGTTACCAGATAAAATAAAAACAGACAGCGATGGAAATTCATTGCTTGTGCGTGTTAAAAAATCGTTCAGCAATACAGTTGCATCACTATTAGGAATGGCTCTGTCGTATATGTCTCCAGGAATACATATTGCAGAGTATGGATTCTTTGTTTCTTTTGCACGAAGTAAAATGTCAAAAATTTGATTCAAAATATGTTTTTGGTCTTCAATTAGGCTTTGTGCATAAAAAATCTTGCCTAAATGCCAATCGCCTGTATGCAAAAACTTCATATTTGGTTCTCCTTTTTCATAGTTTTAGCAAAATTTAACTATTTTTGTTCTTTAGATTGCTTCCAAAGCTCAATCATTTGATGAATATTCTCTTTAGACATAGGTCTTTTTAAATTTCCCATCTCTTTTTCTACAAAACTAAACCGTTTGTAGAATTTGCGGTTTGCTCTGTCTAGTGCAATCGTGGGGTCAACACCGAGCCAGCGAGCGTAATTGACAAGCGACAAAAATAAATCGCCAATTTCTTCCTCAAGATGCAGCTGCTTTTCGTTAAGCTCTGAGTTTCCGTCAGACACTGTAAACGGTGATTTTTGCACTTCCTCTGCGGAAAATGCTTTTTGTGCTTCTTCGACTTCCTGCCATTCTTCGAGCACTTTTGCTTTTACATCTTCTTCACATTCCCACTCAAAGCCCTTCTTTCCCGCTTTCTTGAGCATTTTGTATGCCTTCAACAGCGGTGGAAAATACTCGGGTACTTCGTCGAGCGTACAATTTGTTTTTCTACCTTCAACGTTTTCCTTGATTTTATCCCATTGTGCAAGCACTTGCATACTGTCGGACGGGGAAGCCTTCATCTCGCTTTTGCCAGAACTGTTCGCAAAAACGTGAGGGTGTCGGCGAATGAGTTTTTCGCAAATATCGTTAAGTACCTGCTCGAGCGTGAACTGATTGGATTGTTCGTGCATATACGAAAGCATAACGGCATTCAATAACACATCGCCGAGTTCTTCTCGAATATGCGGTACATCGTCTCGCGTGATTGCGTCGATTGCCTCGAACGATTCTTCCATCAAATCACGACGAATAGAAAGAGGTGTTTGATTTCTGTCCCACGGGCAACCACCTTCGGCACGAAGCGTTTTTACGATGTCATAGAGTTTTCGGAATGCAATTTCGGGGTGTGTCTTGTCTTTTACAATCTGCAAAAAAAGCTGCATACAAACAAACGCATCATCGCCCGCCCTGTGTGCCTCTGACACAGGAATACAGAGTTTTTCGGCGAGAAACTGGAGTTTGTGCCGCTCAAATTGCGGATATGCCCACCGAGAAAGTTGCAATGTATCAATAGTTAGATTTTTTATGCACGGAAAATTGTTTCTTTCAAGTTCAGAATTCAAGAAATTGAGGTCAAATTGCGCATTATGAGCCACCAAAATGGAATCAGAGCCAATGAAATCTACAAAATTTGGCAGAATATCCCGAATGGGAGGGCAATTTTTTACCATGAAATCAGTAATATTGTTTACAGCAGTGGCGGCTGAATTTATATGGATTTCAGGATTGATAAGTGCAGTATACCGTGCAATTTCACCGTTGATGTTGAACTTTACTGCACCTATCTCAATGATACGGTCATTTGAAGCCCTTAACCCCGTTGTTTCCGTATCGAAAGCTACAAAAACTGTCCCACTATTTGCTAATTGGGACAGTTTTTTGTAGTCTTTGAAGATTCTATTACTTGGATGCGGCATCCAAAATAGCTTTTATTTCAGAAGAGATTTTTTCGCATAATGCGGCTGTCTCTTCGCGTGCTGCACAAAGCCCTTCATCTGTGCCGCCTGCCACTGGCGCGGTGCTGTTGATGTAGAACTTGATTTTCGGTTCTGTTCCAGAAGGGCGTGCGCTTACAACACTTCCGCCTTCGAGGAAGAACTGCAAAACGTTGCTTTTCGGGAATGTCAAAGGTGTTTTCTTAGAAACATCTGCTGGGTCGAACTCAACAGATTCTTTGATGTCGCGGATTTTTACAACTCGCTTTCCGCCGAGTGTCTTCAAGCCTTCTGTGCGGAGCTTTGACATAATGCCAGCCATAACTGCGCTTCCGCTTTCGCCCGGGAAGTTCTGAGAAATTGCTCTGTCCTCAAAGAAACCGAACTCTTTGTAAAGTTCGTTCAATCTTTCAAGCAAGCTCTTTCCCTTGCTTCTCCAATACAGCGTCATCTCAGCACACATTGCTGCTGCTGAAACGCCGTCTTTATCCATAACTTCGCGTTCGACTTTGTAGCCATAGCTTTCTTCCAAGCCGAAGACATAAGATTTGCTGTTATCTTTCTCGAAGAGAGCCTCAATCGCAGCAATCCATTTGAAGCCTGTTAAAACCTCGATAAGTTCAACGCCGTTTTTCGCTGCAATCTTGTCAACGAATGATGATGTAACGATAGAGCGAATAACTGCAGGATTTGCAGGCATACTACCAAGCTCTTTGCGGCTCTGTACGATGTAATCGAACAAAAGTGCGCCCATCTGGTTTCCTGTTACAAGGACATATTTGCCGTCTTTGTCAGGGAATGCTGTTCCGAATCGGTCTGCATCTGGGTCTGTTGCCATAACAACATCAGCTTTTTCCTTTGTAGCAAGGTCAAGAGCCAACTTTAATGCAGGTGCTTCTTCAGGGTTTGGTTTTTCGACTGTTGGGAAATTGCCGTCTGGCTTTCTCTGCTCTGGCACGGTGATAACTTTGAGACCGAGGTCTCCTAAGACTTTTTCAACGTGCATAGCTCCTGTTCCGTGCAACGGTGTGTAAACAATTTTCACATCGCCAGCTTTTTCCTTGATAAGTTGCGGTCGGAACAACTGTGCCTTACACATTGCCCAGAACTTCTCATCGATTTCCTTATCAATAAGAACAAGTTTTCCAGCCTTTATAGCGTCTTCTTTAGAAATTGTCTTTACGTCTTTTACGGCATTAACCTCTTTGATAATACCGACATCGTGCGGCTCAATAACCTGCGCACCATCATTCCAATAAGCCTTGTAGCCGTTGTACATTCGTGGGTTATGGCTTGCTGTAACCACAACGCCTGTATCTGCCTTCAACTCGCGGATAGCAAAAGAAAGCTCTGGAGTAGGGCGGAGACCAGTAAAAAGATAAGCCTTGATTCCATTTGCAGCAAAAATGCACGCAGTTGCTTCTGCAAACACATCGCTATTCAAGCGGCTGTCGTAAGCGATAACTGCGCTCAATGTGCCTGCCTTTGCTTTTTCGGGGAATGCCTTGATAACGTAATTTGCCAATCCCTGTGTTGCAAGATTGATTTCGAGCGTGTTCATACGGTTTGTACCGCCGCCCATAATGCCTCGCAATCCGCCTGTTCCGAACTCCAAAGACTGATAGAAACGGTCTTCCAACTCTTTCATATCATTCTTTGCAATCAAATCCTCGACTTCCTTTCGGAAATTCGGGTCTTTCTCGTCGGCGATATACTTTTTTGCACGAGCAAGAATTTCATTTGAATCCATCGTTCAACTCCTTTACAAAATGTATGCAGATTATTCCTTCGAGTTATCAGCACGAATGAGCATTCTTGATTCCCATTCGAGCAATAACTTTTCAAGTTCTTTATTATCACCCTTTACATCGCACATTACTCTGAAAACAGGCTCTGTTCCACTTCCTCTCATCCATATAAATGCGATGGGTTGACTGTTTGTATTCTTAAAAACAATTTTCAAGCCACCTTTACCGCTTAATGAAAATTCGGTAAGTGAACCATTTTCATGTATCCCGTTTGTTGTGAAAGCCTCATAAGAAAAAATACCATATTTCTTTTTGAAAATAGGTAGATTCTTTTTCCATGACGCTTCAAAGAGCGGTTGAAACTTTCTTTTTAGTTCGCCATGGTCGCTTGTTTTTATCTTTAAAATAGCTCTTTGCTCTGAAACTCCTGTTGTTGTATATACAGGTAGTGTTGCAAGAATATCTGATAGCGTAAAATCTTCTTTATAGGAATTGAGATTTCCACTTACTTCACACCATCGCTTAAACATACCGCTGCATACTCTTCCATCAGGAAGCACCTGGTCACGCAACATTAGCAACTTTATAAATGCAAAGATAGTATTCAAAGGGTCTCGTACAGCAGCAGGGTGGGTAATTGTACCTCCATTGCTGCCTTCTCCAAGAATTCTAACTGTATAATTGCTATTTCTCAAAACACGAGCAAGATTTACGACGTTAGCTTCTCCTACTTCTGCTCGATAAACTTTTGCGCCAAAAGCCTCTGCAATTTCATTTACACGCATTGAAGTAGGTCCATTAACGCATACAGCCATTTTTGTATCAGCACTGCTTCCTGCAATATCTCTCATATATGAACAAAAAGAAAGCTCGGCAAGCACTGATAACGAAAATACTTCTTGAGCCTTTAGTATTTCAGCCTTGTTTGTTTTTTCATTCCAATAAACGATATTGCCTCTATCTCCATCGCAATCTGGCATATATCCAAGAATAACTTCAGAATGTCCCTCGTTGTGCAATCTTTCCATTTCCTTTGCACAATATACAAGGTTTTCAGGCTCTGGAATGATTCCGTGTGCAATTTGTCCTGGTTGGTCATTTATTGCAAAGTAAGAAATACCACACTCTTCAAAGAAAGATTTATCAATAGAAAGAGTTCTTGCAGAGCCGTTCATATCTGCAACTATTCCAATTGAGCTAGCTTTTGCTTTTTGTCGTATCAAGCTGAAAAGGCTGTTTTGCTGTACAAAGCTTTTTGTATTTGAAATGACTTCTCTTGCGAATTTATGATACTCTGTTGTAGCCGCTTTTTTGTACGCCATACATTCTGCATAGAGCCAATCTGTATCTTCGTTATTTGCAGACAAAATCATTCTCACAGCATTTTCGTAAGCATCATCTTTAGAGCATCTCATTACAAAATCATCTGCTAATAGAGTTGCTTCGTCAGCAGGCAAAACGCCGCCATCTCCTAAGCCAAATTTTATGCCGTTATGTCCGATAGGATTATGGCTTGCAGATATATATACAAATCCTGATTGAGTTTTGCTATATGCCATAATTTCAGGAGCTGCGGTTATACCAATGTACTGAACAGGAATATTTCTTTGAGCAAATACTCTCATCATTACATCAGCAATGGCAGGACCTGTAGGACGGCTATCTATGCCCATTACAATAACAGGTTGGTCAAGTCCTGTTTTTTTCGTTATATAATCGATATAGGTATTTGCAGCGATTGCAACTATAGCAGAATTCTCATCACCGATTTCGAGAGTTGTATCATTTTCATCACCTGATTCAGCGAAGACTTTTCGCCAACCAGATGCAGATAGAATCATATTGTGTTCCATATTTGTTATTATAGCACATATCTATTTTAATTGCTATTATTTTGTAAACTTCTTTGATAAAGTTTTTCGTAAAATAACGTTTGCAAAGTAATAGCAATTTTAGATATTACTCTTTTTTTACTATTGATACTTTTCCTAGCTGTCCGCATGCTCCGCCTATTTTTTTGCCACGCGGAGTTCTTAAATTTGCATTTATGTTTGCTTTTTCTAATGCCTTTATAACATAATTGCATTCCTTTGAGCTTGGTCGAGAGAATGGAAGAGAACCAACAGGATTCCAAGGAATAAGATTTATATATACATCTAGTCCTTTTGCAAATTCTATCATTCTTTCTATGCTATCATCTCCTGTATTCTTTCCAGCGAGTAGGGCAGCTTCCAAAGTAACTCTCTTGCCTGTTTTTTCTATATAATATGCAATAGCCTTTCTCAGTTCTGAAAGAGGGTTTGTTTTTGTAACAGGCATAAGCTCTGCTCTTAATTCTGGGTCGGCGGTAGTTAATGACACTGCGAGGCGGATTTTAGGTCCATTATCTGCAAGGTCATATATACCTTTTATCACTCCAGAAGTAGAAAGCGTTATGCGCCTTGTAGCTAAAGCTCTTCCTTCTTTATGAGCTAAAATTTCAACAGCTTTTCGTATTGAGCTGAGATTTTGCATTGGTTCGCCCATACCCATAAAGACAATATTGTCTAGCTTTCCAGCTTCTTTTTCGAGAAACAAAAATTCTTCAACAATTTCTCCTGCTGTTAGGTTTCTGCCTAAACCAAGTTGCCCTGTCTGACAAAATGCACATCTCATAGCACACCCTGCTTGGCAGCTGACACAAGCTGTTTTTCTGTCTTTTGCATCTGTTAAAAGGACTGTTTCGATTGCAAGCCCGTCATGTAGTGTTATTTGTAGTTTTATTGTTCCGTCAGGGTCTTTTAAAACCTGCGTTACTTGAGAAGAATGTAATTGTGCTTTTTCTTCAAGCTCATTTTGTAATTGCTTTGAAAGATTTGTCATTTCAGAAAAAGACGTAGCACCTTTTCCAATCCACGAAAATATCTGTTTTCCTCTAAACGATTGCTTCAAAGACAATTCTTCAACTATCTCTTCTGGTAATAAGCCCGATAATACAGTTTTCATAGTATATAAAAATAACAAAACCGCTTACATATTGCAAGCGGTTTTATATCAAAAAAGACAAAAATTAAAACACAGTGCCTTTAGTTTGTATTCTTTCAAGAAGTTCTGCAATAGCTGTACTTCTTATTCCCAACTTTAGAAAACTCTCAAGAGCTTCTATAGCTTTCTGCTTCTGGTTCATCTTTACATAGCAGTCTGCTAAATCTATATACAGCCTGTAGTTTTTCTCATCGTTACGAATAAGACGATACAGACGCTCTACCGCTTCTTCGTATTTGCCTTCGCCCTTGCAAATCAAAGCAAGACCTAATGCTGCATAAATGTCGAAATCTATATCAAGAGCTTTGTTATAATACTCTTTTGCTGTCTTGTAATCGCCTGTATTTCTGTATGCATCACCAGCCCGTGTCAAGATAACTTTATTCTTAGGGTCCATTGCGAGAATCTTGTTCCAATATTCTACGCTTCTGTATTGCATATTCATACCCCGATAGCAATCAGCTAACCCAAAGAGAGCATAAAAGTTATTAGGGTCCATCTTCAAAGCTCTTTCAAAGTATCTGATTCCGTCATCAAAGGTCTTTAATTTTCTGTGGCAGTTACCAATAGAAGTAAGCACTCTGATGTCAACAGCCTCTTCGTTGAGCTCAAGCATCTTTGTCCAATAAAACAAAGCATCTTTATATTCTTTGAAATCATAATGCAAATGACCAAGACCAATCAAAGCATAAGCATTATTCTCTTCCATATCGAGAACTTTCAAATATAAAATCTTTGATTTCTTGAAATCTCTGATTTTTCTGTATGCATCTGCAACTCTTGTAAGAACCGTTATGTTTTGGTCATCATGTACTAAATACTGTTCCCAAATCTCTATCGCTTTATGATACTGATTCTGAGCCTTATAGCAATCTGCTAAGCCAAAGAGCGCATAATTGTTTCCTGGGTGACAAGATAAACATCTTGAATAATATTCAATAGCGGCATTGAAATTATTTTGTTTTCTCTCAGCGTCGCCTAATCCAACAAGAGCATAATTATTGTTCTCTTCAATGTCCAAAATCTTAGAGAACATTTCTTTAGCTTCGTTAACTTCGTTTTCTTTCAAAAGTTGATAGCCACGCTTAGAAAGCTCTGAAATTTCTTTTACCTTTGCATCTTCTTCTGACTCTTCAGGAGTTTGCTCTAGCAAATCTTGCGCTTCTTGCTCTTTTGTGGCAAGTTCGTCTGATACTTGTGAATACAATTCTTGTTCTGTTGTTATAGAATCACTCACTTTTTTCCTCTTTAATAAGAACTGATAATACTTCCGCTATTTTTTGAATAATAGGTTCGGAGCTTTTTTTGTTATGTGCGAGCTGATAGAGTTTCAGAGCCTTTAATGATTGCTTTTTTTCTGCATAAATATCGCCAATGCGAGATAACCCGTCAGAATACCCCGTTGTCATATAAATGCTCAAAGCCTCATTGTACTTACCTTGATTAAACAAAGCGTTTCCTTTACGATTTAGAAGAACTTTCTGCTCTGCACTTAGCCCCTCTACTGGTCTTTCTGTTGTTTTTATAAAGCCATTGGGGATTTCTTTTTCGCTTAAAGTTTTTCTTAATTCGTCATTTATCATAAGACTTTTCTCGCTCTACACATACTTCATATTATAATCTAACACGGAAAACAAAAAAGTCAAGTTATTTTTGCAATATAAAGCTAATTTTCTTTATTTTTTTCCGTTGAAGTTTCCATATATCTGTAAAAATCGACTATAGAACGCCCATAAATTCTTTGGTCGTATCTTTCTAGTTCGCCTATTTTATCAGGTAATGGGTCTTCGCTTGGTCTGTGAATAAGGATAGAGCCGCTTTGTGTAATAAGTTTTCTTTTCCCTGCGGTTTGCAGCAATTCTAATCTAAACTTATACGGAAATGGGGGGTCAAAGAAGATGTAATCATATTGATTTTTACATCGCTTCAAGAAAAGTTCTACTGCCATAAAATGACAATCAATTTTCTTTCCCATTTCCTTTTCTGTGAGGCTTACATTAGAAAGTACTGTTTTTGCTTTCGATTTATCCATTTCGCACAATGACACAGGATATGCCCCGTGCGAAACGGCTTCTATTGCAATCGTTCCAGAGCCAGAGAATAAATCAAGAAAAGATTTTCCTGTCATATCTCCTAAAATAGCAAATATAGACTCTCTCATTCTGTCCATAGCAGGTCTTATCGCCATTTTTCCGTCTGGAACATTTGTGATTCTACCCTTTAGCACTCCGCCAGTTATACGCATACCTACATTTTATACGAAAGCAGTAATCTTTTCAACTCATTTTCTGCAATCTCTTGTTTGCAAGCGTCAGAAATATCAACAGCTTTTGCATAACGCAGGTAGTAGAGCACACATTCTATAGCATTCTCATCGCAATCGAGTATTTGAGCAAGGGCGGAGCGATAACAAGACAGCTGAGGAATGTATTTTTCTGTGTTTATAGCTCTATCGGTCTTGTAATCTACAATAGTATAAGTATACTTTGCGCCGCTCTCGTTTTGGAATACCAAGTCCATAGTTCCAGATAATACGATTTTTTGCTTCTTGCCGTCTTTATCAGTAAAATCTAATGCACTTCTGAACTTATATTCAGATTCTGCAAGAGCATTCCCGTTTGTAACAGCTGCTTTTGCTCTTTTGCAAAGCTCTGTTTCTTCAAACTCGCTTGCCATTCGCTCGCAAATGCCTTGAATAACTTTTTCGTCAGTCTCTCTTGCGATACCGTCGTACAAAGAGGTATCTATTGCGATTTTGTTCTCGTTTGCAAATTTTTGCTCTAAGAACTTATGCGCGATAGTACCAAACGTATTGTATCCAAATCGTGGCTTTGCTTTGCCTATAACGTCGGGGCTTTCTTCGTCTTGCGCAATAGGCGTATCATCTGGATTGAAATCCGCTTGCTCTGTCTTTGGAATAGACTCCTTTACAATCCTGTCGATTTCGTTTGTCCATTCAGGCGGATTGTTTTCTTTTGTGCTAACAGAAAAGGGTACATTGCGCTCAAAAGAGCTCGGCGAAATATGAAGCGGCAGCACCGTATATTCTTTTTCAATCTCTGCATTCTCGAAAATGCTTTTATGTTCAGCGATAAATCGTTCCTTCGATATAGAGTCGTTTGCAAACTTCTCTTTTGCTGCAGCATTGTCTTTGCTCTCGGTGTTTTGGTCGAACGTTTCAAGCAAGAAAGGCTTTTCCCCCTCTTCAAGCAAAAACGGCTTTAGCATTGCATACATCGTTTTCTTTGCGTCAGAGCTATCTTTCTTTTTATCTGTGTTTGGCTTTTCGCCGCCCACAATAAACAGCTTTTCTTCCGCTCTGGTAAAAGCAACATAAGTAACTCGCTTTAGCTCTGCAATCTCTTCCGCTTCTTCCTTGCTTCGTGAGAGTGTATAGAAATAGTTGAGGTTGCTTGTCTTTTCCATTCTGGCAAACTTATCGAAAGAGGCACAACTCGGCGTTGTCAAGACAAATCCGAAGTCTTCAGAGAAGAAAATCTGTGGCATTTTAGCAATAGTGCCCTGTGCTGCTATATCGCAAACGAATACGACTTTGAACTCAAGCCCCTTACTCTTATGTATGGTAAGAATCTTTACGCTGTCGCTTGCTTCTTGCGGAATATTCAAGCCGTCGATTTTAGCCGTATTGTCCTTGTATTCTTCTATTGCATCAATAAAAGAAGAAAGATTATTGTTGTTCTTTTCCGATAGCCGCGCCAGCTCTGTAAGTATATCGTAGAGCGAACTATACATACTCACATCGCTATTCCACATCGTTTCAAAGCGATAGCCCAAATCATTCCATAGCCGATAGATGACTTCTGTCAAAGATTGCGTCTTGAGCGTTTCTTTGATACGAGCAAAGTTCTCTTTTGCGAGCTGGAACTTTCTAAAGCTCTCTGTGTCTTCTCCAAAGAATTCCCGTGCGACTTTTTCTGCTTCATCGTCAAACGGTGCATAGCTTTTTGTGCTATTCTCTCTTTCTTCTTTCGTGTCTGTAATTTCACGCTTTATTGCCTTGAGCCTTACGCTTAGCGCGCGAGAATCTTCAAGATTTAAGTTGACAAACGAGCTATGCAACACCTTCACAAGCGCATTTGCATCATCAGGATACGCGCACAATTTGAGATAAGAAACAAGGTCGTTTATAGGTCCGTCCGCGTAAAAGCCGTTATACACCTCTGTAGAATAAGGAATATTTGCCTTGAGCAGCTCTTTAGAATATATGCTCAAGTTTGTTGCAGCTCTGAAGAGTAGGGCAATATCGCTGTATTTATATCCCTGTCCCTTGAGTTCATTTATCTTTTTGGCAATATAGCGCGCTTGATATAGCCTGTTCTCTTTTGTATTGATGTCCTCTTCGCCCTCGTAGAGCGCAACACATACCCTGTTTTCGCTATCTCCCTCATCTATCTTGCTTTGCGGCACTTTCACCTTTTCATACACCGCTTCAAATGTAGGAATATCACTTGCGTTCTCTTTCGTAAAGAAAATGCTCTCTTTGCCTTCTTCATTGTCGCCGCCGAAAAGCGTATTAAACGCCTGTATCAAATTCGGCTTAGAGCGATAGTTTATATCCATTTCAAGCCGCTTGCCTAAATGCTCCTGCAACGCTCTAAACACAGAAACATCAGCATTGCGGAAACGATAAATACTCTGCTTCTCATCTCCTACAAAGAACAGCTTTTTTGCGCCAAGACGCTTCTGTATATAGTTGTCGCTGTCTTTGTCGAAGTTAGGGATTATGTAAAGCCCATTCTCGTCCGTCTTTTCGTTTTCGTCAGAGAGCATAAACAAGACATCGCATTGCATTTGGTCGTTGTCTTGAAACTCGTCAATCATAATCTTGTCGAATTTCGCTTGCTCGGTGTGGCGTATGTCCGAATGTTCCTTGAGCGTGGTAAAGGCAAGGTGCGAAACATCTTTGAACGTGAGCTTTCCAGATGTGCGCTTTGTGTCGTTCACCTGTGTCTGAAACTCGTTCAATAGCTGTGCAATGCCTTTTGCCGTGTCGTAGTTTTCCATAAAGTCAAGACAAGAAGCAAGCGTTTTGTAAATGTTGCCTTTCTCTTCGCTGTAAAGAGCTTTGAAACATTCGGCAACCCTATCTTTTGCTTTCGGCACATTTTCTTTCAATATCGCAGACAAGAATAAAACGTACTCTTCCATTTTTGCACAATTCGCCTTGTCCGCGCTAATAGAACTGCCTTTGATAATCGTGAGCGGCTTGAGCTTTTCCTGTAGCTCATAGACACCTTTTGCACCTCCCTCGTAATTATGGAGCGCGTAAAAAAACTCTTCTACAATGCTATCCGCTTGCTTTGTTTTCTCGCTCCAAACGCGCGCAATCTCAGCATACTGCTTTTCTGCGTCTTTGACAAAATCCCTCGTATCGACAACCGTCGTATAGCGCAAAATCGAAGAGGCAAACACCTCTTTCGCCAGCTCGTCTACACGAAGACTCTTCGTCATCGCCTTGATAGCCTGATTGTCTTTTCGCTCTAGGATATATTCAAGAGCGTGCGTGTAAATTGTGCTGTTAATCGCCTCTTCGTCAAGCGAGAACGCAGGCGTAATGCCGTAATAATGCGCGCCGCTTTTTGCCACGTCCGAAAAATAGCTGTCTAAAGTCTGAATATGCGCCTTATCAAAATCCTTTAGAGCCGCCTGCGCATTCGCTGTTTTCGTGTCTTTGAGTGTCTTGAAAATGCGCTCTTTCATCTCGACTGCGGCTTTATTGGTAAACGTAAGCGTCAAAATCCTGTCAACTTTGCACCCAAGCTCTATAAGATGCAAAAATCTCTCTGCTAAAACCCTTGTCTTGCCGCTTCCTGCACCTGCGCTTACAACCACGTTTTCGAGCGTGTTGACCGCTTGCTTTTGATTTGTATCCAATTCAATCATTCTTTTTCTCCATTTTCGCCTGAAACCGTGAAGAACATTCGGCACACCGCCACATAATCAATACAGCCTTTGCCGAAATCGTCTTTGCTGACGCACTTTTCCGACGCATTCGGCGCAATTCCGAACGACATCGATTCGAGAGCCTTTGCAAATACCTTTGTCTGCTCCAAACAATGCGCCTTTGTTTCTATAAAGTCGATGATTGCATCATACTCCGTTTTCGGCTCTGTCTTTGCGTCTTTCTTTTGCTTTGCCTTTTTCGCCTCTCTTTCTATCTCTGCTGTTTCTCTCAGCTGTTCTATAGAAAGATTCCTTTTGTCGTCGCTTACATCGCGCCAATCAAAAACAGGTTTCAGCTCTTTTTTCTTTATCGAATAGAAATACGCCGCGCATACATTCTCGTTCATCTCGTTTTCGTAGAGCGTCGTATAATACGGCATTTGGAAATCTGGCTCTTCGCCTGTCTTGCACTGTTTCAAATACAGCCTATCGGGCGTTTTCGATGTCTTGTAATCGAGCAGGATTATATCTTCCCCATTCCTCAAAATGCAGTCAATCTTGCCCACGATACTATAATTCTCTCCCTCTGGCGAATAGAGCTCGCAGGTGTGTTCAACTGCAACAACAAACGAGCCTTTTATCTTCTCATTGAACGAAAGAGCGGCAATGCTTCGCTCCAGCGTGTCTTCTATCGTGTATCGCTGTACATCAATCACCGTTTTCGCCATTGTGCTTAATGTGTTTTTCTCAAAATCCACGCCCTTATTCTCGCCTTCTTTCAGCAATGCGGCAAACACATCTTCAATGCTCTTGTGCAAAATCGCCTTGTACTCGTCGTCTAACGAATACTCGTCTTTCGCAGTAAGCGGGAGCTTTTTCTCTTGCAAAGCGCGCGTGTACTTTTCAAGAATAAAGTGGTTGATGTTTCCCATAAGGAATTCATCGATGATTTCGGCAGCGTTATCGTTCGGGGCGAGCTTTAGCACTTTCTCAAACAGCCACTTTCTCGGACACTCAAAAAACGCTTTTATCGCCGACTGACTAATCTTGTATCGTCCGCTCTTTTCGTCTTTGTATGCGTTAATCGCTTCCCTTACCGTCTTGTCGTCAATCCGCTTTTCTTGAGTCTGCGTGTGCATCTTCGCCCATTGCTCAAAGCCTTTTTTCTGTATGTCAAGCATCGTGTGCGGAAATGCGGATTTTGCGTCTTTCGGCTTGTCGAATCGGCTTGTTTCTCCCTCTGCTATCTCTTTGCCGAGCAAGAAATATCTTTCGGCAGTAATAGGGTCGTATCTCAATGTGAGCTTATTTTCTTTCGATGGAATTTTTGTATTCTCCAAAAGCCCGTGCGGAAATCCATAGCCCGAAGTAGAGTGGTGGCTTGAAGAAAAATACGCCTTTTCTTCAGAGTTAATCGCATAGAGCTTTATAAAGTCCTGCGTCGGGTCAAGGTCGATAACCGCATTCAACTCCAAAATGAGCTTTCTCTTTTCGTCGCTCAAAAAACTCAGCTGCTTAAACATCGTACTCACCGAGAGCGCGTCTTGCGTGGAATCCACAACAACGTGCAGCTTATACGGCGCGGCGGTAGAAGTGCGATACGGATAAATCTGCACGGCGTTTTCAGTGAGCTGCTCAAGATACTCGGTTACAGACAAATGCTTTACAAAGAAGCCGTAACAATTCGGAATATGAATAGAGCCAGCCTCCTTGTTTATGCCAAACTCGTCCGACAACTCGATGAGCTTATACAGCTCTTTCACGCAGCGGCTGATAATCTTGTCGCTCGTCGGCAATTCTGCAAAGCCGTCCACGTCAAAGAACTTGAAGCGAAACTCGTTATACGCCTTTTTAATCTCTGCAAACGACGAAGCCATCACAAGTCGCCGTATCGTGTCTCGCAAAGACTCGTAGAAGCCGCGCAAATAGCTGTATTTTTTGACCGCGTCTTCTAAAGAAATCGTTTTGTCGTGTACAGGATTGCGGAACGCCTCTTCCCACGAATCCACATCGCCATACGAACAGACGCAGTTATTCTTTTGCCCGAACGAGATAAGCGCATTTATTTTCTTCTGCTCTTTCCACGGAATAGCGTCGTTCAAGAGCAAGCGGCGCAGGCTGTCGAATGAAAAGTTTTCCGATTGACAATTCTGTATCTGCTCAAACACATTGCCCGCAAGATAACTCGTGAGCGTCTTACTATAGCGCATAGTAAACGGGATATTATATTGCGTAAACGTCCTTTCTATCTGCGAAGCGTAATTATCCATATTCGGCACGCTGACCGTCATATCCGTCCACTTCAAGCCACTGTCTGCTTTCTCTTTAAGCATTAAAGCCACGTCGCGTATCTCTTGAATAGAAGTTTCATAGTGCGTGCTTTCGTATTCAATCGGCTTTGTGTGCGTGCTCACTCGAAGCAAATCGATTTGCTCTGCACTCTCTAAAAGCTCTTTATATTGCGTCCAGTCTTGCAAGATTTCGGGGTATACAATGCAGAAGCGTTGATTTTCCTCTGCTCTAAACGGCGGCTTTTCCCACGCAGGCTCAAAGCGGTTATGCTCTTTCAAAAACGCCGAATACTGTGTATACAGCATTTCATAATCTTTATCTTCTGCGTCGTTCGAGTCGATTTGCTTTTCACGGGCGAGCTTTTTATATCCCTCGCTTTCGTGATAATCTCGCCATAATTGCAAACTCGGCAATATCTTCGCAATCCATTCAGCGAAAGAAGAAGCCGTCTTTGCGTATTTCGGTGCGATAAGCGAAGTGAAAAGAGGGGGCTTTCCTTCTTGTACGCACTGTGCATTTTTCTCGATGATATAAGAAGCGAATACTTTGCGCATAAGGGAGGGAATAGACTCAAGCTCTTTGTTTTCAGAGCTGATATGCGCGCCCTTGAAGTCGTCCCACGCAATAAACCGTTTCATTTCTACGGCTTTAACGCCCGTAATATCGCTGTTTTTCACAATCCAATCAGCCCAGCCTTTAACAGCTACGTCTGTCGGAAAGACGAAAGTCAAGTTTCTGTCTTTGATGTTCGCCTTTATATACTCAATCAGTAATTCGTCCATATATATACTATAGCATACTTTTTCCCCTTTTTTGCAATATTCACGGGAATATATGCACTTTTTTCGCATTTTTACTAAGTCAGTACCCTCGCTTAGCTTAAACCAGTACCCTCGCTTAGTGTAAGTCAGTACCCTCGATTACACTAAGTCAGTACCCTCGCTTAGACTAAACCAGTACCCTCGATTTTTTGAGCGAAAGAATAGAACTGTTCGATAATTGTCATTATCGGGCTCGACCCGATAATCTGAGGCACAGCCTCTTTCTCAAAACGCCTACAGAAGATAGATTCCCGTGTCAAGCACGAGAATGACATACTGTTTCCGAACAGGTCTATTGCAACGAGTACAGAAAAAAATCGCTCTTTAGTGGACAGTATAGAGCGCTTTTATTGTGCGCTATAGATTTTTCATTATTGATATTTGTGTTTATCTATGGGTATAATTAAAGTATGACGAAGTTTTCAACACAAAATATGGTTCGTGTTACAAATAATATTGTTGTTCTCTACGGTTCTACAAACGTAACACTGATTAAGGCAGCAGATAAACTATTTCTTATCGATACAGCGTCTACAGAACAAGACGGAATAGATATTTTGCAAGCGGCAAAAGAGCTTTTTGGACAAACAAAGCTCACAGCTATCATCAATACTCATTCTCACGCTGACCATTGCGGCGGCAATGCGTACATCGTCAAAGAAACAAACTGCGAGGTATGGGCTAACAAAGCGGAAAAAGCATCTATAGAAAATCCTGTATTTGAAAACGCGGTTATGTGGGGAGGCAAAGTTCCTGTAGAATTACAGCACGGTTTTTTTGAAGCGCAGGCGGTAGATGTGTCGAGAACGATTGCTGACGGAGAGGTGATTTTTGACGAAGGAGATGTGAATGCGTATGCTCTCTCTCTTCCAGGACATTACATAGACCAAACTGGCATTGTCATTAGCGACAGAGAGGCGGGAAAAAGTGTGTTTTGCACAGGAGATGCGCTTTTCGGTCGCTTCCGTATGGGCAAATATTGGATTCCCTACACATACGATATAGGACAGTTTAAGGATTCTTTGCATAAGATTTGCTCGGTGTCGGCTGATTATTATTTGCCAAGCCACGGCGAGCTTGTTGAAGATGCGGAAACATTGGCGGAATTAAACGAGTTTGCGATTATAGAAACAGAACAGGCAATATTAAAGTTCTTAGAAGAAAAATCAATGACGGCAGAAGAGATACTTTCAAAAGTGGCAGACATCAACGGCATACCAATGAAAATCGGACAGTATGCGCTGATTTCCTGCACGATACGCTCATTTTTATCGTATCTTGAAGAATGCGGCAAAATAGAATTCTTCTTCAAGAACAATTTTATGCTTTGGAGGCGAAAACGATAAAAAGTTGTAAGAGAAAAAAATTACCTTGAGTTTTAGAGTATTCTATGTTATATTTAGAATAACACTTTTTATCAGAGGTATTTTTATGGCTTACAAGATTGGAGATGCTTGTGTAAACTGCGGAACATGTGAATCAGAGTGTCCAGCTGGTGCAATCAGCGAAGGCGACGGCGCACGTGTTATCGATTCTTCTAAATGCGTAAGCTGTGGAACATGCGCAAGCGTATGCCCAGCTTCTGCTATTGCTGAGGAGTAACTTTAGTTACGACTAACAATTAAGACGGTTCCAGATGTTTTTTACTGGAACCTCTTTTTATGTCTATCTGTATCACTATTATGCTTGCTAAAATCGTAAAAGAATACAAACACATTTTATTGACTATATTGCAGCTTCTCTTTCTTGTTTCGCTGTGCATTGCGCTCGGCGTTCTTATTGTGTTGCCGCTGTGGAAATGGGCGACGAGTGCAAGAGAAAGCTATTCTGCCGTAATCATCGCTATTATCCTCCTCTTTGCGCTTTACAACCTTGTAAAATCGTGTATCAAGATGGATAGGCTCACTCTTCTGCGTCGTGTGCTGCAAATCGGCTTAACGGCGTTTGAAGTCTATATTTTCATCAGCCAAGTGTTTAGAGCAAATAGGCTTTTTGCATTCATTTCGCTTTTTGTGTATGCGCTCGTTATCAGTTTTGTCAGCTTGAGCCTCAAAAATCTTTTTTCAAAAAACGAGAATGTAGAAAAGTGAGAAAAAGTGCGGAAACGAGAGGGAACGTAACAATGACGCATAGAATAGTAATAAAAAAGTTTTTCTTAGCAGTAGTATTAACCGTGTTAGCCGCCCCCCTTTTTGCACAAGACACAGAGCGCAAAGTCTATGAAACAATAGAGATAAACGAGGGAGAGTTAAAAGAGCTTACAGAGCTAAAAAACGGCACGCCCCGCACTCCGCGTCCTTTTGATGAGTATTGCAATGAAGTAGAGATACGGCACAGAGCGCAGACGGGATATTACAGAATAGAAGAAAACAAGATTTTACTGCCGAATAAAAAAGACAAAACAATTTATACAAAGCTCGATTTAGTAACGTTTTACACATACAAAGCAAAAGAAGGCGATACGCTTTTGCAATTAGCCGCACGTTGCAGCCTTAGAAGCGATACGATTGCAACTCTAAATCACCTTGCAACAAAAGACGCTGATTTAAAAGGAAAAATACTGATATTGCCGACGATGGACGGGTTATTCATTCCAGAAAAAGCAATTTCGCCTATTGAACAATTAATTCAGCAAGAATTTCAAAAAGAACTAGAAAATCAAGCAGTTGTATGTTATATTCTAAGTAACGAGAGATTTTATTTTATACAGAATGCAAAATTCAGCCCAACGGATAGAGCATTTTTCCTTACTGACCCTGATTCTATAATAATGCCTTTGGAAGTAAGCAGAATTACCTCTCCGTTCGGAAACAGAATAAGCCCTATTTCGGGGCAATGGAAAAAGCATACAGGCATTGACCTTGCCTCTCCATTAGGTTCTAAAGTTTTCGCTTGTAAATCAGGGACTGTGGCGCAATGTATAAGATTAAATCCCGTTTTTGGCAATTATATTGTTCTGCAACACGAGGGGCAGATGTCGAGCGTCTATGCACATTTACAAGATTTCGCGTTAGGAATTGAAAAAGGGAAAAAAGTGGCAAAAGGCGAAACAATCGGCTATGTTGGGCTTACAGGACAAACGACAGGGCCGCATTTGCACTTTGAAATTCGTATGGACGGAAAAGCGGAAGACCCTGCTAAATATTTGCCAAAATAAAAGTTTTGGAATAGATGATGGTGCGGTCGCTTAGGATTTTTATTTTATCATTCTTGTTCTTCACTTTTTTAGGCTCTTGCATATATGCGGAGTCTTTTCGTGTTCATAACACAATCATCATCGATATGTCTGAAAACAGCGCAAAAGCAGGAATTAACGATTGTCTTTATATCTTGCTTCCCGAAGATAAAACGTATCTCAACGCGATTGAACTAGAAATAAAAATCCCAAAGCTCTTTACCGAATGGCCGTATTCGATTATGTACTATATCTACAATAATATTTCTCCACAGCCGCAGGAAGCTATTATCGATTACCGCGGAGAGAAAATACATAGCAACATCGTTCCCAGCCGTTTAACGTGGGTTTTGCAGATACCTGTCAAAAAGGGAATAAAGATAAAAGAAACACCGTATACAGCTGTTGTGCCTGTCGCTCCGAATACGGAAAATGGAGGCGTGTTCTTTCGCTTTCAGCTGGCAATGAAAGGTGTGCCGCAGGAGTTCGATACTTCGTATTTTTCAATAACTGCAAAGCCGATTTTCGCAGAAGTAGGAACGCTTGCTCTTTCGTACACAACACCAGACGGCAGCAAGGTGCAGCCGCATACTATTTTTATTGACGGAAAAGAAGTGGCAGAAGAAGAAAGCGGCATTGTGTTAAGCACGGGAATACATAGCGTTTCGGTGGTATCAGATTATTACAGAAATGAAGTGCGCACTGTTACCATAGAACAGGCAAAGCTCACTAATCTTGACATAACACTCCGCGACATTACGCCAGAAATCCGCATTAGTGCGCCAGAAAATGCAGTGATTTATCTTGATGATGTATTATTGACGAAATGGGATAATGCGCTTCAAGTGCAGGAGGGCGACCACGTTTTCAAATTTATCATCGGGGATTATGAGATTATAAAGACCGTAAAAGCTGAAAACGGACGCTCATATACAGTTACGCTCGGTATTGACGCTTCAATTACTGAAGACTCTGTAAATTGAATTCAAGAAATCGCCTTTTTCCCCCGATATATAATATACCAAGTAGCAACATATTATCCCCTCCCCACCCATTGCTACTTGGTTGCTTATGGGCATTGGTCGGTGTAATAGCCGACCTTTTTTTTATTTATGTATTTGCTTTCGGAGCAAAAAATCAGTCTGTGCGTCTTCACCAAGCGTAAAAATATGTTCGCTAAATCTCTTAAAGCCTAAATGCGTATAAAATCCTAACGCAGCCTCGTTATGCTCCCACACACCAAGCCACAGATATGAAAACTCTCTTTTCGCCACTTCATCTTCTGCAACTTGTATCAACTGAGAGCCGATATGTTTGCCCTTGTGCGCTTTTAGAACATATATCCGCTGTAGCTCCATTGACTCTTCTCCCTGCGCTTCCGTTTGCGCAGTGCCTACATTCAGCTTCATATATGCCGCCGCCTCTTCATCGCTATACGCAATGAAAAAGAGAGAATCTGCATTGTTCAGCTCTCGCCTCACCTCTTCTATCGTGAAATTCTCTTGAATATACTTTTTCATATCCTCTTCTGTGTTCACGCTCGCAAACGTTTCTATAAAGGTCTTTTTACTAAGCTCGCAAATAAGCTCGGCATCGCTTTCTTGTGCTTTTCTGATTGTAAGTGCCATACAGTTTAGCTCCTGTAAAAGTAAAAATCTATGAATCAAAAGTTTTAGCACATCGAAAAACTTTTTTCAAGCGCACTTGCACTACTTTCTTTCTCTCTGTAGAATATACAAATTATGCTTGACTTACAAAAAGAATTGAATCCAGAACAATATAAAGCCGCTTCGACCATCGACGGCGCGATTTTGATTATTGCGGGCGCGGGCAGCGGAAAGACGCGCGTCATCACGTTCCGCATTGCGCATATGCTTGAAATGGGGATTCCGCAAAGCGCGATTCTTGCCCTCACGTTCACCAACAAAGCCGCCAAAGAAATGGAAGAGCGCGTCAAAGACCTCACGCAGAAAAAATTGCAGGCGCTCACGGTGAGCACGTTCCACGCATTCGGTGTGCGCATTTTGCGGCAACACATCGACTCTCTCGGCTGGCGAAGCAACTTTTCGATTTACGACGAAACCGACCGCAATTCGCTCATCAAGGAAACGGGGAGGGAGCTCAAATACAGCGCGGATTCGATGGACATCTACAAAATCGGCACGCTGTTTTCCGACATAAAAACGGGGCGCAAGGACTGGGACAGAGAAACACGCATTTATAAAGAATTGTACGAGGGCTATCAAGAGGGATTAAAGCTCTTTAATGCGGTGGATTTTGATGATTTAATCACGCTCCCGATTCGGCTTTTTAAGGAGCACCCCGACATTTTGGCTCAATACCGTGCGCGTTTCCGCTACATTATGGTTGACGAGTTTCAGGACACGAGCCACCAGCAATATGAGCTTATGCGATTGCTCGCCGACAAGAACATTGCGGTGGTGGGCGACGACGACCAAAGCATTTATTCGTGGCGCGGCGCGGATTATCAGAATATCATCAATTTTGAAAAGGATTTTCCCAACGTCATCGAAATCCGTCTTGAGCAGAATTATCGCTCGACGGGGACGATTTTGGCGGCGGCGAACGGCGTTATCAGCCACAACACGAACCGCAAAGATAAATCGCTGTGGAGCGGCAACGGCAGCGGGCGACCGATTGAGATTTTTATGCCCGAAAACGAAACGGCGGAAGCGGATTTTATCGTGGAGAGCATTCAGGGCATTTCGATGGAGGAAAAGCGTCCGTACAGCGATTTCGGTGTTCTAATGCGCGCAAATACGCAGAGCCGCGCGATTGAGGAGGCGTTTCTTGAAAACAATATTCCTTACACGATGAGCGGTGGCACGAGTTTTTTTCAGCGCAAGGAAATCAAAGACATCATCAGCTATCTGCGCGTGATTGCCAACCACGACGACGACGTGAACCTTTTGCGCATTATCAACACGCCGCGCAGGGGTATCGGGCGCGCGACAATCGAGGCGATGAACGAGGTGGCAAAGCGAATGGACGTGTCGCTGTGGCAGGCGATTGACGCGATTATTCACGCTCCTGCCGAGGAATGTCCTGTGAGCGATAAGGCTCGTTCAGACTTTGAAGACTTCTATAATATTATAGAAAGCGGCAAGCCGCTGCTTTCTGGGCGCGGGCTGTCGAAAAAGGTGCGGGCATTTGTTGACCAAATCGATTACTGGGGGCATCTCATCAGCGACAATCCGAAGAGCGAAAAGGCGGCGCGATACAAAATGCACAATATCGAAAGCCTTATCAATTCGATGGACATTTGGGAAAACAATCCCGACAACACGGATACGAGCCTGTATACGTATCTCAACCGCATTACGCTCCTTAGCCGCGACGATATGGAGAACGACACGAACAAAGGCACGGTGAACTTGATGACGATTCACGCGAGCAAGGGCTTGGAGTTCCCTGTCGTGATTATCGCGGGTGTGGAGGAGGGAATTATTCCGCACCAGCGGTCGATTGAGGAGGAGAGAGAAGAGGCGATTGAGGAGGAGAGGCGGCTTTTTTATGTGGCGGTTACACGGGCGCGCAATCGGCTGATTTTGTCTTCGTGCCAGCACCGACGGCGTATGCAGGCGCAGATTGAAGCGACGCCGAGCCGATTTCTCGACGAAATCCCCGCGAATCTGGTGCAATATCACGAGCCGCCGAAAGAAGTGGACAGCATTACCGCGCACAATATTTTGGAAGAGATGAAAAAGAAATTCGGCGCGATGTAAATGAGCGGAGTTGTTACCAAAGGTATGCTAGAATGTCATTATCGGGCTCGCCCCGATAATCTTTTCAAAAGCACTATACGAGAGCCTTAAAAGATTCCCGTGTCAAGCACGAGAATGACAAAGGTCAAGCACAAGAATGACATAAAGAAGCATACTTTTCGTAACACTTCCAAAAGAGCAATTAGCCGTATGGCTTTTTAGAAAATATATTTTTAAGCAAGCCGCGAAAGTGCGGTTTGTAAGGAGATTACAATGGCAGAAGATTTTGTGTGGCGAGGTCAGTATCGACCCAATATGTTCACACCCGACAATGACCGCGACCAGCTCTTAGACATCGAAAGCGCGGGCAGCATAAGCGAAGCCGACCTTGCCGCCGACATTCAAAAGCAGGGCATCGAAATCAACACCGACACGATGATAGACCTCTTTTCGCGCCGCCGAAAAGCCTTGCTCGACCGCCTTCTGCGTGGCTACAGCTACACTGACGACATCGTGCAGATGAGCCCGCGCGTTACAGGCGTGTTTGCCGACGAAGGCTCGCCGTTCGACCCCGCCGTTCACAAATGCGTCATCGATATGTCGGCAGGAAGCACCTTGCGCGCAAACCTCGGCGCAGTCAAAGTGAAAATCACGGGCAAAAAAGACGCAGGCGGCGCAAAAATCAGCGCAGTCGTCAATACGTTAACGGGCAAAAACGACGGCACAATGGTGCTCGGCGACGACATCAGCATTGAAGGCGACAAAATCAAAATCGCCGACGAAACCGACAGCGCGCAGGGCGTATTCTTCATTGCTTCCGACGGCAGTGAATACCGCGTGAGCCGAAAACTCACGATGAACAAGCCGAAAAATCTCATCGCGCGCGTGCCCGCCGACCTTCCCGCAGGCGAATACACCGTCGTCGTCCGCACAAAGTTCAGCAATACCTCAACTCCATTGAAATCTATTCGCGAAATAAAATATTCTTATAAGGTTAATGCACAAAAATAGCCCCTCTAACACGAGCGTTTCAGAGGTTCTGATACGAGGGTTTCAGAGATTGCAATAAGGGCGTATCAGAGATTCTGAAACGGACGTATCAGAGATACAAAAACCTCCGAATTTGCAGATACCAAATTCGGAGGTTTCTTTTTAAGATTAACCTGTGAAAAAGGCTGAGTTACCCCCTCGCCACTTTGGAGAGGGGGCTAGGGGGTGAGGTCTACAAAACAGCCTGTGGCTGCTGCAAAAGTCCCACGTCGATTTCTGCAAACGCGGCGGCTTCTGCTGGCGAATGCCCCATTGCCATAAATTTCTTGGCAAGTGCAATTTTCCCCGTAATCACGCCCTGCGAAATGCCCTGTGCAATCCCTTGAGCAATTCCTCTTTGTTCGGCTCGCTCTTCTACGTCGCGTTCGTGGAGCTGAATGGCGAGATACTCATTCAAAAACGTGTTCTGAAACTTCTTTG
>CALDID010000170.1 GCA_937901865.1 uncultured Treponema sp.
TTGAAAATCGGTTCTAGTGGCGTTGCTCGAACAACCTTGTCTTTGCTCTCTTTCACCGCCAAAACAACACGCTTGCCCCGCAAAATCTTTTGCATAGTCTTAATCGTGTCTTTCGCGTCCGATGAATTGCCAACCCCGATTTTTACATACGGACCGTCAAGATTAGTAACACTGCAAATTTCAGCGTCTCGCTCAGGCGCGTCTTTTCTCATTCGGTCAACATTTCGCACCCATAAATGCGGCATTCCGTCGATAATGTTGAACGCAAGTAATGTGCCGCTCGTCCAGTCTGGGTCTGCTTTTGCCCGCTCTTGTGCCGTATGAGCCAAATCCCACACGCGAAACCACCGCAAACCTTTCGGGAACTCCGAAGACGACAAATGCCGCTGTATGCAATCCGTGTTAAGCATATTTCCGCCGCGCTTCACAGGCTCAAGCTGCATAAGACTTTGAAAGCCATAATCGCCCAAAACAGCCTTTTGCTGTAAATACCATTCTTTGCCGAATCGTTCTGGAAACAGCACACCGCTTTTGTATTTTTCGCTCATCGCAGGGAACTTCAACGAAATAAAACGCGGGAAATTTTCGTCTTCCTCCATTCGCTTTTTTATCCGCCCGATAATGTCATCTGTATGCCACGGCGTTGCAAGCACAATCGTTATCGAAACGGGAGCTTTTCGCGTCATAAAATCGTTCGTAAATGCGTCCCACATTTTTGCGCGCAATGTTTCACTCTCTGCGTCAGCACGATTTCGGCAATAATCATCAAGCAAACCGAGATGATAGCCCTGCCCCGAAAGACTGCCCAAAAGACCAGAAGCAAAACACTCTCCCTCTCTGTCTTTTATCCTCCAATGCGCACCGCTTGAACTTCCTGGGTCAACGCGGATTTTCGGGAAAAGGCTTTTGTATGCACTCGTTGCAATCAAATTGCGAGAAATCTTTGAAAATCCCTCCGTCAATTCCTGCGTGTGTCCGCACAAAATCACCTTGCAGTCAGGGAACAGCCCTAAAAAATGCGCAGGCAACTTTCGGCTCAAGATTTCGCTTTTACCGTGTCGAAACGGAACGGTTATCACAAACGCCGTCGATTTTCCCTCTCGGAATCGCTCAATCGCCCAATCAATCGCACTGCAGATGCGCCTTGTGTGAAAACCTATGGTGAACGGCTCGGCACGGTTCGTCCACGTATATTCCATAAAGCACAAATGGTGGTCGATTGCATTAAGCCGTTTAAGATAGAGAAGTTTTTCGATGTCTGCAAATTCCACATCATCATTCTTCATTCAAAATCTCGATTTCTTTTTTCAGTTGCTCTGCAAGCTCCCGTCTTTCATTCACATCGTCTGGAATATCGCTCTTTTTCTCTGCAACCTCCACACTCTGCGCCGCCTTGCCATAAATGCGGTCAAGCACAGTATTCACTTCGCTCAACGTGCCTTTTTTGATGTCTGCAATAAATGCCGAAATAAGCAAAGCGACAATGACAGGCAATTTTTCTTTGTTCCCTGGCTTCACCATATTCTGCAATTCCTCAAGCGTACTTCCAAAAATAATGTTTGAGAAAATCGCGTCCACATCGCTTTTAGAAATGCGATTATCTTTGACAAAGTTTCTCAATTTCGACGGAATACGTCCTCGATTCTGAGGCTGATTTGTTGCAGAGAAACGATATTTTACCCCCTCTGCTGCAATGTTTTTGTTTCCTACCCCACTCATAATGCCCCTCACTGATTAACCGATTAAAAAGCGATTTTTCAACCGTTTTAATAACCGTTTCCCTTGAAAAAAAGACTTGCAAACCTTACAGTCAAAACAGGAGAACTCAACTATGAATGAAGAAATGCTAAAGCATACACAGGACTTGAGAACTATACAACTTTGGTTGCATACAGGAGCAATTTCATACGAACGAGCAAAAGAGCTTGCAAAACCGCACCTTGCCGCACTGAACGCGAAAAGCAAAGAAATTGCTAAGAAGTGTGGGGCAAAATACAAGCCCATCAATTTCTCAAGTTTCATTCGCTAGTTTCTGCTCCGTCTTTTTCTACCGCCTCATTGATAGCCGCCGAAAGTTCATCGCTATCAATTTTGCACTTTGCGGCAGCTTTAGCTGCCAACGCCGACATACTCGAAAGCATACCGTCAGCCCTGCCCTTTTCGCTTTGTATTCCAAGTGCAATCCACGCTTTTTTGCGTTCCTGCCAATAACCCGCTGACGCGCGCAGAACTGACAGCGGTGGCACAATAAACCTCTCTTGAAGAGATTTTGTACTTTTCTTTTCGCTGTCGATTAAAGACGGAATCTCAAATAAATCTCCCGACGGAAGCATAAGCTCATCCCAGTCAACTTCAAGCCCCGCAGTAAATTCTGCAAAGCCTTCTGCATCAAGAACACCATAACACGAATTTAAGCGCAGAACTTTCTGCTTCGCTTCGGCTTCGTCCGCCGCGTCAATGTAGACAATAGGTAAATCAGGAATAGAAATCGGCTCTCTATCATCGTCTGAAAGTTTTCCCTCTGCGTCAAGAAAATAGTGTCGCTGCTGCATTTCAGAAAGTGCAAGAAGTCTTCCGTGTCCGTCAAGACAACGATTTCGCTCTCCGTCTTTCCAAATAAAAAACGGAAACGAAAAGCCATATTTGAGGATTGATGTGATTATCTTTAAGATTTCATTTTTAGACCGCTTTTTGAGGTTGCCTTGAAATTCCTCAATCGATGAAAAAGGAAGTGTGTTAGAAGTCGAACAAGATATGCGAATTACCTGCTGGTCGCTCATAAAAGAGCCTCCGAAGAGATTAAAATTTCCAGCAGATACTTGTATTTTACAACGACACGCTGTAAAAATCAAGTCTTTTATAAAATGCTAAACTATGATAGAATAAATTATTCGGAGGAAATAATGACTTTAGATGTTGAAAGCCAGCACAAAGAAGCACTTGATGTATTTATTCGTTCTTTGCAAGCTGCACCAGATTCTTTTGTGAAATCATTGAATGGAAGAGAATTTGCTCGCCACGTTATTGACGGTGCAAAAGAAATCGAATCGTTCATTTATTCGCAAAACGACAATACGATTTTGTAGGCAATTTGTAGGCAAAAAACTACAAAAAAACTCTATCTGCTTTACCACTAGGATAGATAGAGTTTTTATATCATTTTGCTTTTGCAAAATATTCTCATCGTCTTTGATAAGAGATTCAAACAGCTCTTTCACGCTTTTTCCTGCGTTCGCCGTATCGACAAGCATATCTGACAGCTTGCTTTTCACAGCCTCTGCCGTAATCTTGTTTGCAAACTTCTTGCCCGTCAAAAACTCGCTAATCTTCGCGCTTCGCTCCAATCCTGTAATTTTCGCTGCGCTCTCGTCTTTGAGCTTCTGATAATCCGCCTTGTATTTTTCAACTTCCGCTTTCGTCTGCTCATAGTCAGAAAACTTTTCAATCGTCGCATTTGCGTTTTCAAGCTGTTTCTTTACATCATCATAATCAGCGATTTTCTTTGCACTCTCGGCTTCTTCCTTTTCGCTTTCTGCCAAAATCGCCGCCACCGTACCTTCATCGAGCTTCAAGCCCTCTAAAAATTCCTTCTTCAACTCTTTTTCTCCCCTATACTATCGACAAGGGGCTTAACCCCCTTGCTGTGCCTGTTATTGTTTATCTTGAATACCGAATTCTTTCCACACGTCTTTTTTCATTGCAAGTTTCACTCTTTTCTTGCAATCGCTCATCAGCACGCTCAATTCAGCACTCATCGCATTCAGAGCGGCGGTTGTCTTTTTCAAATCCGTCTTGAGCTTTTCCTGCTCCGTGTCTTTCTCGCCCATTTTGGCTATCAACGCAGTCAGCTTTTCACTCGCCTCCACGTCAAGACCAACCTTTGCCAATTCCTCGCCGTGAGCCTTTAGAGCATCACTCATCAATCTTGCATCTGTCAAACTTTGTGCAAAAGTAACTCTACTCATCACGCTTTTTTCCCTTTTTACCTTGTACTTTCTCTTTTCCACCCTGTACTTTTGTTTTTCCGAGCTAGAAAAAAGAATTTCCGTGCTGAAAATAAGAATTTCCGAGCCGTACTTTTCTTTTTCCGCCCTGTACTTTTCAAAAAACAAGGTGTATTTTGCCTTTTCCACCCCGTACTTAAACAAAGTATACCTTGCAAGGAGGATAATAATGTGCCTATAAAAACAGTAACGCTGGTAACGCTAGAATTTCTGCTTTTACACTTCTATAGTTAGTTTTGCGATTTTTCTTTGACGGTTATAAAGGGCGGCAGAATCGATAAAAGGCGAACGGCTGGAGAGCGTAAAGAGGCGAAATGACAACACCGTGATTATACGTTGCATGCAAGAGCTTGCCGCCGCTTAAATGTATGCCTGTATGCGTCGCGCCCTTGTCGTAAAACAAGCACACGCAATTATCTTCGGCTCTTTCGATTTTCTCTACATATTCAGCAAAGCCCTCTTTCACAAATGCAACGGCTTCCTCCCCTTTAAGAGAGCTCACATCTTGTAAAATCGGCATTGCGTACCCTAAGCGTTCGGCATACACATACACCAAGCCATAACAATCAAGCCCGCTTTTATCCTTCCCGTGCGCTTTATACGGCACACGCAATAAATCATCATATTTCACAGGCTCTGCCACCTTTTACAAAGCAGCTTCTAGCTGTTGCCTCGGTTGTTGTATTTGCTCCATAACAGCGCAGGGAATGTCATATCCCCCCTGTCGTCTTTTGCAAGCTGTATCGAGAGCTTTGAGCCGTCCCAAGAGGCTTTGCCGTACGAATTGCGATATGTCGACACAGGCGTTACTTCCCCGTCAGAAATAACACCGACCGCGTCCACGGTAAGCAAAGAGGAATTTTCTACAAGATTGATTAAAGCGTGATTTTCGATAAGGTCGATTTCTATGCTTGCGCTCCCGTCCGACGCTGGCTGATACTTAAAGGCACTTGCCTTAAACGTCCTGCCGCCATAGTCAATATCAGCGTTGCTGTTGCACACAAAAAGCCCCGTACCGTCGTCCCCGTAAATGTGAAGCAAGAACGGCAAATAATAACCGCCGCCCTCGCACAGCTCTTTTATGATGTTTTTCGCCATTAAAACGCCTCCTCAATCTTTAGCGATACTTCCTTTTTTGCCTGTCCCGTCCACGCTGGAACATCGGTTATTTTGTATGCTGTTTTGCCCGTGTGCGTGATGAGATTGGGCAAATAAAAAGGTATCGTGCCTGATTTAATCGTATTTTCCCACCAAAACAAAAACCGCTCGAACTCGGTTTTCTTGTTGCTGTCTTTCACCGCGTCGTCTACATACAAGTTCACCGTAAACGACTTTGCGCTTTTTGCGTTTTTCAAATAGCTAAGCGTGCGCCCGCTTTTGAACTCGATTTTCGTCGTATTCTCCAAAAACGAGCCCTCCGCCCCGTAGAGCCTGCTATTCACATTGTTTGCCCATTCCTTTACTTCCATTCTTTTTCTCCGTTCTTTTTCTCCGTCTGTGATGCAGCCTGT
>CALDID010000171.1 GCA_937901865.1 uncultured Treponema sp.
CGAGGCGGCGGATTATCGCGTTTTGTGGGAAATCACGCTGACAGGCGGCACACTCCGCGCGGTGAGCTATCGAAGCGGCGAGGTTATCGGCGAAGACACGCTTTGTTCAGCAGGCGAGGCGGCGAAAATCGCGGTAACGGCGGAGGTCGGGGAGAAAAAGGGCGAACTCGTATTCGTGAACATCGACCTTTGCGACGCGGCGGGCAATCTTGCGGCGGACGACGATAGGGAAATTGCGATAACGGTGAGCGGCGGCGCAGAGTTGCTTGCAATCGGCTCGGCAAACCCGAAACCGCGAGAGAATTACACCGCAGAGAAGACGAAAACGTATTTTGCACGCGCACAAGCGATACTCCGCCGCACGTCCTCAGACGAAATCCGCGCCGAAATCACTTCCCCCTCCTTGCCCCCTGCTGTGATTTCGTTGTAACCGCTCCATTCTTGAACGTGCCTGCCGCTCGTCGCAAAAGATACCCTACGTCGTCGCAAAAAAGGCTATGAAATTGCGCAAAACCCCCGTATCATAAAACTATAACGGAGGTTTTCAATGGAACAAAACGACAAACTAAAGCTATCTGAAAAAATTGCGTACGGATTATCCGACCTTCCCGAAGCCGCGAACTCGATTATCGCAGCGGTTTTGATGATGTTTTACACCGATTCGGTCGGTTTGGCGGCAGGAGCGGTCGGCACAATGCTTTTCATCTCGCAACTCTTCGACGGCGTGTCAGATTTAATCGCAGGAAGCCTTATCGACCGCACACGAACGCGCTGGGGCAAGGCTCGACCGTGGTTACTGTGGTTATGCGTGCCGACGGGGCTCTCTCTCGCTCTTATTTTCTGGATTCCCGTGAATGCAAGCCAAACTGCCAAGATGATATACGCATTCTGCACATACAATCTGTATGTTAGCGTGCTTTACACGATTGTCGGGCTGGCAAAAGTCGCGCTTATGCCGTTGATGACGCAAAACGGACTCGAACGCGGCAAACTCGCGATGTTTTCGCTGATTTTCGGCTTAGGCTGCACCGTTTTGGGCATCTCGGTAACCTTTCCGTTCGTCGCGAAGCTCGGCGGCGGCGTTACGGCGTGGCGAATTGTCTTTGCGCTCTATGGTTTCATCGTTTCGGCGGGACTTTTGGCGGCATTTTTGCTTTCAGAAGAGCATGTCGAGTCAATCGCGGCGGTCGAGGACAAAATTGCGGACAAAAAGAGCGAAAAATACACGTTTATCGACAATGTGAAGAATTTTTGCCGCAATAAATACTTCATTTTTGCCTTTGCGATGACCGTTTTCGTCAATACCGCCGTGCAACTCAACAATAATTCGCAAGTTTACTTCTATACTTACGCGATGAACAACAAAATGTTGACCTCTTCGCTCTCACTCGTGGGGCTTGTGCCTCTGATTTTGAGCATATTGTTTCTTTCAACGCCGTCTTTGCGTCTTTTCGGCAAAAAAGGCAGCGTCTACATCGGCTGTATCGGGCAGATTTTCGGCTATGTCTTGAGCGTAATCGCGAGTAAAAATGCGAATGTGCCGCTTCTTGCCGTCGGTTTGGTCGTCCGAAACCTCTCGACTGGCCCGCTTTCTGTGCCGATAAACACGCTGAGCGCGGACGCGGTCGATTACGGCGAATATTTGACGAACCGCAGAATCGAAGGCACGGGAAGCGCAATCGTAACGTTTTCGCAAAAGCTCTCGAACGGCGTTTCTGTCGGACTTGTCGGCTGGGTGCTCGCGCTGACGGGCTATGTCGCGAACGAAATGCAGAGCGCGAAGACGATTTTCGGCATTTTTCTGATGTATGCGTATTTGCCGATGATTTTGCTCGCGCTGGTTTTATTGAGTTTCAAGATATTTTATCGATACGACAAAGAAGAAGCCGACGTAATGCGCACGCTCAAAGAACGCAAAGCGGCGGCGATGAGCAAAGGAGGCTCAAAATGAAAGCACAGTGGATTACGAACGGAGAAAAAAAGCCGTTTTATGCGCGAAAGGCGTTTAGAGTCAAAGAAAATCTCGTCAAAGCAACGGCAAAGGTGTGCGGTTTGGGGCAGTTCAATTTTTTCGTGAATGGAAATCGCGCGGCGAATGAGCGAATTGGCGGCGCGTGGACGGATTATAACAAAATCGTCGAATATTCCGCCTACGACATCACCGACTTGCTGCATATCGGAGAGAATGCGGCGGGCTTTGAGGTGGGGAACGGCTGGTATATCCTCGACACGACGGGCTATTCTTTCCATTTTCCGCGCTTTGTGCCGCTTCCGCCGAACCCGAACCCGTATCGCCCTTTTGCCGACGCGCTTGTTTTGGCTTTTGAAATCGAGCTTGAATATGAGGGCAATATAATAGAAGAAATTTCGTCAGACGAGAGCGTTTCTGTGTGTGCGCATGGCGTTACGGCGGCGAGCGTGTACGGTTCGGAAGACATCGACGGCGCGGCGTTGCAGGTCGGCTTTTCGCGTGCGGATTTCGCGGAAAAAGGCTGGACAAAGGCGCGGTTTGCCCGTGAAAACGAGAAGCCGAAAGGCGAGCTTATTGCGCAAAGTGAGCCGCGTGTGTCGGTCGTGCGCGAATATGCTGCGGAGTGCATTCGATTTAGCGAGGGCGTGCGCGTTTTCGACTTGAAGCAGAACACAGCCGCCGTCTTGACTGCCGAAGTGCGCGGAAATGCGGGCGAAACGGTCGAGTTCTTCTTTGCCGAAAAGCTCGATTCACGCGGAATGCCCGACCAAAAGGCGAAAGGCTGGGACGACATCACGACGAGAGTGCGCTACACGATTGCGGAATCGGGAAAATGGGAGAAAGTGGAGCAGACATTTTCGTATTTTGCCGCGCGCTACATCGGAGTTCGCTCAACTTCGGACGTGAGAGCCGTGAAAGCCCTTGCAATCACGAGCGCGACAGAGGACGCAGGCGATTTCGTGTGCGATAACGAGAAATATAACGCGATTTTCCGAATGATACGCGCCTCGGTCGAGTCAAATCTCGTGAGCGTGCATACGGATTGCCCGACAATCGAGCGTTTTGCGTGGCAGGAAGAGAATCATTTGATGGCGCGGAGCATTTTCTTTATGAAAAACGAGAAAACGATGTGGGAAAAAATGCTTCGCGACACGAGAGCAGCCCAGCACACCGCAGACGACAGCTTTAACGACGGCAAAGGCGGCAGATTTTTCGTCGGCGAGGGCTTAATTCCCTCTCAAGCGCCGTGTTATATGCCGAATGTGCTTCCCGTTGAGGGCATGGGCAGCTTTTACGACATCATTGCGTGGGGAAGTTTCATTATTTTGGGCGCAAAATGGCACTATTTGCACTATGGCGACAAAAAAATCATCAAAGATAACTACGACGCAGGCAAAAAATACTTTGCACACCTCAAAACGCGCGTGAATTCGGACGGATTTATCAATCACGGGCTCGGCGATTGGGGAAATCCGACGGGAGAATACGCGAGAGAGAACACCGAAACCGCATTTTTCTACGCCGACGCGATGACATTGATGGAATTTGCGTATATTTTGGGCAAAATCGACGAAGCGGCGGTATTTGAAGCCGAAGCGGAAGCGATAAAACGCAATTATAATGCGAAATTGCTGAAAAAAGACAAAAACGGCGCGTATTTCTATGCGATTTTCGGCGACAAAAGCGAAAAATGCACGACATCGGCGCAAGCATTGCCGCTTTTTTGGGGATTAGTGCCGATTGAAGCGCAAACCGACGTAGAAAACGCATTCCGCACGGCATTTCGAGCCGATGGCGCGCTGATTGCAGGCGAAGTTTCACTTCCGTACATCATTCAGACGGCGAAAAGCCTCGGATTGAACGCAGAAATCGCGAAATACATCACGCGCGACGAGCACCCGTCCTATTATGCCTTTGTTCGCGCAGGAGAAACGACGCTCGGCGAATATTGGGAGGAAAATCCGCGCAGCCATAACCACGATATGCTCGGAAGCATTGCGGAATGGTACTTTAACGGCTTGGCTGGCGTTGAGGCGGCGGAAGCTGGGTTCAAGACGGTGAAAATCACGCCGTTTTTGCCCGATGATATGCAGTTTTTCCGCGCGACAATCGACACACCGCACGGCACGATACGAGTTTGTGCCTCTCGCGACAAAACAGGCGCGCCCCTCTTCGACATCTCCGTCCCTCAAGCGATAACCGTCGTTTGACGCGAGCGAAAAAGCGTGGTATACTTGAAAACAGCAGGAGGTTATATATGCTTTGTCAAGTTCAGTTGCAACCAGCGACGATTTTTG
>CALDID010000172.1 GCA_937901865.1 uncultured Treponema sp.
CGGAAAGTATGCTTTTCTTTTTGTCATTCTCGTGCTTGACACGGGAATCTATCTTCTGTAGGCATTTTGAAAAGATTATCGGGTCAAGCCCAATAATGACAGCATACCTTTTATAACACCTCCGATTTTTGTATGCAGTAGGGGAGAAAAAAATACCACTAGAAGAGGTATTCTAGCGGTATTTTTGAAAGAAAAACTGTATTTTAGGGAAAACTATTTTACAGCACTAAGGTCTAACGGCTTCAATACAAGCATATCGCCGTTTTTGTCTGTAACACAAATACCATTTGCAGAAACAGTTATCGGAGTTGCCATATCAACAAGCTCTGTTGACTTGAGTTCTCTCTCAAGATTTGCAGAATACTTCGCTACAACCCAGCCATTTCCTTCCTGAACAACAACGTAGAAACTTCCGCCATTATACACGAGTACAGATTTTGGAGAAACAATATCTTCGCTTTCTTTTTGTATCTCCATATCGCCTCTGTCGATAAGAACAAGGCGGATTGTATGGTTTGCACCTTCTTCACCAGCGATTGCAACAAATCCATTTTCTACAGGAATAAGCTCCCTCTCTCTGATTACATTAACAGGCGATGTCTTTACTAATCTGCCAGTCTTTGCATTCATCTTTACGATTGAAGAAAGCTCTTTCTCGCTGTCTGTGAGTCTCAAGCCGAAAGCAGCATCTTTTTCGTCAAGTAATCCCTCGTCAATAAGCTGCTGTTGGTCTTGGGCAATGAGTTTGCGCTCATTCTGTGCTTCATCACGCTTTTTGTCAGCAGTCTTTTGCTCTGCTTCAGCAGTTTCTTGAGCTTCTTTTGCTTTCTGAGCCTGCTCGTCAGTCTTTTCTTGCTGAGCTTTCTCTGCTTCTTTCTGCTTATCTGCTTCATCTTGCTTTGAGGCTGCTTCCTCGGCTTTCTGGTCAGCTTCAGCCTGCGTTTTGTCAGCTTCTGTTTGCTCTTGTTTAGCCTTTTCAGCTTCACTTTCAGCATCACTTTGCGCTTTGTCAGCGTCGCTTTGCTTTTTGTCAGCGTCGCTCTGTGCTTTAGCAGCATCGCTTTGAGCTTTGTCAGCGTCGCTTTGAGCTTTAGCAGCATCGCTTTGAGCTTTTTCAGCATCGCTTTGAGCTTTAGCAGCATCGCTTTGAGCTTTTTCGTCGTTAGGATTGTTCTTAGCATTCTCTGCGGCTTCGTCGGCAGCCTTTCTTGCCTCGTCGGCAGCCTTGCTTGCTTCGTCGGCAGCCTTTCTTGCCTCGTCGGCAGCTTTGTTTGCTTCAACAGCAGCTCGCTTTGCTTCGTCAGCAGCCTTGCTTGCTTCGTCAGCATTATTTGCAGCTTTCTGCGCGGATTCATTTGCTACATCAGCCTGTTTTTGTGCTTCGTCAGCGGCTTTCTGCGCATTATCAGCAGCTTTCTGTGCATTATCAGCAGCCTTCTGTGCGTCGCTTGATTTCGCTTGCTCTTCTGCTAATTTCTTCTGCTCTTCAGAAAGCTTGCGGTTCTCCTGTACAGCTTGCTTTGCGGCATTTTCTGCATTTTGCTCTGCGCTATCTGCTTCGCGGTCTTTAATGCCGACCATATTCTTTCGCTCATCAATTCCGCGGTCATCGCTTTCTCTCATAGAATTGATTACGTTTTTGTCGCTTATGACAGATGTATCAATAGTAGAAAGTCCGCCTGCAATATCAGCTAACGGAATGACCATCTCTGTTTTGCCTGCCCAATCTTCCCAATTCACAGACAGACCGACTTTATCAGCGTGCAGATACTTTGTAACGATGTCTTTGTATTTTGATTGGAAAACATCGAGCTTTCCGCGATAAACAGCATTGTAAACAGTGATGAATGTCGCGAGCGTCATTGCGTCTTTCTCTGAATACTTGTACGTTTCAACGAGGTAGGCGGCAACAATATGGCGTAAGTTTCTAACGTGGTCAACGCCTGCATTTTTGCCAAGAATAAAAATATCTGCGTCCAGCTTGCCTGTTGTAGCGTCTACTGCGTGAATTACATAATAGCGGTTTTCGCTGCCTGCGGTCTTTGTAGAGGTAAGGTCAGAACCGAGTGAACGTCCCAACTGTGTACCGATATTTCTAATCGCTGCAAGCGAATCAATAACGGTATGAGGTCCGTTATAGTTGTTAAATGTAATAGTACTTGAATCTACACTTTGAAGCTCATTTCTATTTACTTCAAGAGCCTGAACACAAACAATCGATGCAACTAGTAAAAGCGCGGAAATAACAATATTCCGAAGTCCCTTATAATGCTTTTTCATCATTCCTCCGAGTATATTTCAATTAAAAGTATAACCTATAAAACAATGAATTTAAAGTGCAAAATCGCATTATATGCCTAGCTTGATGATATCTTCTAGTTTTTTTCTTGCATATTCTCTAATTTTCTTAGGATATTGCGGATAGAGCATATATGCTAAAATCTTTTTTCCCCTAGAATATAACGCTGGGCGTCCCATTACCCGACAAATAGAATACGTTGCGTCGGCACAAGAAGTAAGAAGCGAATAATCATCTGGCATTGCTCTTTTTGTAGCGACGAACTCTATTTCTTTTAATATTGAACCGTCTTCGTCATATCCTAAAACAGAAACTGTTTGCAAAAGATAAGTTAGCATTTGTTTGTCTGTAACATTGTGTAAAAGAGAAATAAGCTCGGAATTAAAAATGCTGCTTCCAAAAGCTGCAATTAAGTTGCAAAGTTGTCTTTGATACACGATGTCGCTTTTAAAAATAGAGGTGTTGTCGTGCTTCATTTCATCGCTAGAAATATAGTATGCAGCCATATCTTTTGCTTCGTTCTTTATAATGGGAATCCACTTTTTCTCGAGGTCAGGATAATCACCCTCTTGCAGCTTTTTCATAAGTTTTGCATATTCTTTTGAGCTAAGAGCTTTTACCGAATAGCCTGAAATGTCTGTTTTTTCAATCAAAAACGTGTCATAGTTTATCGTTTGCTCTTTAGGTTTTGCTACGATATGGCGCGGTTCTTGATAGACACGAAAGGCTTTTATAACCCAGTTATTCTTTGCTGTAAATGCAAGGTGTCCGCTATTGGTGTAAAAGACATATTCCCATTCATTTTCAGGTGGCATTTTTGCTTGCCACATAATTTCGCCGTCGAGTGTGTAAGATGCTGCGTTTTTTCCTGCAATATACAGATTTTCGCTGTCCATAAACAAAAATCCTGCTGATGAAGGAATTGCGCTTACATCGAATTTGTTTTCTATTGTCAATGAAAGGGTATTGAATAAGGTTGCTTCTGCATTGTTTCCGCGAACGACTATAGCCGAAACAATGTTTTCTGAAGAAGTAAGAAATAAAGTGTCTTCGCTTACTCTGCCGAATCCTGCTTCTGTTGCGCTTATGAACCAACCTGATTTGCCTATATTTTCTTTTACTTTGCAAAGACCTGCGCTTCCGTCGGAAAAGACCATAAAAAGCCCTTGCGCACACTCTACCGCTTTTGTTATCTTGCCGCCGAAAGTGATTTCTTCTATTTTTTCACCGAAAGGAGAAAGTCTAATGCCGACGCTGTTTCCGCCGTCTGTTTTTGAAAGCAAAGCTAAAATTGAGCCGTCGTTTAGAGTGAATAGAGGAGTGTTTTCCATTTCGCCAATGTCAATGCACCATTTCATTTTGCCGTTAAGCCCATAACAAGCGATTTGTGTTTTGCCCTGCACGAACATTCTTCCGTCAGCTCCTGAGGCAGGGCTTGAAATGATTTCACTAAAGGGAACATATTCTGACCATAATGTTACACCGCTTGGATTTATAAGATTTAGCTTATTCTCGCTTGTAACTACATAGAGAAAATCACCTCTTGCGACGGTGTAATAAGGTGTCGGGAAACCCTTTACTCTTTGCTCCCAGAGAACTACGCCGTTTTCGCTGCAGGCAGTAATTTGATGTCCGTCGGTTACGATGACAAATCCATAGGTTGTTTTAAGGGGCTTAGCAACAGGAGCTCCGCTGATTACTTTTTGCCAGCGTGGTTCTTCATTTGCTAAGTCAAGAGGTTCTGCAAAAGAAAAATGCGTGCAAAACAAAACGAAACAAATAAGAAAAAATACAGAAAATCGAGAAAAAAATTTGGTCATAGTGAACTCTTTTAATGTGCTATGCGTTGTTTTCTAAGCAAGCAAGGCTTTCTATATGGCACGTTTGCGGATAAAAATCAAGCAAATACAATCTTGAGAGCGTGTATCCTGCTTTCACTAGTTTTGCAATATCGCGTGCTTGTGTAGCAGGGTCGCAAGATACGGCGCGGATTTGGTACGTCTTTTCTCTGCAAAGCCAATCACATACCGCTTTTTCCATTCCGCTTCTGGGCGGGTCGATTACAACAGCGTCAAATTGTCCGTATGTGTCTAAAAGAGAACGTGCTTGACTTTGCACGAATTTTTCACCGCTCATTCCATAGCTTGTGTGTTGCTTTCCTGCCATATTCTGTTCTGCAAAAACAAGGGCATCTCGATTGTGTTCTACAAGCGTTACATCTTTGAAAATATCTGCTAAAAATACAGAGAATGTGCCGCACCCAGAATACATATCGAGCACTCGCTGTCCACCCATATTGCAGCAAACTTTTTCTATCGTTTTTTCTAACACTTCAAGGTTTGATTGAAAAAATCCTTGTACATCAAATGTGATTTGTTTTCCTGCTATATTAACAGTGCAGATATTTTCAGGATTGATTATTGAGCCTGAAAAATGTACGTTTTCTTTGCGCTTTATTTTTTTGTTAGGCTTCCCCATTATTCTTGTTTCGGCTTTCGCGCGAGAAATCTCTTTCGCTTCAAGAAAGTGGCTAGAAGGAGATGTAACACGGCTATCGCCAAAAATATGGACTCTGCCTTTTGCTTTTTGTGCATTACTTGTAAGATAGGTATTTATCTCATTTGTAGCGATGGGACAGGTCGAAATAGGAATGATATTGTTACTTTCTTTTTGCTTTAAGCCTCCGTCGTGCAACTGAAAGCGCGAGCGATAGGCAAAAGGTGAAGCTGAAATTGCTACGATTTCAGGAACTTTTATCCCTTCTCGCTCAAAAGCATCTTTTAAGACTTGTTTTCTGATGTTCACTTGCTCTTCGTCTGTTATGTGCATCATATTACAGCCGCCACATAAACCGTAAAGAGAGCAAGGAGCTTCTCTGCGATAAGGCGAAGGCTTTAAAATAGAAACGATTTTAGCTTTTGCATAGTCGCCTTTGTCTTCTGTTATTGCAACTTCGAGTGTTTCTTTTGGTAATGCAAAGGGGATAAAAATGTTCTTTCCGTCTAACTTTGCAATACACTCCCCCCCGAAAGTCATTTTCTGTGTTTCAATGGTAAAAGTGTTCATTAAAAATATAGTAGCAGATTTTATATTTTTTGTCATTCAAATACTTGACAAAAAATAGGTGTTTTGCTATAGTACTAAACGTAAATGCGGCAGTCATATAACGGCTATTATCCCAGCCTTCCAAGCTGGAGACGAGGGTTCGACTCCCTTCTGCCGCTCTTTTTTTAAGACCTGTTGAAGATAATTCAGCAGGTCTTTTTTTATGCCTTGCTTTTGATTTGTAAAATTGATATACTCATTAGCGATGATTCAAATATTTAGCCCTACGATACGAAGACGAGAAATGGACTCGGTGCTTACTTGCATGGTTGATGAAAAGATAGGACCAGGCGATTTAAATACAAGATTTGTAAATGGCATAAAAGAATTTACAGGCTGTGCTGGCGCGGTTGTGTTTAGAAATGCAGCGATAGCTCTTTCTTATGCGCTGAAAGCTCTTATTTTTCCAAAAGAATCTAAAATTATGATTTCTTCTCTTGCGCCAAAGTGGCAAAGAATTGCGCTTGAAGAATTGGGCTATTCCATTATATTGCTTGATGTAGACCAATATACAGCTTGTGTAACTTCAGAAACAGTTAGTAAAGGAATAGAGCAAGGGGGAAAACTCTTAGTAGTAAGTGAACCGTTTGGCTTGATTCCTGATATGCAAAGCATTTTAGAGTTAGGAATACCAATTATTGAAGATATTTCAGAGAGTGTAGGGGGAGAGAGAAACGAAAAGAAAGCTGGCAGTTTTGGTGTTTATTCTATTCTTTCCCTTGAAGAAACAGATGTAATCACTGCTGGAGGCGGAGCTGTTTTGTGCTTTAATGAAAAAAAAGCATGGGAGCAATTTGCGCCTATATATAGAAAGATTTTAAAAATCGATGTACTTCCTGATTTGAATTGTGCATTGGGGTATGTTGGATTAAAAGAGTTCCGCAAAAATGAAGAGGCTAGAAAAAATATATATAATTTGTTCAAAAATGCTGTAATGCAAGGGCGAAGGCATAAAGTGTTCTCTCGCGAGGAAGAAAATAATTTTACTGTACATTCGTTCCCTGTGATAGTTGCAAATGGCTCAAAAGAAGTTTGTAAATATGCCGATAGAAAAGAAATTGAAACAAAAATGGCATTTTCTAATTCTGTGATTTCAGATATTATGGATACAGAAGAAGCCGCTTTTTATCCTGTAGCGTCGTCACTATATTTGAGAACGATTTTAATGCCGCTTTATCCAAGACTACGAGCAAGCCAAATAGAGATAATTGCAAAAGTCTTGGCTACTTTACCGTAAAAGGAGAGTGAGTAATGAAAAAAAAATGTATTATCGTAGTAAATACGTATAAAAGTGAATCTACAAGATTAGGCGATGAAATAAAAGCATATCTTGCATTAAAAGATATAAGTGCTGACACCTTTATTTATAATGGAATGAGTGATGAGTATCCTTTTGCTGGATACGATTTTGTTATCACATTGGGCGGTGATGGTACTGTGCTTTTTGCAGCTCGTGGCTGTGCTCCGCTTGGTATTCCGATTTTTCCTGTAAATTTAGGTGAGTTTGGTTTTATCGCAAGCGTAGAAAAAGATAGCTGGCAAAAACCTCTTGATGAATATCTTTTGGGAAAGAGTTGTCTTCAAGAACGCAGTTTAGTTCAGGCTAGTATTTTTAGAAATGGGCAGTTGCGCCTTTCTAAGTCTGGATTAAATGAGGTATTTGTAGGAGCTGGAAGTTCTGCGCAAATGCTGTCGATGGATATTTCTTATAATGCGGATTCTTTAGGAGTATTTAAGTCTGACGGCGTTGTAGTTGCTACGGCTACAGGGTCCACGGCGTATTCAGCAGCGGCAGGAGGGCCTATTGTTGACCCTGAAATTGACGCACTTGTTTTAACTCCTGTAAACTCGTTTTCTCTTTCTGCTCGCCCACTTGTTCTCAATTCAAAGGGTATCATAGAAATAGTTATTTTGCCGTCGCGTTGTCCAAATAGCATTATGACAGTTGACGGACAAGTGCCGATAGATTTACACGTCGGCGACCATGTAAAGATTTCAAGACAAAAAGAAAAAGCAATTTTAATAGACTGCAATCCAGGGAAGTTTTATGGCGCATTAAGGGCAAAACTGAACTGGTCGGGAGGACCTCTTGCTTGAGGATTTGAACATCAAGGATTTTGCCCTTATTGATGAGGCATCTCTTGAATTTACTAAGGGCTTTACTGTTTTAAGTGGAGAAACGGGCGCAGGAAAATCAATTCTTATCGGTGCATTGTCTTTTCTTTTAGGCGGCAGAGGCGGTATTGAACAAATACGCACAGGCTGCGGAGAAGCACACGTTAGCGGTACGTTTACGGTAGAAAATAAAGAGGCTTTGCATTGGCTTTCTGACCATGATATTGAACTGGAAGATAATCGCATTTTGCTCCGTCGTCAAATTCGTTCTACAGGAAAATCATCAGCGTGGATAGGTGGCAGTCCTGTAACAAGGGGGGAATTGACAGAGTTTTCTTCTTATTTAGTTGATATTCACGGACAACACGAACACCAGTCTTTAATGCGCGTTCCTGAACATCGCAGATTTCTTGATTCGTATGCTGGCATAACAGGCGAAGTGTCGGCTTTTACAAGCGTATATACGGAACTTTGTCAAAAGCGGCAATTATTGGCAGAGCTTAATTCTAACGATGCTACAAGACGGCAGAAAATAGATTTGCTTTCGTTTGCGGTAAAAGAAATCGAAGAGGCAAAATTAAAAGCTGGCGAAGATGATGAGCTTGAAGCGGAAGAAACAAGATTATCATCGTTTGAAAGGCTTTATTCTGGAATAGAGGGAATAAATGGAATGCTTTCTCTTGAAGAAGATTCTGTTGTTCCTCTGATGAAAAAATTGCGCTCGGCGGTTTCTCATGTTACGGAACTTGATAAAGATTTATCGCCTTTAATGGAAAGAATAGAAGCTGCTTTTTATGAGATTTCTGATATTTCTGAAGAGTTCAAAAGCTATGAACGCGGGCTGATTTTTGACCCTGATAGACTTTCTAAAGTGCAAGAAAGGCTTGAAACGTTAAGAAAACTAAAGAAAAAGTATGCCTCTTCTTCTACTGCTCCGATTGCAGAAGTTATTGCATATTGCCAAAGCGCAAGAACACAGCTGGAAAAACTCGGCGGTACAGACGCAGATAGAAGTTCTTTGGTAAAAGAAATAGAAAGTCTAAAGCAAACTGCCTATAAACAAGCGATTGCAATTAGTGCTTCTCGCTCTGCGGCGGCTTTTAGAATGAGTGTAGGAGTGGAGCAGATATTACAAAAGCTGGGAATGTCGGGAACAAAGTTTAGCGTCAATGTGGTGCAGAATGATGACAAAACAATGACAAATTGCAATGCTTTTGGAATTGATGAAGTTGAATTTTTGATTAGTGCAAATCCTGGCTCGCCCCTTTTGCCATTGGCAAAAATTGCTTCTGGTGGTGAATTATCGCGTGTTATGCTTGCTATAAAAACAATACTTGCTCAAAGTGATATGGTGTCAACCCTCGTCTTTGATGAAATTGATACAGGTATTGGCGGACAAATTGCAGTATCTGTTGGTGACCACATGAAAAAGCTTTCTGATAAAAAACAGATTTTGTGCATTACACATCTAGCCAGTATCGCTGTTTATGCCGATACTCAAATAAAGATACAGAAGGCTGTTTTAGATGGCTCTACGTCAACACATGTGAGAGTATTATCTGCAAAAGAGCGTGTTTCTGAAATTGCGCGTATGCTTGCAGGTGATACAGCTTCTCCTGAATCTTTGGAGCACGCTCGAATGATGTTGAATAAATTTGGAGGTTGAAATACAAATGGCAAAAATCACAGAAGAAAGTAGAATCCGCTTTGAGACAAAGTCAACCCCCTATCGTGAACTTATAAAAAAGTATCAGCAGCGTGAAAAGATGTTGCTTGATAAAATAAAACAAGAAGAATCGGGGACTGCGTATTCTAAAATACAGCTTGTTGATGATGCTATTTATATGGCAACTATTTATATGACTATAAATAAAATGTCTGTTGCCATTCTTGATACTAAAAACAATGACGCATTAGAGCAAGCTCGTAAGTCTTTAATGCGAGCTAATATGTATTTAGGAGAGGTTGTAACAAAACTTATCGATGCGCCTTATTCTGAATACTCTGAAAAACTCGAAGAGCTGGAAAACTTCCCTATACAGAAGAGGTATTATCTTATCTGTAAGTTTGGTCTTGCAATCGATATGCTTATAGATGATTTTGGCGATAATACAAAATGGCGATGGACGTGGGTAGACTTGCGCGGAGATTATGCAACGGTAGCGAAAAATCTTTTGGATATGGCGGCTGCGGGGCGAGATTATTTTGACCCGAATATGCAAGATTATGAAGTTACAGTCCGATATGTGCGTCTTTTGAAAGAATTATTTGAAGATTCTTCTGAACAATTCCGCAATAAATATGAGCTTTCTACTCGTCGTATTGATGATATGAGAAAAGCTATTCAGTATGCGTTAGCTTTAAAGCGTATATACACTCTTATGGGCGACAAAGAAAACTCTGAAGAGATGAAAAAGAAAGCTGAAGTATGGCGGCTAAGAATGGATTCAGACCAAAAAGAAGGTCGGAGTAATTAATGAGATACATATTATTTATATGCTTTTTCTTGTGCAGTGTGTTTGCCTTTTCGCAGACAACTCATATTGTGGAAAAAGGAGAAACACTCTATTCAATAAGCCGTCGTTATGGGATTACTGTTGACGCATTGCAAAAAGCGAACGGAATGAACTCTTCTAGTATTCTCAAAGCAGGGCAGAAGCTCACAATTCCAGATACAGCTATTACTATTCAAAAATCCTCTAGCTCATCATCTTCTAATGAAATCTATACCGTTCAGCAGGGCGATACTTTTTATGGCATTGCAAAGAAAAATGCTATGACAGTTGATGAGCTTTTAGCTATGAATGGGCTAAATAAAAATAGTGTGTTGAAAACGGGTCAAAAGCTCAAAGTTCCTGTAACAACACCTGATTCAGAGCCTTTGCCAGATTTAAGTTCTGTTGACCCTCGCAATTATGGTAAAACAATAAAAACAGATAGCTCTCTTGCATGGCCTGTAAAAACGTCAGAAATCACCTATACAACGGGGAAAGTGTCTGGAGTGCAGCTCAGTGCGAAAAAGAATGAAACTGTTACCTCTATTCGTGCAGGTACGGTAGTTTATTGCGGTGCATATCGTGGTTTTGGTCAGGTCGTATTTATTCAATCTAAAACAGGGCATATCTACGCATATACAGGGTTAAGCAGTGTGAATGTGAAAAAAGGAGATTCTGTTACATTTGGTGATTCTTTAGGCACTGTCGGCACTGATTCTATTACGCAAAAGCCTCAAATAATTCTCATGGTATTTTTGAATAACAAGCCGATTGACCCTGTTAAAGCACCTCGCGGCTAGAAATCCATTCTTGTATTCTTTTATACGCGTCTACGATGTTAGCTGTTTTATCATGTGCAATTTTCTGTAGAATAGGAATATCCTTCTGTCTATCTGGGTGAAACAGCTTTATCATCTCTTTGTAGGCTTCTTTTACTCTATCTTCTGTTGTCTTGAATTCTTTTATACCGAGTAGTTCGAAATCTTTTTTTATATGATAGGGAACATAAAATTCTTTAGTTCCTTTTTTTTCTTGAAAACTCTCAACAGCTTGTATAACAGTTGTATTATCAGTATGTGTGTTTTCTTCTGCATTGGTTTGGTCTTTTGAACTTTGGGATTGTGCGGAGTTCTCTTGTTCTTCAAGTGAAAAAGAGTTAGTTTCTATCGCATTGCTCAATAAATCTCCGAGCCTATCAAACATACTTTCCATATCATACCAACTATAAAGAAAAAAATACCCCTCTCTATCTATAATAACACTTATAGTAGAAAGGGGATACATTTGAAAGCGGGCAGTATTACGGCAGCATACCTTTTGTAACACGTCCCAGAAATATTTACCTCAAATTACAGTGCCGTCTGGGATAACAACACTCTTTCTGATAACGATAATGCCATCTGCACTATAGAAAAGACCGTGGTCGCCGTCTTCATACTTCTTGCCTGTTGCATTGATAGAGCAGTTCTTGCCAATACGAGCTTCTTTGTCGATAATGGTGCGCTTGATAACGCAGTTTTCGCCAACGCCGATATTTGGAATACCTTTCTTTTCGTTTTCTTCCTTCTGCCTTGTTGATTCATACGAATCAGCACCCATCATAATAACGCCATCGAACTTGCAACCCTTTTCAATCATAGAGCGCACACCAATAACGCACTTTGTCAATGTTGAATCTGTGATAATACAACCTTCTGCAGCAAGTGTATTTTCCATGACCGCTTTGTTAATCTTTGACGGAGGCAGGTTTCTCATGTGAGTATACACAGGCTGTGCTTCATTGTAAAGGTCAAACTGCGGTGTCATGCTTGCGCAGTCAAGAGTTGCGTCATAGAAGCTCTTGATAGTTCCAATGTCTTCCCAATAGCCATTGAAGATGTATGAATTGACTTTGCGAGTCTTGATTGATTCAGGGATTATTTCTTTTCCGAAATCATTGAAATCATTGTTCATCGCCTCTTCCATAGCGTCTGCATTGAAAATGTAGATACCCATAGAAGCGAGATATTCTTTTTCTTCAGGTAAATTACCGCGAGCGTTTTCAGGAATCTTCCAGTCATCGATATTCATATCTTTGGCAGGCTTTTCCATAAACTCTGTAATCTTTTTTTCGCCGTCAATCTTCATAATGCCGAAGCCTGAAGCGTCGCGGCGATTTACCGCTGTTGTTGCAATCGTAATATCTGCACCAGAAGCGATATGCTCGTCCATAAACTTTCTCAAGTCCATACGATAGAGCTGGTCGCCTGAAAGAATGATATAATGGGTAGGATTCTGGCGGCGGAAATGAGACATATTCTTTCTTACCGCGTCCGCAGTTCCTTCGTACCAACCAGAATGTTCCAAAGTCTGTTCTGCTGCAAGAATCTCTACAAAGCCCTTGCTGAAACGGTCGAAGTTGTAAGAATTTGCAATGTGAAGATGAAGAGAAGCTGAATTAAACTGTGTCAAAAGATAAATCTTGCGATAGCCTGAGTTGATACAGTTAGAAATAGGAATATCTACGATACGATATTTTCCGCCAAAAGGAACAGCAGGCTTTGAGCGTTCCTTTGTCAATGGGTAAAGTCTTGTACCCTTGCCGCCACCGAGAATGATTGCAAGGACTCTTGGTTCTTCCTTAATTTCCATGTTGGTTGTCCCCCGATATATTTTTAAGTAATTATAATTATAATTCACACTTTCTGAATTTGCAACTTTTTTTTAATTTTAATAAGAAAAGTTGCAAATTGGGGTTTGCCAAAATTATACGGATAATGTAGTTTGATTTACCGTATAAATGCACTGAGTTTATACGGATAAACGCATCTTGTTTATTTGGTAAATTGACTCCATTTACTTGGTAAACGTAATAGGTTTACTTGGTAAATCCAACTGCACTGCTTGGTAAATCTAGCTGCATTACTTGATAAATCGAATCATTCTATTTGATAAAAAAAACTATCGTTTGCGCTGCCACACAACTTCGATATTTGCTTGTTCTGCGCCTGAAGAATTATTAGACGGTTCGAGTGTAGATTTTATGCCAGAAAGTGTGTCTTCATCAGTGAGGGAGAGCTCCCATTCGATTGGGGAGGCTGTGCGCGCAACAGAAAGAGCAATGTCGCGCGGCAGTTCTGGATAATATGAAGCATTGGGGCGACCAACTTGCTGTATATGCACTGAAGAGCCTGAGATAGATACTTGAATTGTCATTGAAGCTCCATTTTTATAGATGACAAATCCTTTTCCACCTCTAAGAATAACTATTTTTTCTATGTATGGCTCACCTGTCCAGTTACCAGCTATATCTTCTATAGAAGCTGTTTTTTCGCTCTTTTCTTGCCCTGCAACAGATTCTTTCGAACTTTCATTTTGGGCTTCTTCTTCCATTCCAAAAGATGATAAAAGCGATTGCAGTGAAAGTTTTGCGTCTAAGAGGATTTTATAGTATGAATCATAGATTTTTACCAGCGTTTTTCTTTCGCCACTTTTTTGATTTATAGCATTTAAGATACAAATCCACCCTGCTGTGTCGGGCGATTCTTGGATTTCAGCAAAGAAAACGATTTTTTCTATTTCGTCTTCTTCGCTTTCCTTCTTTTTCCATTCTTCTGGTCGCTTGTCAGAAACGGTATAGCCTTCAAGATTCGATAATTGCTGAAAATAGAGATTCTCTGTCATTCTAATCATATTTGTGTCTTTAGATGCGGACACTGCTGCATAAAAATCAACAGGAAGCGCACTTAAAGACACTGGAAAAAATGCGAAAAATATGAGAATTATAGCAAATGTTAGAGACTCTCTTATTTTATTCATCTGTTGCGAAACTCTCGCTGCATATCGCGCTGGACATCACGCTCTTTAATATCGGCACGTTTGTCGTATAACTTCTTACCTTTACAAACACCTAAAGTCATCTTAACGATACCATGTTTCAGATAAAAATCAAGAGGAATAAGAGTAAATCCCTTTTCTTCAACCTTGCGGACGAGGCGTTTTATTTCGTCTTTATGCAGAAGCAACTTTTTTTCGCGGTCTGGTTTGTGATTGAAGATAGAAGAATAAGAATATTCTGATATGTGAAAATTCTTCACCCAAACTTCGCCGTTTCTTATTTCTGCAAAAGAATCCGCAAACGAAATGCTGCCAGCTTTTACGCTTTTAACTTCCGTTCCCAATAGCTCAATGCCACATTCAATTTTCTCTTCAATAGAGTAGTTGAAATGAGCCTTTTTATTTTGTGCGATAAATTTGACTTTCTCTGCCATATTTATAGTATAGACTGATTTTGTGTTACTTGCAAGGGATTGAAGTCTGTGATATTGTAATAGTATGGCTAAACAGAAAGACATATACGAATATGCGAGTGATTGGAAACGAGACCACGATAGCAAAGTTTTCAAAGTTGTTATCACTGTTGTTATCGTTTTTTTGATTATTACCATTGTAAACAGCTTTGTTCTCTATCCTGTAGGGGTGAAATCTGCTTCAATGGGCGAAAATGTGAGTGAGGGAAGCTGTGTATTTGTAACGCCTCTTATTACTTCACCAAAACGAGGTGATGTGGTTTTAGTGCAAAATGGCAGTTCTAAAATGCTAAAACGCAAAGAGAGAATTATCTCTCAGCTTTTGAGCTTCATCACAGCAAGAAAAATTTTCCCGTATGTCAATAGAGACAGAATGACGGAAAACTTTGATGTAAGGCGCGTTGTGGGAATGCCTGGCGACACTCTTTATATGAGAGATTATGTGCTTTATATAAAGCCTGCTGACCAAACGCATTTTTTGACAGAGTTTGAGCTTATTCAAAAGCCTTACAATGTGCAGATTTTTTCTATTCCTGTAATGTGGGATACGTCTTTAGGGGCAATAGGTTCTTTTGATGAGATAAAGCTAAAAGCAGGAGAATACTTTGTGCTTGCTGATGACAGAGTAGAAAGTACGGATTCAAGATTGTGGGGTGCTTCTACAAGCGATAGAATAAAAGGAAAAGCTCTTTTGTGTTATTTTCCGTTCAATAAAATCAAGTTTTATTAAGATATTGAGCCATTGTGGACAGCGTAACAAAATCTTTATATATTCATATTCCATTTTGTCGCAGAAAATGTGATTATTGTGATTTTTTCAGTGTTCCGTGTGCAAAAAATGTACCTAACGAATATATCAGTGCGCTTAAAAATGAGATTTCCTTTCTAAAGAAATTCTATACTATTTCATCTTGGCGCACTGTATATATTGGTGGCGGCACACCGAGTTTAATGACAAATGAGCAGATAGAAGATTTGTGTTCTTTTGTTGCAAAAAACAATAAAGGAGATTGTGAATTCACTATAGAAATGAATCCTGATGATATAACGCCTTCTCTGTTGCAGGCGGCTTTTTCTTCTGGAGTGAATAGACTTTCTGTAGGGGTGCAATCGCTTAATGACTCTGCTTTGCAAGCTGTGAACAGACGGTGTACAAGAGAAACAACTCTAAAAGCTCTCGAAATAATCAAACAAATATGGCATGGCTCTTTTTCCTTAGATGCAATAGCAGGGCTTGTAGGGCAGAATACAGATGAATTTTTAAAGAGCCTTGCAGAAATTATTTCTTTTGCTCCTAATCATATTTCGTTGTATTCGTTAATGATAGAAGAAAGCACGCCTCTTTATTCGCGGATTTCACGCGGTGAAGTACGTTATAATAAAGACGAGAGCGATGAGCAGTGGCTTTTAGGAAAAGAAATGCTAGAGAAAAGGGGATTTTTGCAATATGAAGTGTCTAATTTTGCGCAAAAAGGGCACGAAAGCAAACACAACTGTACATATTGGCATTTAGAAGATTATTTTGGCTGCGGAAGCGGTGCAACAGGCAGCTTATACGAAAACGCTCTCCGCTGGACAAATACAAATGATATAAAGCAGTATATAGCATATTGGACGGCGAGCGATAAAAAATTTCTTCTGCAAACTATTCCTAGAGAAAATGAGGAGTTATCAAAGGAAATACAAGAAGAAGAGTTTTTGATAATGGGCTTTCGTCTTCTTTCGGGGGTGAGTGCAGAAGAATATAAAAGACGATTTTCTAAAGATTTAGGAACTCGATTAGGCGCAAAGGACGGTGTCTTTCATAAGTGGCAGAGTAGGGGAGATGCAAAAATGTACATAAAAGAAAATGAGCATTTTTATGCCCTTACTGAAAAAGGTATTTTATTTCTCAATACGTTTTTAGAAGAAATTTTATAAAATATAGTGCAAAAAAATGCGTACATCTTACCGCCTGTAATGTGTACGCATTTTTTATAGCATAAATAAAAAATTACAGAGGAATCTCTATTTTGAAATTAGTGCCTTTGCCGCGTTCTGATTCAACAAATATTTTCCAACCGTGCGTGTCGATAATATTTTTTACAACAGAAAGACCTATCCCCATTCCTTGTTCACGGCGGCTATTTGTTCCTCTATAGAACAAATCAAAAATATGGGCTAAATCTTCTTTTTCTATGCCTATTCCTGTGTCAGAAATAGTGATAACGACTTTTGCAGCATTTTGCTCGTCTGTCATCTCTTCTGCACTAATCAAAATAGAATCCCCGTCTTTTGTATATCGCAAAGCATTTGAAAAGATATTTTCGAGTGCTCGCGAAAAGAGCATTTTATCAACAGGAATTTTTATAGATTCGGAAAGAGATAATTGAGCTTTTATATTTCGTTTGTATACAGTGCCTGTCATTTCTGCAGTGTGTGCAAAGTCTTTGATGATTGGCACTATATCGTGTGGCAAAAGCTGCTGCCGCCATTGTGTTGAATCTAGCTTCATAAAATTGATTAAAGAATCAATCATTGTTTCAAGCTGCTCTGTTTTTGCACCGATAACTGCAAGAGATTTTTTTACTTCTTCTGGCTCGCAAACGACCCCATCTGCTAATGCTTCAGTGTATCCCTTGATTAAAGCTACAGGTGTTCTGAGGTCGTGGCTGATACCCATTACAAAACGAGTACGCCGTTCTGTTTCCTCTTTTAGAGAGAGACGCATCTTATTTAAGTTTTGTGCAAGGGAAGTAATTTCGTTGTTTTTTAGATGTTTTGGGGTTGTTTCCGAACTTAAATCAAAATCTAAATCTCCAGACGCAATGCGGTCTGTATCTTTTTCTAGAAGAGAAATCGAGTGAGAAATATTATTTGAGATAGTAATAATCATGAAAAGACAAAAAATCTCAAATGTTACAACGAACACACAAATAGGCATAAAAAACCAATGTTCTTTGCGAGGTTTTTTCATGTCTTTTGGTGTGCGGTGAATGATTAAGAAATTAACATCGGACTTTAATTGAGGCGTTACAACCTGATAAAAATACTTACGACTCGTATGTCTTAAAAATGTTAACAATTCTGAATCATTTAAGACAGAGCCGACTTTCATATTTGGAATTGTAGATAATAACACCGTGGAATGTTCCGCAATTATTGCGGTTTGCACTCCTGGCGGCACATTAAGCAGCTCCTGTCTAACAACTTCCCAATCTTCATTTTCCAATTCAAGATTTTCGAGTTTTTTGATTTCCTTGTACCCCTTCATCAATACTCGTTCAGGAGAAGCTATGTACAAGAAAAGCGGAACGGAAGCAGAGCAAATAATAGGAATGGCAATCATTCCTATTATAAACACTCTAAGCTGGTGCCGTATTTTCATTTATCCCCCATATCAAAACGGTAGCCCATTCCGAACATCGTCTTGATAAAGCGAGGATTTGCAGGGTCATCTTCAATCTTCTTTCTAAGTCGCTGGATATAAACTGCAACAGCGGTGATGTCGCCATATTGTGCTTTCCAAACACCGTTGTAGATTTTCTCTGGAGAAAGAGGCTGCCCGCTGTTCTTTACGATATATTCAAGAACTTCATATTCCTTTGTTGAAAGAGGAATCTTTTCTAGTCCTTTTTTCAAAACACAGCTGTTCAGATACAATGTGTAGTCACCAAAAGAAATTGTAGCTTCTGCGGCGGCTTCGCTTGTAACTTGACGACGAATGTTTGCTTCCACACGAGCGACTAACACTCGAGGACTGAATGGCTTTGTAACAAATTCGTCTGCACCGAATCCCAAACTGGTGATAATATCTTCATCTGCGTCACGAGCTGAAACGATAATAACAGGAATTGTCTTCTTATATTCCTCGCGGAAAATCTTCAAGAATTCCATACCGCTCATTCCTGGTAAATTCAAATCCAAAATAACGAGGTCTGGAGCTTTTTGAACCTTGAGCTTTTCGAGAGCGATTTCTGCGCTTTCGCATTTTTCTGTTGTCATTCCAGCTTTTTCGAGATACATCGAAACAAGCTCTGCCATTTCTGCTACATCTTCAATAATAAGTATATTAGCGTTCATTAGAATTCCTCCGTCGAAAATCCACTGTAAACCGATTTTAATAGCACTTCTAATTACTTGCAAGTGCTATAAAAGATTTTTATGTGTTCTTTCTTGACAGATAATTAAATGTGTTTTCAATTTTTGTTCAAAAATATGTCGGTTATGTGAAAAAAGTTTTTTTTTATATTTTATTTTCTATGCTATACTATTTGTATGAACACAAAAAGCACTAAGTTACGCAAAGCAATGAAAAAATATTTTTGGTTTTACGTTATGTTTATACCAGTTTTCATTGTGTTATTGATTTTCCATTATATTCCAATGTTTGGAATTGTGTTTTCGTTTTATGATTACACGCCGTTTGGAAAACCTGAATGGATTGGTCTTGAAAACTTTGCTACCTTGTTTTCAAGTAAACTGTTTTGGCGAGCATTCAAAAACACACTTCAAATAAGTTGTATGAATCTTGTTTTAAGTATGATTTTTAGTGTTGGACTTGCACTCTTAATCGATGAGATAAATTGTGTATGGTTTAAAAAACTCACTCAAACGATTAACTATATTCCGCATTTTATGTCTTGGGTTGTAGTTGCTTCAATTTTTACTATTATACTTTCTCCAAAAGATGGTTATGTAAATGCTGTAATTAAATTTTTTGGCGGAGAGTCTATTTACTTCCTTGCTTCTGAAAAATGGTGGCGACCTGTGTTTTATTTTATTGAGCGATGGAAAGAAACTGGGTGGGGAACAATCATTTTCGTAGCAGCTATTGCAGGAATTGACCAAGAGCAATATGAAGCTGCAATTATTGATGGCGTGAATCGTATACAACGAGTTTGGTATGTTACCATTCCGTCTATTGCAAACACTATTTTAATTGTGTTTATATTGAATCTTGCAAAAGTGTTAAATCTTTTTGACCCAGTATGGGTATTGCAAAATGCAATGGTTCAGAATGTATCTGATGTAATTGGAACGTATGTTTATCGCATTGGTATTGATAATGCGGATTACGGTTTATCAACTGCAGCAGGATTGTTTAAGTCTGTGATTTCTGTAATTCTTGTGCTTTTAGCTAATAAGGCAAGTAAAAAAATAAAAGGAGAAGGCATATTATGATGACAGAACATCTTTCATTAAAGAAAGGGTACATTGGGCGCACTGTTTTTGTTATTTTCACCTATGTTTTTTTGACTTTAACAATGTGTGCGATGGTGCTTCCTCTTATAAAAGTTTTAGTTGATTCTATTGACCCGACTGCGTATGGATTGCGTCTTATTCCCAGAAAAGTTGACTTTGTGGCGTATGAGTCTATATTCAAAAATAAGTATTTGTATTTACCGTTCGTGGTGTCTGTTTTGACTACTATCGCTGGTACTGCAATCGGCTTGTTTCTAACGACTCTTGCAGGATATGTTATTTTACAAAAAGATATGCCAGGTCACAAAGCTTTGATAAATATGATATTCATAACAATGCTGTTTTCGGGGGGACTTATTCCTACTTATTTGACAGTAAAACACGTTGGACTTATGAATAATTACCTTGCTGTAATTTTGCCAGTTGGTTTAAGCGCGTATAATATCATTTTGATGAAAAGTTTTTTTGAGAGTATTCCGTCAACGCTTTATGAAGCTGCCGAAATGGACGGATGCTCTCCGATGGGAATTTTTTTCAAAATTGTATTGCCATTGTCAAAGCCAGCTCTTGCGTCTGTAGGTCTTTTTATTGCCGTCAGTATGTGGAATAACTATATGAATTTTATTCTGTATATTACTAAGCCTGAAATGACGAACTTTCAAGTGAAAGTGCGTGAGCTTATTTTGTCTGACGGCATTTCAGGAACTGTATTATCTGCTTCCGAAGAAATGTTAAAGAGCGCGGTTGTTGTGGTTGTGATATTGCCGTTTTTGCTTGTGTATCCGTGGTTGCAAAAATATTTTGTAAAAGGTGTTACTATTGGTGCAGTCAAAGAATAATTGCATAAAAGTGAGTTGAGTGATAATTTAATTTTGTAAAGCCGCTTATGCGGTGGAGGGTTTTATGATAAGGTTGAATAAAGGCGTTGCGAGCTTTGCTGTTGCAATGGCTTTTGCAGTGGGATTTAGCAGTTGTGGCGGAGAAAAGAAATCTTCAGCCGCAGCTTCTTCATCATCAAATGCAGCTGTGAATGTAGAAAAAGCAGTGGAAAAACCTGCACAAATCACATGGATGGTGCACGACGGTCTAAAGAAAGAGAATGGCACAGACCAATGGGCAGCAGAGTTTACCAAGCTGACAGGCATAAAGATGAACTTGAATATTGTTTCAAATAACGAATATTCACAGCTTCTTGACCTTGCTTTTGCTTCGGGCGAAACACCTGATGTATTTGACCTTGCAGGCGACCGCTTTGCAGCATTCGTGAAGCAGGGTGCAGTTGCAGATTTGACAGATTATATCAAAAACTCTGAGCTGTCTACGACCATCGATAAAAGCATTTGGGATTCTATCGCAATCAATGGGCATTACTATGGTATTCCAAAGGAAATGCCGAACGGCGTTGTTACCTATGTTCGCCAAGACTTCCTCGACCGACTTGGAATGAAGCAGCCCGAAACATACGATGAGTTTATCACAATGCTTCGCCGTTTCCGCGACGAAATCCCAGAATGTACAGTTCCTCTTACTGCTCCTGGCGTTTTTGAAGACCAGTATTTGCGTGAGTTCTATCAAGATGCAAAGCCTGATTTCGTAAAGGGCAAAGACGGCAAGTGGGTCGATGGAATGGCTCAAGACAATATGGCGCAGGCATTGCAGAGATTGCAAGATGCGTATAAAGAGGGCTTGATTGATATGGAGGTCGTAACGAACAAGACTTCTACTTGCCGCGATGAATGGTATAGCGGAAAAGTCGGCGTTTTTGCTTATTGGGCAGGAACATGGTGCGACACTCTCTCAAACCGCATTAAAGCAAATATTCCGACAGCCTCCGTATCTTCGCTCAAGGCGATTAAAGAATCATATTACTATCGCGTAATGCCGAGCGTGTGGTGTATCCCGTCATCAAGAAACCCTGAGAAAGTTGCACAGATTTTCAAATATTTTATGGAATACAAGAACGACGGCGGCGAGGGACAGGTTTTGTTCCAGAGCGGCGTACAGGATTTGCATTGGAAGCAGGAAGGCGACCACTTAGTTCCGCTGCCGACTATTCCAAATCCAAAAGAAGTTCAGCTAAAAGCCTTCGTTGACCCAGCTCTTTCCGTTACTCCGCTCAAAGTTACAGACAAGAAGCTTGACCACAGCGCAGAGTTCCTAAAATCGTATGATGACTTGAATGCAAACTATGTGCAGATTCCAATCTTGCCAGTTTCACGAAAGTACACAAAGGTGTCGTCAGATTTGAAGCTGTTGCGTCAAGAAGTGTTGTCAAAGGTCGTAATGGGCGTGATGAGCGTTGAAGACGGTATGAAAAAGTACCGCACAGACTCAGAAGCTCTTGGCGTTGCAGACATTCTAAAAGAGTTTAACGAATAGTAATCGTGAAAATCGCTCGAATGTCGGATTGAACTTCGAGCGATTTTTTTATTTTATGCACGAACGAAATATGAGAGAAGAGAGAAGATAAAAATATGGAATATACAAACCCCGTGATTTTTGCAGATTATTCTGACCCCGATGTGATTCGCGTCGGCGACTGCTACTATATGACGGCATCGAGTTTCCACTTTGCACCTGGCTTGCCGCTGTTGATGTCGCGCGATTTGGTGCATTGGAATCTTGTGGGCTATGCAGCAAAATCAATCCCCCTGCCGCAGTACAATGCGCCGCGTCATTCAAAAGGAATCTGGGCACCTTCCCTCCGTTATCTCAATGGAAAGTTTATAATCACCGTCGGCTTGCCAGACGAGGGGATTTTCGTAACGGAAGCGACGGATTTCTTAGGCGACTGGACTCCGCTTCGGTGCGTAAAAGAGGCGCGCGGATTTATCGACCCGTGTCCATTTTGGGACGACGACGGCAAAGCGTATATCGTGCATGCGTACGCAAAAAGCCGCATTGGATTCAAAAGCCGACTTGGTATTTTCGAGGTAGACCCCGACACCCTTGAAGCGATAGGCGACGACTCCTTCATCTTCATCGGCGACGAAACACAGCCCACAATCGAAGGACCAAAAGTCTACAAACACGGTTCTTTCTATTATATCTTTGTTCCAGCTGGCGGCGTAAAGCAAGGCTGGCAAACGGAATTGCGCTCTTTCTCTATTCACGGTCCATTTAGCGAGCAAATCGTTTTGGAACAAGGCTCTAGCCACATCAACGGCGCACATCAAGGCGGACTTGTCGACGACGGAGAAGGAAAGGAGTATTTCCTGCATTTCCAAGACCGCGGAATCTACGGGCGCGTTATTTCGCTTGAGCCAGCCGAATGGCGCGACGGGTGGTGCGTAATGGGCTCTGCGGTAGCGAACGGCGGATTGCTCGGCGAGCCTGTTGACTTTGGCGAAATGCCGAAAAAATTGAGCGAACGTGCATTGCAAGGCGTGAGCGCAACGCAGGCAAGCGATAGCTTTGAGCGCGGCTCTTACGGCTTGCAGTGGCAGTGGCAAGCGAACGTGTGCGAAGATGATTTCGTCGAAAAGCGCGAGAGTTCGGGGCTTTGCTTACGGTGCAAAAACGGCGACGGTGGCACTCTGTGGGACATTCCGAACGTTTTGAGCGAAAAAATCGTTTTTGAAGATTTCCGCGCCGAAATCGAAATGGACGTAACGAACCTAGCCGAAGGCGAGCGTGCAGGCGCGATTTTCCTCGGCGGACAGTACGCAGGAGTCGAAATCCGTCTTCAAAACGGCGTGTATCAGCTTTGCTATATCGAATCGTTCACAGACCCGTCAGACGCGGAGAAACGCCTCGAAAAAATCGTTGGAATCGACAGCGGCTCGCTTACCGACAAAGCGCACGTTTCATTCTTCATCGACTTTACGAGCTTGCCGCCCGACAAAGATAAAGCCGTGCTGCACTTGGTGGATGCGGAAAAAGCCTCTGCTGGCGTTTGCACGTTTTGCGCACAGCTTGACGGGAAAATGCTGAAAAACGAAAGCGCGCCGTATATGTGCGGCGGCGACCACTGGGTTGGCGGAAAAATCGCGATTTACGCGCACGGCAAAACAGGCTCTGTC
>CALDID010000173.1 GCA_937901865.1 uncultured Treponema sp.
AACTCATCAAAGAATATCGCACAGCTGTGAACATTTACAAAAATGATAGCGATAAATTTCATAAGCGTGGAGTTGATGAAACGATACAAAAACTCAGGGCAAAACTCGGAGAAGAGGCGCAGTTATCGCTGTTTGATATGGACAAGAACAAAGAAAAAGAAATTCAGCTCTATTACAAAAACTCGCTTGAATGGATGCTGGAGTTCCCCGAAGTGTTGGAAGATGATGGGCGTTTTTTGGGCTTTGATGTTGTGATTAGTAACCCACCTTATGGCGTTTCAATAAAAGACACTTATCGCGAAGCCGTAATTGACACGCTGGGCAAAGTTCCCGATTTTGAGATTTACTATTACTTTTCAATTCTTGCTCAAAAATTGCTCAAAGATATGGCAGTTATGTCGTTCATCATTCCGAACACGTGGCTTTTTAATACGTTTGCGAAAGAATGGCGCAAAAATTTGCTCGACAAATGGAATCTGGAGTTGGTACTTGATTGTTCAAAGTTCAACATCTTTGACGAAGCGACCGTTAGAAACTCGATTATCATTTTTCAGAAAACAAACGTGCCGACACGCACTGTAACGTACAAAAACACGAACGGCATAGAGTCGTTTAGGGGACTTATTGCGCAAGAGAATTCTAGTCTTTCTGAATCTGAAATAATGGCGATGAATCAGAATTGGGGCTTGGCGTTTAAATTAACGCCCCACATAATTTCTATTGTGAATAAAGTGAAAGCACAAAATAATAGAATTAGCAATTTTTTTGATTGCTCGCAAGGATATATTCCTTATCGACTTTCTGATTTAGTAAAAGTTTTCGGCGAAAAGCAAGGAACGAAAATAAAAGAAAAACGACTTTGGCATTCGCCCGTGAAAAACAAAGAGTTTTTCATTCAAGAAATATATGGACGGGATATAAGCAAGTATTCGGCGGTAGCAAGTGGCGATTTTGTAAAGTATGGAAAACATTGTGCAAGCTATGTTGATTTGAAATTTTTTACGCAGCCTAGGCTCTTGGTCAGGGAGATTACAAACCCGTCGATTATTGCCTGCTACACGGAAGAAACATATATCAATGACCCGCAGATATTGGTGATAATTGCAAAAACGAAGACTTCAAACCTAAAATATTTGTGGGGTATTCTGAATTCAAAGCTTGCGACGTTTTATCATTTCAATCATTCGCCGAAAGCCACAAAAGGCGCATTTCCGAAGATATTGATACAGGATATAAAAGACTTTCCTCTTCCCGACGCGACGACAGAAGAGCAGAAAAAAATCATCGACTTGGTGGACGAAATACTCGCCTTAAAGCAAGCGAACAGCACAGCGGACACAAGCGAGATAGAGCGGAAGATAGACGAGGCTGTCTATGCGCTGTATGGACTGACGGAAGACGAGATTGATGGAGAGCGATAAGAAATCCCGTGCAAGACATCTTTGCGAAATGGGGTATACTATTGTTATGGAGGTGATTTATGAATATTGCGGTACTTGAAAAAAAGGTAAGCACTTTAACTGCAATTCAGTTGCAAAGTGTTGATTCGTATATCGATTTTTTGCTGTATCAAAATGAGAAAGATGTGTGTAATGAGCGAAAGCCGTTAGATTTTTCTAAATACGATACATCTACTCATATTTGGAATGAAGACGCACAAAATTTTGTGAGCAGGCTGAGAGAAAATGACAGGTTCTAAGATTTTTCTTGATACGTCACCTTTTATCTATGCTCTTGAGGATAATGCACTTTATTCGCAAAAAGTTCGAGCAAGTATTTCTGAGTATTATATTTCTCAAATACCGCTTTGCACATCTCTTTTGACTTTTACAGAATATTGCGTTGTTCCATATAGAGAAAACTGCCCAAAAAAGATTACGGATTTTGAATCGCTTATTGTAGATGCGGCTATTGATGTGCTTCCTCTTACAATACAAGTTGCAAAATATGCTTCCCAAATTCGCGCAAAATATCGCGGGGTAAAGGCAATGGACGCACTGCAACTTGCTACAGCGATACAAAATCATTGCGATGTCTTTTTGACAAACGATAAGCAACTGCGGCAAGTCGAAGAAATCCGCGTGCTTTTGGTTGACGACTTATAGGTGCGGACACGGGGGCTCTGGAAGCAGAGATAGACGCGCTTGTGTATGCGCTGTATGGACTGACTGAAGCCGAGATTGCGACGGTGGAGGGAAGATAGGCAACGGAGAGTGTGATAGGGGCAGCCTGTGGCTTGAGAAGCAGGCTGTGGCTGTGTAGAATAGAAATATGGGAGGTGAAAAATGCTTGCTGTTAATGGATATTATGAAAACGGTGTATGCGTGCCAACAGAAAAGCTGAATTTGAAAAATCGGCAGAAGGTTATTATTACGATTCTTGATGAAGAACCGATTGTTGTACAAGATTCCTCTGTTGCAATGAAACTTTTTGGCACACTTTCGCACGAAGAAGCTGAATCTATCCGCAATGATATGTTTCGTTTCAAGGAAAATTAAATGTTGTATTTGCTTGATACTAATATTGTCAGTTACCTCATGGAAGGAAATGCAACTGTTGCGCAGCATCTGACAAAATGTCTTGAAAGCGGAAATATAATTATGATTCCTGACATTGTGTATTATGAAGTACAAAGAGGACTTTTGTATAACTGCTCAAGACGTTTGCAGGAACTTTTTAATTCTGTTTGTGCTTATTACGGTATTTTGCATACAACTAATATGGATTTGTATATAGCTGCCGAGCAGTATGCGAATCTAAAACGAACTGGAAAATTGATAGAAGATGATGATATTTTGATAGGCTCGTTGGCGATTGCGGAAAATGCAATTCTTGTAACGAACAACACAAAGCATTTATCGCGCCTGCAAGGTATTCAGCTAGA
>CALDID010000174.1 GCA_937901865.1 uncultured Treponema sp.
CTACTGGGAGAGGGGTGAGGGGTGAGGTCGTTTTAAGAAGAAATTTCCGCTTTATTTTCTTCTATATTAGAAGCGTTTTCTGCGCCTTTCGCCTCGCCGTCCTTTGCCGCCGCGCTCTTTTTCTTTGGCTGCGGCGTAGATTTCGCGATAATCACATCATACTGCGCCTCAAGCTCTGCAAATTCCTTGTTCAATTTGCTCATCGCGGTGATATACGGCACGAGTTTTTCATTGATTGAATCCAACAGCTTCTTTTTCAAGTCGCTCGCGCTCTCTTCTTTCACGGATTTGATGTCGGCATAGTTTTTCACGAGCGAATTAAACTCCGCCTGCGCCTCTTTCAATGCCTCTATCATCTTCGCCACCCCAGGCAAAGCGTCAATCTCGGTTTTCACCGCGTCCAATGCGCTAATCAAGCCCGAAACAAGCGGTGATTTTCCCATTTGTGTCGCTTTCAACACTGCCGCGCTCGGTTCTTTGAACACCGCAAACACCTTTTTTGCAGGCACAGAGAATTCTTCGAGCGGACTTGAGGCGAACCCGTCCAAAATCTTGCTTGTCTGCCTGATAATCGCGTCGCGCGCGGCACTTGCCTGCTTTAACGAGAGCGGTTTTTTCGCGCGATTTGACGCAACCGTGATTTTATCGGATAAATCCTCGATTTCGCCGACGATTTCCGTCATATTCGCGTCAGTGGCAACCTTGCTTTCGGGATTCTGCGCCTTTTTTTCGTGATAAATCATCAAAAGCGAATCGCTAATGCCGTCCACGTCGTTCACGCGAGCCGCAACTTTAATTCTTTTCATATTATCTCCTTTTCGATTGTGAATACAACTCTATTATATCCTTTTTTTCCGCGCTGTCAATATTTTTTTTCCATTTCCACCCTTCCTCTCCGCGTCGATTTACCGAAAACATCATTTTCGCTCTTCCTCTCTGCGTCGATTGCTTGAAAAAATTTTTTTCTGTCCTTCCTCTCCGCGTGAATTTACTAAAAACGTCATTTTCGCCCTGTCGTTCTGCGTCGATTTACCGAAAACGTCATTTTCGCCCTTTCTCTCTGCGTCGATTGCTTGAAAAAAGAATTTCCAGCGAGTTTTTCTCGACAAAAACGGCGGAAACGTCATTTCCAGCCTCTTCACTCCCGATGAATTGCTTGGAAACGTCATTTCCGCCGAATTTCTCCGCGTCGATTGCCTGAAAACGCCATTTTCACTCTTTCTCTCTGCGTCGATTGAGCGAAATGAGCATTTCCAGCAAATCCACCGCCGTAGATTGTCCGAAAACGCCATTTTCGCCCTTTCTCTCTGCGTCGATTAGTCAGAAAAAGATTTTTTGCCCTCCGTCCAATTCTCAATCGTGATATTTGGGATTCTTCCGAGATGTTTCACGTTATCGCTCACCATAATTAAATCGTTAAAGACCGCCGTAGCACCAATTAACAAGTCAAAATCATCAATTCTCATTCCCTCTTTTTCAAGCCGCGTCTTAATATCGGCAAACAACTCAAGCGCGGGAAAAATCGGAAGTATCGTGAACTTTTCTGACACAAAATCAACATCTTTCACGGTCTGTTCTTTGTTTTTGCTCTTCGACGCGCCGTAATACAATTCTGCAATCGTGATTTCACTGATAAAACAATTATGGAATCCGCGATTTATGATTTCTTCACGAATTCCATACCGTGATTTTAACAATGAAATGCAAATATTTGTGTCCAACAGATATTTTTTCTGCATTTTCACAGCGTTCCAATCATTCTCGATACGCCTTGAACACGGGCGGCACGAATTTTCTCCGTTTCTTCCTCTACAGAAAGCCCGTCGTCCCACGAATTAGACAACCCGTCAAAAATACTCATATCAACATCGTCTTTTTCCTCTCCTTTGAGCAAATCCGCAGACAATTTATTGATAAGTGCGAGCTTTACTTCTTTTTGACACGGCGAAATCATACGCGCAAATCGTTCTGCTTGCTTCAAATCCTCTTCAGTCATCTTCTGCCTCCTCTTTCTATCTCGGTTTCTTGCCCAAAGTGGTGAAGTCGCTGACGGGGGAAGAGTACGCGATGCCCATTCCTGGCTCTTTCAGGCATTTCAATTTGCCTATCGCCTCTATCACCGCCGCTTTCGCCTCGTTTTTCACCACCATGATAAGCATTTCCTTTTCTGGCACAATGTGCATGCCGAAAAACCGTGCGTCTGTTTCCCTCGCCGTGCCTCTCGCGCTCACCACCGTGCCCCCTCCTGCTCCCGCGCTCCTCGCCGCCGCCATAACGTCGTCCGCATATCCTTTATTCACGATTACCGTTATCATTGTGTCGTCAAAATCGCCCTGTTCCATCTCATCTCCCCCGCTCAATTTGCCCGATTTCAATAAATTGCCCAAGTTCACCGAGAACATTTCGCCGAAATTCCGCTTCTCGTCCCGTGTCGCGCTCACAATCGCATTCGTTACGCTCGCTTTCACGCCGTTTTCAATCACCATCAAGATGATGTCTTTCGCTTCCTCGCCAAGCCCCAGCACCGCCGCGATGTTCGTCCGCGATAGCCCCCGTCCGCTCAGCACCGTTCCGCCCTGACAGCCCGATTCCATTGCGCTTCGAATCAGCCGCTCGCCTTTGTCGTGAGGCACGATACTTATCAAAAGTTTGTAATCTTCCATTTTTCTCTCGCCTCCCTATTTTTTCGCCATTTTCGCCTTGTACATAATGCCTAAAACCTGTATCGCAATCAGAGGAGTCATCGCAACAAGCGCAATCACGCCGAATGCGTCTACAGCAGGGTTTCCGCCGCTCGCCGCACTTGCTCCGAGAGTGAAAGACATTATGAATGTGCTCGTCATCGGTCCGCTCGCCACGCCGCCAGAGTCGAACGCGATGCCCGTGAAGAGTTTTGGACAGAAAAACGTCATAATCAGAGCCAGCGCGTATCCTGGAATTAAAATGTACCACAGCGAAAAGCCGAACAGCACTCTCGCCATCGATAAACCGATTGAAAACGCCACGCCAGCACTCAACGCGACGAGCATGGTGCGCCGTTTTATCGAGCCGCCCGACACGCTTTCCACTTGGTCGGTCAAAACCCACACGGCAGGTTCTGCGCTCACGCCGACTGCGCCAAAAATCGAGCCTGTCAGCACAAGTATGATTTGCGGAACGACGCGCGGGATTTCTAACAGCCGTTCGATGTCGCCAGATGAGTTGAAAAGCACGAGTTTTTTCTCGCCCGAAATCGCAAGCGCGCCCAACACTTCGCCGAGCGTTTCGCCTGCGCTCATAAATCCGCCTTTCGCGCCGAGAAGGAAGAGAACCAAGCCCACGAAACTATAAATTAAGCCGCGAACCATACGAATCACTTGGAACGGCGGCATTTTGATAAGGAAAATCTGAAAGATGATAATCATTGCAACGAGCGGAAGCAGCGCGCTTGACACTTCGTGCAGAATCGTCGGCAGCAAATCGGCGAATGTCGCAAAGACGCTCTTTGAAACGGCGGCTTCTTCAGCGATTTCGCTCACACCCTCTCCGCCGCTCGCGCCCGACATCAAAATCCCGTACACGCACACGGCGGCGACAGGACCGATTGACGCGATACCCGTTAAGCCGAAGCTGTCATCTGAATTGGAAGTGTCGGATTTTGCTTGAGTTGAGCTTTTGGAGCGAACCGCCGCAACGCCCACGCCGAGTGCCATGATG
>CALDID010000175.1 GCA_937901865.1 uncultured Treponema sp.
CTGAATTATCGCGCTTGTCGATAAGCCAGAGACTTTCTACATTCACATCTGTTGTTTTCCAATCTTCGCCGTCGTTCAACATAATTCAACGCTATATACCAGATATTACCCCCTCGCCTTTTAGGAGAGGGGGATAGGGGGTGAGGTTATGCCTTTGCTACGCTAATCAGCCAAGATTTTTCGTCAGCCTTGACCTCTGTTGCGCCAGCGATGTCCGCGCTCCAGTTGGCAGAAGCCGCGAGCGTTTCCGACGCAATAAAATCCTTGAACATCTCGAACGCGCTCTTCAAATCCGCGTCGCCAGAGATAACCAAGTTAATTCTGTCCGTGATTTCAAATCCGCTCTTCTTTCGCAAATCCTGAATACCGCGAACCAAATCGCGCACATAGCCTTCTTTCTTGAGGCTGTCCGTAATCTTCGTGTCGAGCGCAACGGTAAGCGTGCCGTCGTTGATGACCTTGAGGTCTTCTTTCTCTTTTCGCTCCACGATGATATTTTCCGTCGTCAGCTCCACGTCCGCGCCGTCCACATTCACGCACACTTTCTTGCCGTCAAGAATCTGCGCAATCGCCTCGCCCGAAAGTTTCGCGATTTGTGCCGCCGCCAGCTTCATCTTCGCGCCGAGCTGCTTGCCCAACACCTTGAAATTCGCCTTTGCGCTGTATTCCACAAGCTCATCTTCGCGTTCATGGAAGTCAACCGCCTTCACGTTCAGCTCTTCCGCAATGGTTTCCTGCATACTCGCCAAAACCTTCTTTTCGTCCGCATTGCGCGTAACAAGAACCACCGAAGACAGCGGCTGTCGGTTCTTCAAATTGAACTGGTCGCGCAAAGAACGCCCCATAATCACGGCTTTTTGCACCGTCGCCATCTGGAATTCAAGCTCTGCATCGTGGAATCGCTCGTTATACACAGGATAATCCATCAAATGCACGCTCTCTTTGTCCTCCGCCGTCTTCAAATTCTGCCACATCTCTTCGGCAAGGAACGGAATGAACGGGCTTGCAACCAGCGCAAACGTCTTCAACGCCGTATACAGCGAACCGTACGCCTCAAGTTTGTCCGCATCGTTTCCGCTCTTCCAGAATCTGCGGCGATTTCGGCGAATATACCAGTTGTTCACTTGGTCGATGAACTGCAACATCGGGTCAATCGCCGCGCTCAAGTCGTAGCGGTCGAGAGCCTCCGTAACATCTTTCACCATCTTCTGGCTCACCGACAAAATCCAGCGGTCAAGCGGATTTGCAGGCAATTTCTCGTCGAACTCGTGTCCCGTGCAGGTAACGCCGTCGATATTTGCGTACTGCACAAAGAAAGAATAGCTGTTCCAGAGCGGCAAAATAATGCTCTTCACCACGTCGCGCACGCCCTCGTCGCTGTAACGAATCTCATCGGCACGAACAACGGCGGAATGCATCAAGAACAAACGAATTGCGTCCGCACCAAACTTGTTAATCGCTTCAACTGGGTCGGTGTAATTGCGCAAACTCTTCGACATCTTGCGACCGTCGGCGGCTAAAACAATGCCGTTGACAATGCAGTTCTTAAACGCAGGCTTATCGAAGAGAGAACTCGCCAAAATGGTCAATGTATAGAACCAACCGCGTGTTTGGTCAAGTCCTTCGCTGATGAAATCGGCAGGAAAATGCTTCTCAAAGAACTCTTTGTTCTCAAACGGATAGTGTAATTGCGCGTACGGCATTGAGCCCGACTCAAACCAGCAGTCAAACACCTCAGGAATTCTCTTTTTCACGCCGCCGCACTTGCATGGAATCGTGATTTTGTCTACATACTGCTTGTGCAAATCCTCAGGATACACGCCCGAAAGCTCTTTCAGCTCGTCGCGAGAGCCGACACACACCGCCTCGCCGCAGTCCTCGCATTTCCAAATCGGAATCGGGTTGCCCCAGTAGCGATTTCGGCTGATTGCCCAGTCGCGAGAGCCTGCAAGCCATTTTCCGAAGCGTCCCTCTTTGATATGAGCAGGCTGCCACATAATTTGGCTGTTTGCGCGCAGTAATTCGTCGTGATGGTCGGCGACTTTGACGAACCAAGAGCCGATACCGCGATAAATCAACGGGCTTCCGCATCGCCAACAGTGCGGATACTTGTGATTTACGGTCTCTCTCTTGACTAATTTGCCCTCTTTCTTGAGGCGGTCCATAATATCTTTGTCTGCGTCCTTGACGAACACACCGACATAGTCTGAAACTTCCTTTGTAAAGCGACATTCTGCGTCAATCGGCTCGACGAACGGCACTCCGCTTCCCGCGAACACCTTGCTATCGTCCTCGCCGAACGCTGGCGCGATGTGAACGATACCCGTACCGTCTTCTGTAGAAACATAATCCGCATTAAAGAGCCTGAACGCGCCCTTTTCGCACTTCTGTCCGCTCTCTTTTTCGCAAGTCGCCGCGTCCGAGAGTCGTGCAAAATACGGAAAGAGCGGCTCATAGGTGCAGCCGATGAAATCCGCGCCCTTTCTTCTATAGATAATCTCGTAATCTTCGGCTTTTTTGTAGTAAGAGGCAAGGCGGCTCTCTGCCAAGATGTAATAATCGAGCGAACTCTTGTCGAGAATCTTCACATAGTCGATTTCGCCGCCCATACACAAGCCCAAATTGCTCGGCAGTGTCCACGGCGTTGTCGTCCAAGCGAGGAAATACGTCTTGCCGTTCGCAAAATCCTTGTCGCCCAGCGCGTCAGAGCTCGTCAATGCCTTGAAACGAATCGTAATAGCAGGGTCTTGCTTTTCTTTGTATCCCTGCGCCAGCTCGTGAGTTGAAAGAACGGTCGCACAGCGCGGACAATACGGCAAGATGTACTTTCCCTCGTAAATTCTGCCCTTTTCCCACAGCGATTTCGCCACCCACCAAATCGATTCCATATAATCCGCGTTCATCGTCTTGTAATCGTTGTCAAAATCGACCCAACGCCCCATACGCGTAATCGTTTTTCGCCATTCGCCCGTGTATTTTAAGACAGAAGCGCGGCATTTATCGTTGAAAGCGGCGACTCCATACGCTTCAATTTCGTGTTTTGAGTTAATTCCAAGCTCTTTTTCGATTAAGTTTTCAACAGGAAGCCCGTGGCAGTCCCACCCAAATCGGCGAGAAACACGTTTCCCCTTCATTGTCTGGTATCGCGGGATAATATCCTTTATCGTCGAGGGGATAAAGTGTCCAAAATGCGGCAAACCAGTCGCAAACGGCGGACCGTCATAGAAAATAAAATCCTCTGCGCCTTCTCTCTGCGACACAGACTTCTTAAACGTGTCATTTTCTTCCCAGAACTTCAAGATTTCTTCTTCTTGCTTCGGGAAATCAGCCTTTGGGTCAACACTCTTATACATAGCGGCTTGAAACTCCTGTTAAATCTTTCTTTGCAATACGTTTTCGGATTATATCACACTTATATTTTTTAATCTACACTGTATTTGAAGTAAAATTCTGGTAGTGTTACGGAAAGTATGCTGATTTATGAGTTTATGTCATTCCCGTGCTTGACACGGGAATCTCTCAAAATTCTATTATAGTGTTTTAGAAAAGATTATCGGGGCAAGCCCGATAATGACAGTTTAATTCTGCGTAAAAAACGGGTCAAGCCCGATAATGACACAGTTTTTTTAGCATACCTTTTGTAACGCCTCGTGGTTTTATTTTGCGAAAACACTTAAAAAATGTGTCTTTGACGCTTTTTAGTATTCGATTAACTCTGATGAAACGGTTTTTGACTGCGTATCGACGGTTACAAGGCGAAAATTGCGCTGGAAAACGTAAGAAGCCGTAACATCTTCGCGAAAATCGCCCGAATCGAAGCCGTAATTTTTATGCGCGTGCCCTGCAAACACCGCTTTCACGTTATATTTTGCAAACCACGTCAAAAGCAAAGCCCGCTCCGTTGTGTCTTGCAGCGTCATAAGCAGATTTCCGCCTGCGTAAATCGGATAGTGCGAAAAAACGAGAGCCATATTCTCATTTTGCTTTATCACGCGCTCAAAACTATCTCGCTGACTGTCGCCGAGCGTGCCGTTGGCGGAGTCGAAGAAAAAAAGCGTTACGGGAGAAGTCGTCGTGTCGATGGTGAACGTGTAAAACGAGGTTTTCGGGAAAACGAGCTTCTCCCATTGCTCCCAGCCGTTATTATATAAGTCGTGATTGCCCAAAATCGTGTATGTTTTAAATCCGCTGTCGCCTGTTTTCTCTTCGACAATGCTTGCCATTTCCGAAATGAACGCATTATATTCTTTGTATTCGCTCTCGTGTCCGCCGTCCGCGCTGTCGCCCAAGCTCACGCAGAATTTCGGGCGTTTTTCCGCGCTTTCGGCGAGCTGATTTTTGAGCCACGCAAAAAATTTCTCATTATATCGCTCCTCGCTCGCGCCACAATGCACGTCTGTCATCACGATGAAGCTGAAAACGTCAGAATCGACGCGCGGCACGTCTTCGCCTGTCAAAACAGTCATCGTTTCGGCGCGGCTGTCCACACTTTCTTCATTGAAAAGCGAAAGATAAAAGCCGTAATTGCACGAAAGAAAGAGAAAAGGCAAAAAAAGGAGGAAAACACGCATAGAAGCGATTATATCACAAAGAAAAAAAAGTTGTATAGCCGTGTTGCACAGATAAAAGCACTTTGATATACTTTTCTTATATTAAACCTGTTCGGAACCCTGTGTCATTACCGTACTTGATACGGTAATCTATAGCGATATAAGCGAAAAGATTATCGGGTCAAGCCCGATAAAGACAGTTTTCATTACTGAATTATAGGGTCAAGCCCGATAAAGACAGTTATCGAACAGGTCTAATTTTCTTATATTATAGGAGTGAAAATCTATGAATAAAGCTATTGAAACACTCAAAGAACGCGGATTTTTTGCGCAATGCACAGACCTTGAGGGCTTGTCTGCGGCGATGGATAAAGGACCTATCACGTTTTATGTCGGCTGCGACCCAACAGGACCTTCACTTCACATCGGGCACATGGTTCCGTTCTTTGCTCTTCGCCATTTGCGCTCATTCGGGCATCACGGCGTGGCGTTAATCGGCGGAGGAACGGCAAGAATCGGCGACCCGTCGGGCAAAACCGAAATGCGAAAGATGATTTCGTATGAAACAATCGACGAAAACGTGGAAAGCATTAAAAAACAGCTCGATAAGTTCATCGGATTCGACGGCAACACGGCTTTTAGCGCAAACAATAAGGATTGGCTGGCGGATTTGAACTATATCGACTTCTTGCGCGACATCGGTTCTTGTTTTTCTGTAAATAAAATGCTTACGTTCGAGGCGTACAAGCAGCGATTAGAGCGCGGTTTGTCGTTCATCGAGTTTAATTATCAGCTTTTGCAGGCGTATGACTTTTATATGCTTCATCAAAAGCACGGCGTGTGCTTGCAGATTGGCGGCGACGACCAATGGGGCAATATCACGGCTGGAGTTGACCTTATTCGCCGCAAACTTGGCGGAACTGCGGAGTTAAACGAGCAGCATCAGGTCTTCGGCTTGACATTCCCGCTCATCACACGCAGCGACGGCAAGAAAATGGGCAAAACCGAGAAAGGAGCTATCTTTTTGAACCCCGAAATGACGAGCGTTTTCGATTTCTTCCAGTATTGGCGAAACGTTGCGGACGCAGATGTCAGAAAGTTCTTCTTGCTGTTCACGTTCCTTGAGGTTTCAGAGATTGATTCTATCGTTTCAGGCGACATTAACGCGGCAAAAGAGCGACTTGCGTACGAAGTTACCAAAGAAATCCACGGAAAAGACGAAGCGGAAAAGGCGTTGAGCGGCGCAAAGGCGGCTTTCAGCGGAGAGGGCGATAAAACGCATATGCCGACGGCGGAAATTGAAAAAGCGAGCGTTGAAGCAGGCATTGGAGCGATAGATTTGTTCTTTAATGCAGGATTAGGCGCGACAAAGAGCGATATTCGTCGTCTGATTCAGCAAGGCGGCGCGCAGATTAACGGCAAAGCGATTAGCGATGTGAAAGCCGTTGTGTCAATCGCCGATGTGGACGCTGACGGCGAGTTTGTATTGAAGGCTGGAAAGAAAAAAATCGTTCGCGTTGTGTTGAAATAGCGGGCAAAAGAGCTTTTTTTGAAAATACTTTCTTGATTCTGACGAATTGGGGAAGTATTTTTTTTGTTTTATGGTATAATTGAAGTCGATACATCATAATTACGGGGATTTTTATGCGAAAAATATGCAGTGTGATGATAGTTTTTCTTTTTTCTGTCGGTTCTGCCCTTGCAGCGATAGAAGCAAAAGGCTTTACGTTCGATTTTCTCTCCGATTACGTCAGCCGCGGCTGGACGACAGAGGACGGTATGCCGAGCAACACCGTAACCGACATTATACAAGACGAATCGGGCTATATGTATTTCGGAACGTATGAAGGAATGGTGCGATTTGACGGCATAGACTTCACAATCTTCAATCGTGCGCTTGACGACAAGTATGATTTTGCCTCGGCTCGCGCAGTTTTTCAAGCCTCTGACGGCGCGATTTGGGTGGGAAGCAACAACGAGGGCGTTTTTCGCATCGTGATGGACAGCAATAGAGAGGTTTTAGCCTTTTCGACGGCGAACGGGCTGCCGAATAACTCGATTCGCGACATTGAAGAGGACGCAGAAGGGAATATGTGGATTGCGACGGCGGGCGGCGTGGTATATATCACGAAAAACTTTGACATCGTTACTCCTGACGAGCCGTTTATTCGCGAACACAGCGATTTGAAGAGCGTTTGCACGACGCTTTACTGCGATTCGGTGGGCAAAATGTGGGTTACGACGGCGGCAGAGGGCGGAATATATGTATTTTCCGCAGGCAAGGGACAGAAATACAAGATTTTAGACCCGTTTTTAGAAAACAGCATTGTAACGTGCGTCGCGCAAGACAATACAGAGGTGTTTTGGCTCGGCATTGCGCCGCATTACGCCTTGCGAGTGGACGCGAAGACCTCGACGCTCTTCGATTTGTCGTGCGGAGAGAATAACGGCACGAAGATTGATTCGATTATCCAAGACAAGAGCGGAAACATCTGGTTTGCGACCGATACCGCAGTAGTTGTGTATCGCGACGGCAAGATTTCGCGCCATTCAAAGCTGACTTCGCTCATCGACAGCAACGTAAACAAGATTATGGAGGATAGAGAGGGCAATATTTGGTTCGCGACAAGCCACGACGGCGTGCAAAAGCTCAATCTCGGACTGTTCAAGACGGTGGAATTGCCTTCGTCGGTCAATGCGATAGCCGAGGGACTGGATAAACGAGTGTGGTTGGGCTTGGATAAAGGCGTAGCGTGCTACAGCATTGCAGAAAACGGCGGATTAAAGCGCGAATACAACGAAATCACCGAGTTTTGCGGCGAGAAGCGCGTCAGAGATATTTCTATTGCGCAGAATGGGGACATTTTAATCAGCACTTATGCATCTCTTGGGGTCGTGAGGTTTTCTGAGGGCGGCGAACTCGTGGGGCAATGGACAAAGCAGAGCGGATTAACGGGCGATAAGGTGAGAGTCTGCGTCGAAAGCTCGCTCACGGGCGATTTATACGTCGGAACAACGACGGGATTTAACATTGTTGACCACAAGACGAACAAAATCGCCACGTTCACGCAGGCAAATGCTCTTGCAAATGAGTACATAATGTGCATTTACGAAGATACTGCGGACGGTTCTATTTGGATTGGCACGGACGGCGGCGGTGTGTGCGTGATGAAAGACGGAAAAATCATCAATCAGTACACAACCGAAAACGGACTTGCGGGAAACATCATTTTTAAGATAACAAAGAACTCCGACGGCGCATTTTGGATTTGCACAGGCACAGGCATAAGCCGATTATACGACGGAAAGTTCTTTAATTACTCGAAATCGACGGGGCTCGGCTCGGACAGCATATTTCAGCTCTTGGTTGACGACACGGGAAACGCGTGGCTCACAGCAAATACGGGCATCAGCAGCATACAAATGCAAAAGATGATGTCAAAAATCAACGAGGCGAACACCTCTCTTTCTCCGAAACTCTATTCGCGCTCTGACGGGCTGAAAACACGCGGCGTTACCTCCACTTCCCTTTCGATGAAGGATTCGCTCGGCAGACTTTGGTTCACGCTCATCGACGGCTTTGCGATTTACGACCCCAAAAAAGTCTATTCAAACAAAACGAAGCCCATTGTTCACATCGAAAAGATTATGCTTGACGATAAAGTGCTCTACCCTACTTCAGATACGATTATTATCCCTGCTGGCGTGAAGCGTGTGAGCATAAAATACACAGGTTTGAGCTTTATTTCCTCGGAACACGTCCGCTTTTCGCATAAGCTCGAGGGATTTGACACGAATTATTCTGAATGGGAAACAAGCCGCGTCGTTTCGTATACGAACTTGAAAACGGGGAAGTATCGCTTTTACATCATCGCGGCGAACGGCGACAATGTGGTGAGTGCGGTTGATTCTCGTATCAATTTTATACAAGAAGCGTTCTTTTATCAGACAGTCGGCTTTTGGGTTGCGGTCGTTTTGTCGCTGTTTGCCATTGCAATCTTTATCGCAGTGCATAAAATCCGCTCGGTACAGCGAAATGAGCGCATTTTGCAGCAGAGAGTCGATGAGCAGACGCAGAAAATCAAGAATCTCTTGCTCAACATTCTCCCAGCTCCTGTCGCCGAGCGATTAGAGAATGAACCAAACGCAACAATCGCGGAACAGGTGGATAATGTGTCCGTTCTCTTCGCCGACATCGTTAATTTCACGCGCATAACAAGCGGAATGGGCGCACAACAAATTGTAACCGCGCTCAACGACCTTTACAGCCGATTCGATAGCCGCGCCGTCGCTATGCACATCGAAAAAATCAAGACGATTGGCGATTCTTATATGGTAGCTTCGGGCTTAATCGACAAAAACGAACATCACGCCGAAAGACTTATCGAATACGCGCGCGGAATGTTGCAAGATGTCAAAGAGTTCAACCGCACTTCCGCTGTGCAGTTTAATATTCGTATCGGGATAAACTCAGGCTCGGTTATTGCAGGCGTTATCGGCAAAACAAAGTACATTTACGACATTTGGGGCGACACTGTGAACGTCGCAAGCCGTATGGAACATTCAGGTATTCCCGACCGAATCCACACAAGCCTTGAAACGTGGGAACTTTGCAAAGACAGCATCGCATTTGAAGAAGAAATCGTGATGGAAATAAAAGGCAAAGGCGAAATGCGCACATTCTTTACAAAGTAGCAGAGTGTAACATTACGCAGATACACACTGCAACACTATGCTGTTACATACTGTAACCTTATGCTGTTACACGCTGCAACACTATGCTGTTACACTCTGCAACATTATGCTGTTACACGCTGTAACATTATGCGGATACAAAAAGCCCTCTTCGCAGTGGAATAGACTTCAAAGTGAAGAGGGCTTTTCTTATCTTGCGAAACCTATTCTGCGTTTACAGCAAGGACTTTCTTTTCGTTGTAAAAGAGCAGGACAAGGCCGCCGACAAGGCAGAGCACCGACGCGCTCAATGCGGCAACGCGGTAGCCGAAGCCGTGCGAACCAAGCGTGGCAAGGCTCGTAAAGATAATCATCGCCAGACTTTGCCCGAGTTTGAAGCAGAACGTGCGCGCCGCAAAGAACATTCCCTGTCGGCTTTCGCCTGTGAGCTTGCGGTCGTATTCGGCGCAATCGGCGACCATTGCTTGCGGCAGAATCCCGAAAATCGCGAGCGGCAATGCGCCGAAAATCACGAGGATTAAGCCTTGCAAGAGCTTGTACAGCGGCACTTCGCCGAAGAAATTGATGGTTGCATTGTCATTGCCCGCGAATGTGCCCGAAAATGCCGTGAATGCGAACACAATCGTAAAGAGCAGGAACGCCAACAGCAAAATCTTCTTTTTGCCGAGCCGTTTCGTCATTGCGTTAATCGGGATATAGAACAACAGCGATACCGCCGTCATCAAGACAAGCAAAAGCCCCTGCCACGCTTCAGGAAGTCCGATGAGGTCTTTGACGAAATACGGGATTCCCGTCTGAAACATCGTCAAGCCAATCCAATAAAAAATGTCTGAGCCGATGAACACGCAGAATGATTTATTCTGAAACGTCTTTCCCAGTGATTCCCACACGCCTGCTTGGCTCGGCTGGGAATCCACATAGTCTTTTTCTTTGATTGCAAATGCGGGAATGTACATACACACGAGCGCAATGACTGCGAACAGCACAAACACCGTGCGGATTGCGTAAACGCGCCCCATTGTTGCGGCGAGCGGGCTCCAGAAAATCGGTCCCAAGTAACCGAGCGCCTGCCCCACGATGAACGTGAACGAAATTGCGGTTGAAGCCATCATTCGCTCGTCTTCGGTGTGCGTGATTTCGCTGTAAAGGGCGGTGTAGGGCGTGCAGTAGCAGGTGATGAACAAATAATACGCCAAAACCATCACGCAGAGCCATACGGCGTTCAGGATTTTGCCCGTTTCGGTTGCAGGAAACGGCGCGCAGAACACGAGCACGGTCGCCACGGCAAACGGAATGGCAAACGCTTTGATGAACGGAATGCGCCGCCCGTCCTTGCTCTTGCATTTGTCGGAGAAAGAGGCGACGAGCGGGTCGGTTACCGCGTCGAATAATCGTCCGAGCGCCGTTACCAAGCCGATGACCGTGAGAAATCCGAAGATAACGCGCCCCTGCGGAATGAGTATCGGCTGACCCGCCGCGATGTCTGCGTCGCCGGGCAGGTAGAAGTTCACCAGATAAGTGCCGATAAGCCCCGACAGCAATGCCCAGCCGAATTGTCCGACTGCAAACAGCCATATTTTCGATTTCGTTAATGATTTCATTCTTTTTGTATCCTCCGTTGTGTTTTCTATATCTACCCCTCGCCTGCTAGGAGAGGGGGCAGGGGTGAGGTTACCGCAGTGCCTCTAGCATAATGTTAATCAACAGCTGAATTTGCTTTCGCGGATTTATCGCCTTGTCCTGTGCCAGCAGTTCGCCTGAAATCGCGAGTTTTTGCGACAGACAAAACAGCGAATGCAGCATTGTAAAATAAATCTCGTTGTCGCTTGCACTCGCAATAACGCTGTTTCTGCCGCCGCCGAACGTTATTGAGCCGTCAGATTTGCCTTTTTCTATCGCCGAAACCATAATTGAGTTCACCCGCGAAATTGCCTGCTCGTATTTTGACAGCCTCTCTGCGCTCACCTTTTCGGCTTTCACGAACGAATCAAAATAATAGATAAAGCTAAAAAAACTCCGCTGGCTCACAATCGCTTCTTCAAACACCTCAAGCAATGCCTTCATCTGCTCAAAGCCCGTCATCGCCTTGTAGCGCTCTGATTCAAACAGACCGCGAAAAAAGCGTATCTCAAGATTCCACGCATAAACGGCGGCTTCAATCGCTAAATCCTCTTTGGTGGAAAAATAGCGATACAGCGACGCAACGCCGATTTCCGCTTCTTTTGCGATGTCGTTCATCGAAATTGCTTCGATACCGTGCTCGGCAAAAAGCCCGAACGTACATTCGATAATCCCGTTAATGCGTGATTCCTTGAGCATTTCCTGCTCTTTTTTTCGCTTTTCAGCGGCCTGCATAGGCATAGTGGCTCTCCTTGCCGTCAAAACCTCCCGTTGCAAGCTCGACGGCGTGATAAGCCCCATTATAAATGCCTTGCCGTTTTGCCGCAAGAATTGCATTGCACATTGAGATGAGCATATCGCGTTCCTCAACGAATTGCTGAATCATCGCCTGTGCGTGTGAAAGATTCGGCATTTCGCTCGTGCCGTCCCCAATCTCTGCGCTTCGGATTGCGCCCCATTTTTCGTGCCCGCCGACGTGCTGAATAAACAACTTGGGCACGGGATAAAACGCCAATTCGCTCGGCTTGGTAATCAGCACATCGCACGCTCTCATCAACAGATTTGTGGCGTACACGGCTTGGAAAATATCCTTGTGGCAAAACACGTGCACGCCAGCGCTTTCTTTGCCTGAGCAGCCGCCGTCATTGAGCGCATTCTGCACAAACGCCGTCGTCGCGTTCCAATCGTTAAAATGCAGAGCTGCAATCTCTTTTAGCTCAGGCAGTTTTTGAGCAAAAAAGTCCCACACATTTTCGTAATCGCCGATGTTCAGATACAGCGCGGCTTTTTTCTCCGCAATATACGGCAAGAGCGTCTGAATCAGACCCGCAAAATAATCGCCCTGCGCGCCTGCTCCGCCAATCGACAGCAAAAATCGAAGCGGCTTTCCGTTTTCGGCTCTCTCAAGACGTGCCGCGCAGTCTGCCTCGATGTTTCTCACCAGTTCATCGTCCACATAATGAGCCGTGTACACGATGTCGCGCGCGCTCATCGGCTGTAAAACCTTTTCGCCCGCAAAACCCTGCAATGTGCGGTAGCCGATATATGCGCTCGGCGTTTGCACCGTGTGAAGCGCACCCTCGCTCAAGTGCAGCGCCATAGCCCAGTTGTCTGGAATCGCATTCACCACGTGCGAAAATCCCGCGTGAATTGCCGCTTGACTCGGCCAAACGTGAGTGGCAATAAACGGCGTACTGCGCGGAATATCGTGCAGAATCGGCGTCATCAGCTCGGCGTTTTTTTGGTCGCCTGCGTTGTAGGTGAGCTTTTTGAAGCCCTCGTAATTGAGCGGTTCCCAAAACAATTTATTGAACAGCGCAGATTTCTGCGACAGCCGCGAGCCTAAGGAATACAATTCGTTTTGATAAGATATGATTTTTGTGCAGGTGGTGGAGGGGAATGAATTAAGGTCAAGCCAGAGCGGAGTAAAGCCCATTGCTTTTGACGCGCTTGCCATCGCCATAGAAATGCGGTAATGCCCGAAGCCCATACGGATATTGCCGATGATTATGCTTTTTTCTGGGATTGCGCCGAGCGGCTTGTCCGACAGCCGAAGCACCTTTGCGCCGAATGCGTCGAGTACATCGTTTTGCTCTGCGCACAAATGATACGTTTTATCGCGGTCGTCGCCGAACTTTCTGATGAGCTTTTTCTGTGTCGCCGCCGCCTTTTTGAGCGTTTTGCTGTCTATTTTGTTCCCAAAAATGACCGAACTTTTATCCATTTTTCTCTATTCTCCCCATTCTATTACATCACTGCTTTTCAGCCACAGGCTGCTTTACAACCACAGCCTGTTTTTTACATCTATTAGAAGAACATCTCTACACCGATTGGCATATAGAATGTAGTTGTCTTTCCTGTATACTCAAGGTCAACAATGTCATTCACGCAACCTTTCATACTCTGCAAAGTCATATTTCCAGCAACACCGCAAAACATATAGTTGTTAGCCGCAAATGTCTTCTTTATATAGACTTCTCCAGCAACATTGTGCTGTTGCAAACTCAAATCAGATACAGAAAGACCGCTCTTCATATCGCCGTCTGCGTTTGCTGATGTAATGTTATACGCCGCAGAAAGACCGATGAACACATCCTGTTTACCGAATGGATTTGCGCACACCTCAGCCAAAGCATCAATACCAGCCATAACTATATTTGCGCCGTCGCCTTTCGCCATATCCACAAATCCGTAAGAATACTGAGAAAG
>CALDID010000176.1 GCA_937901865.1 uncultured Treponema sp.
TCGGCATCAATGAAATAACGGTCGTGAGCGTACTCATCAAAATCGGGCGAAGTCGGTTTCTTGCCGCCTGCACGCACGCTTCTTCAAGCTCAAATCCGCGCTTTCTCAAAAGGTTTGTATAGTCAACAAGAACGATACCGTTGTTAACGATTGTACCGACAAGAACAAGCATACCCATAATCGTAACGATGTTGAGCTGATTGCCTGTGAGCGCGTAAATCGCGACAACACCGATGAACGAAAGCGGAATTGTCAAGATAACAATGAACGGGTCGACAAGCGATTCAAACTGACTTGCCATAACGACGAATACAAGGATAGCCGCCATTATGATGATAAGACCAAAGTTCACGACAGCTTCCATCATATCTTCATAATCGCCAGAGAATGAAATGGTAACGCCGTCTTCTTTCGGGATATTGTCATCGATGAGCTTTTTCACCCCTGCTTGCACTTTGTCGAGAGAAAGTCCTGAAATCGGCTTTGCGGTAACATTGATAATACGAGATTGGTCTTCGCGGTAAATCGTTACAGGAGCGGTCGTCTTTTGGTAGTGCGCAAAACTTGAAAGCGGAATACGCTGCCCCTGCGAGTTAACCACAGAGATAGAATCAAGGTCGCCGAGTCTTGTTTTGTCTTTTTCGCTCAATCGGACAACAACGTCAATATCATCTCCGTTCTTTGTGAAGCGGCTAGCTGTTGTTCCGTTGATAGCGCCCGCAATTTCTGCGCCGACAGAGTGAATATTGAGCCCGAACTCATACATTCTCGCGCGGTCTACAATGATTTCTGCTTCAGGAAGTCCGTCCTGCTGGTCGCTTGTAACTTCGGTGATATAATCGCCGCCTTCCTCTTTTAACAGTTTTTCGATTTTTATCGCTGTTGAGCGCACGAGGTCAAGGTCATCGCTTTTTACTTTTATGCTCATACCGCTTGAAGAAGAGGCACTGTTTGCATTTGAAGAAAAAGCAAGGTCTGCGCCCGGGAACTTATCGAAGTATTTGCGGAGCTTTTCCTTTGCCGTCTTTTCATTGTCGTAGCCTGGAAGTCGTTCTTCTGGAGGATACAGCGTCCATGTGATAGAACCTGTGTTTGTTTCAGAACTCGAAGAGATGAAGCTTGAGCCGCCGATAGAAACGGTAACGTATTTCACGCCGACAAGCTCGTCTTTTGTCATCTGCTCAAGTTCGCGAACGGTGTCTTCGGTAACTTCGAGCTTTGTTCCCTGCGGCAGTGTAAAGGATACTCCGACGGTGTTAGACGCTGTTTCTGGCATAAAGATAAAGCCGACGAACTTAATCGCAAAAATCGAAGCAAAGAACAAGACGATAAGAACTGCGATACACGCTGCCTTGTGGTGCAACACAAAGCGCACACCGCGTGCATAATGCGTATCGAGAGAATCGAAAAAGCGGTTGAATGCGCGGTTTATCGAATAGCCAAGCCCTGATTTTCCCTCGTCAACGATTTTGTCGATTTTCATATACTTTGAAGTCAACACAGGCACAAGGCACATAGCAACGATGAGCGAACAAACAAGAGAGAAGATGATTGTATACGCCAAATCGTTGAACATCTGTCCCATAATGCCGAGTGTCTTTTTGAACAAAAGCATAGGGAGGAAGATACAAACAGAGGTAAGCGTTGAAGCCATAATAGAGTTTATCATTTCTTGAGAACCCAAAATAGCCGCTACCTTTGGCTTTGCATCGCGCTGACGGTACGCATAGATGTTTTCAAGAACAACGATTGAGTTATCGACAAGCATACCGATACCGAGCAATAAGCCCGCCATAGAAATCATATTGATGGTGATGCCCTGAAAATACAACAGCATCAAGGTAATCATTACGGAAATCGGGATAGAAAGACCGACGATAATCGTACTCTTGAGCGAGCGCAAGAAGATGAACAAGATTGCAACAGCCAAAAGCGCACCTTGCACAACAGAGTTTACAACTTCGTTAATCGTTTGCTCGATGATGTCGGTTGTGTTTGAGGTTTCTTTAATATCCACGTCGGTTGGCAAATCGGCAAGCAAATCTTTCATTGCTTTTCGCACGTTTTTTGCCGCTGTAACGCTGTTTTTGCCAGATTGCTTTTGAACCCCCAGCATAACGCACGGCTCGCCGTCAAGATATGCCAACGTGCTTTCGTCTTTGTAGCCCTCGTAAACATCTGCAACATCGCGAAGGCGGATTGTACGCACTTCACCCGTTCCGCTTGCCTTGTAAGAGATAACGGTGTTTTTGAGGTCGTCAATGCTTTGATATTTTCCGTTTGTCTTAATCGAATAGTTGAGGTCGCCAGAAGTGATAGTTCCGCCCGAAGACTGCACGTTTTGCGCGGCAATCATCTGCGCCACCGAGCTGATTGAAAGCCCGTATGCTTCAAGGCGGTCGCGCGGGATATCTACGTTAATGCTCTTTTCTCGACCGCCCGAAACGTTTGCCGAAGCTACACCGTCGAGTTGCTCCAATCTCGGCGCGATAATATCTTCTGCATACGAGCGAAGTTCCTCTGGGGTGCGGTTTCCCGACACGGTGAGCGTCATAATCGGCATAAGAGACGGGTCTGCCTTGATGGTAGTCGGAGAGTCCGCGTCGGTTGGCAAATACGAGCGCACAAGGTCTATCTTATCGCGTATTTCATTTGCCGCCGCATCAAGATTTGTGCCGAAATTGAATTCGAGAATAACCATACTCATTCCCGACATTGAACGCGATTGAATATGCTTTAAGCCCGAAAGACCAGAAAGAGAACTTTCAAGTGTTCTCGTGAGGCTTTGTTCCACCTCTTCAGGACCTGCGCCCTTATACTGCGTCATAACGAGCATATACGGCAAGTCCATATCAGGATACATATCGACAGGCATTTTGAATGTACAGAAAATGCCCAATGCAATCATAATTAAAAACACAAGCAGTGTCGTAACTGGCTTGTTTACACATCGTTCTGATATAGTCATCTATTTGCTACTCCCGATTAGTCAAGCTCTGAAACAGAGATAACATTTACTTTAGAGCCGTCGTTCAAAAGAGATTGACCTTTTATAACGATTTCATCTCCTGCCACTAAGCCGTCAATAATCTCTGTCATATTGTCAACGCTGATTCCCTCTTCAATTTTCTGAAGCCTAACGCTTGCCTGTGAACCGTTGCGGTTAGAAACTACATATACATACGGCTCTTCGTTCTTCTGCACGATTGCAGTTGTAGGCACGATAAGCGCGTTTTGAATAGTGTCGGTGATGAGCTTTACTCTGCCGTACATACCGACTTTAATTCTGTCGTCTTTTTTGTTAAAGCGAAGTTTTACGCTCATTGTTCGTGTAGAAGTGTCGAGAACAGGGCTGACTTCGTGCGCATACGCCTCGAACTTCTCGTTAGGATATGCGTCGAATGTAATGATAGCGTTTTGCTTTTCTTTAATGCGGCTGATAAAGCGTTCTGCAATGTTGATTTTCACTTCAAGAATATCTGTGTTGCTGATGGTTGCAATCGCGGTTTGCTGGCTCACCATCGTTCCCACCGTTGGCGGAATGGCTGTAATGCGTCCTGCAATCGGAGCTTTTACAGGGCTTGCGCTGTAGTTCATTCCCGGTCGGCTCGCATCAACATACGCAATAATATCATCTTTTTTTACCGTGTCGCCCACGCTAAAGCGGATACGAGAAACTTTTCCCGCCATATCAGGCATAACAGCAACCGCGCTCACGCTCGCCACATCGCCGCCGAACTCAAGGTAATCGTCCATATTGCCTTCTGTCGTGCGGAATGTGTTCACCGCATAAATCGCCTCGATTTCCTCATTAGCCTTTGCTGCCGCTGCACCGGGCTTTTTGCAAGAAACAAGCGTTAAACCCGCAACAGCCAAAAGAACTATGCTTTTTGTAAAATACATCTTCGATGTCTTTGAAAAAACAGTCATTATATCTATCTCCTATTCCCTTTCTGAAGTCAAATCCGCATTAAGCGTATTTTCCAAATCGAGCAATGCAGTCATATAGTTGTATTTCTGATTCACAAGCCCGAGTTTTGCTTGATTAAGCGATTGCTCTGAATCACGCAAATCAAGAAGTTCTGTTGTTCCATTGCGATATGCGCGATACGTCATATCGTAAGCCCGCTGAGCCAAGCTGACATTTCTTTCCATCGCTTCAATCTGAGCGCGCGCCTGATTGAGCGTATCGACCGCCTTACGAACAGCCACTTTTTGATTTTCTTTGAGCATATCAAGCGAAATCTCTAACTTCAAAAGATTCTGCTTGATGTCTTTCGCCTTTTGCTGATTGCTGGACCACGGGAGCGCATTTGTCAAATTCCACGCAAGCGTAAAACTCAAAGCCCCTGAGTCGTACCACTTGTCGTCTTTGCCGAGGTCTTTGAAGAAGTGGAATGCGCCGTCTTCTCCGATATATGCAGGCTGCCACGCATAATTTATGCTCAAGGCTGGTGTCCACGTTTGTAAATCGATTGCGCTCATATTCTCTTTGAGAGAATCAACATTATTTTGCAATGCCTTTATCTCTAAGCTGTTTGAGCCGTATCGCTCAATTAACTTGTCTGCGTCGGCTTCGATGTAGTGCGGATTGATTTCCCCTTCAAGCGAAAGACGTGTACCGACAGGCATACCGATTAAAAATACAAACGTATCAAGCTGATTATTCAAGTTCTGCTCTGCGGTGTCCACATCAGGCTTTTTGTTTTCGTAATCAACCTGCGTCTGTAAATATTTCAGCTCAGGAACAATACCGTTTCTAAAGTTCGTTTGCGCTTGTACCATTCGCTGACGGGAATTTTCAAGCGTGGCTTGCTGTATCTTTAGGCTTTCTTGTTGCAACAAAAGAGCATAAAAGAGCTTCTTTATAGAAAGAACTTGCTCATTTGTGCTTTGCTCTAAAGAAATCTTGCCGCCTTCGTATGCTACTTTGCTCGCCTTTATCTGCTTGAGCATTGCAAGCGAAAAGTTCCACCCAATCGACACATTGCCGACCGGAGTCCAATGGTCTTCCTCGTCAGCAAAATCTGTTTTCTCTGGATACATTCCACCTGTTAATTTATTGAAAATTGAACTGTATGCGGCAGATTGCGGAGAATATTCCGTGGCTCTGCTCATCGTGCCGCTCACTTGCACGGTAGGCAACAGAACATTCCAGCCGTATTTTGCCGCTCTTTCTTTCATCTCAAGGTCAATATCTGCGCTTTTGAGTGTGCGGCTGTTTTCGAGCGCATAGCTTACCGCTTGGTCAACCGTAAGAGTTACCGACTGTTCAACTTTCACGCTCTCTTGTGCGCTTATACTTGCTCCCATAGAAGCAAACGCCAAAACCCAAGCCGCCATTTTCTTGTTCAGATTCATTTCTATTTCAATCCTCCTATCTCAAATGCAACGCTATCAATACACTTGCTGTGATACAAGCTATCATAGCCAAACCTACTATCGCAATTCCCACCATAATGAGAATATTTGTTATTTTTTTCTCTTTCTTATGTTTTGTTTGCATTGTTTACCCCGAATTGCACCATAAAATACATATCTTTCATCGCTGCTTGTAGAATCTGGGCTGAAAAGTTATGCGTCCGCCCGTGAATCAAAAGCATAACTGGCAGCGCAAAGAACCACCCAAGCGAAAATTTCACTAAATTATTTCCCATTTCGCCGAACCCTAAATCTGGCAGATTTGTCAAAATCTCTTGCTTTGCAAAAAAGTCAATAATTTCATTTTGCTTTTCAGAATTATCTATCAGTTCTACATCAGACATCTGAAGCCATTTCGCCACGTCCAAAAGCTCAGGTCGATTCGTCAAATATGCCAACACCGTTTGCAACATTACATACAGCCTTTCGCCCGAAGTCTGCATTTTTTGCATATTCTCCACCATAATGCCGTAAAGCTGATTTATTTCGCTCTGTATAAGCGTTTTTACCATTTCATTCTTATTCGCAAACCACGTATACAGGCTGCTTTTTGCCATTCCTAGCTCTTTTGCGACTTTATCTATGGTAATTTTTGAAAAGCCCGATTTTGACACCACTTTTGCAATAGCCAAAAGTACGCGGTCAATTTCTTTAAGCCCCTCTAAGCTCTTTACACAAATGCTGTCGATTTCTGTCAGCCGCAAAACAGAAATGCGTGCGTCTTTTCCGTTTAAGCCGTCGCAAATGAGGCGCGTAAGGTTGTGCGAGAACTCTTTTAGCGAGCGCTCGTCTTCGCCTAAGCAGGTGATTTCGTTGATATTTTGGCGAATAATCACGAAAACAAACATCGTTGTGCTGACGAATACGCTCTGAAAATACTCGCCTAAATCTTTGATTGTGCCGTCATCGTTATAAATATTGTTTAAAAGCGTTATGCCATATTTTTTCAGCTGCAAAACAAAGCTGTCTTCTGAAACTTCTTCAAGCGTACTCAAGATATAATTCATATATTCTTGGTGTTTTGAAATGAACTCGATTACAAGCGGCAAAGCCTCATCGCCTTGCAAATTATTGTATTTTTCCTGCATTTCGCAAAGAACGACAGAAATATCTGCATACACTTTTTCTCTTAAAGCGTTGCTTAATGCTTCTTTGTTTTTAAAATGCTTAAAAATCGCTGCTTTTGTAATCCCTACTTTTTCTGCGATTTCAGAAAGAGAAATCTCGCGAAAAAGCGGTGTGCGATAAAAAGAGAAAGCTGCTTGTAGGATTCGTTCTTTAGTGTTTTCTGCCATAATTCTCTATAGGTAACCGAACAGTCGGTAACTACAGTAGAGAATATACAATACACATCAGATATTGTCAATAGTGTATTCTAAATTACTTTTTTATTGAGAAAAAACTATGAATTCAAAACGTTCTTAAATATGTTGTAATTCGTCCAATCATTTTGGCAAGCAACCGCGAATTCCACTGTTTTGAAAGAGCCTTGAAACTCGCTCAAAACGGCTTTTGCAGAGCTTGCAACTAAATCACTCGGATTCCTAAACGCACCGCACCCGAATGCGCCAAGAATAACAACCGTACAATCGTTAACCTGTGCGACTTCTAATATTCGCCTCCATCTTTTTGTGAAGAGTTCTCTTAATTCTTCTTTGCGTATTGTTCCGTCGTTTAAGTCTGGCGCGGCACAAGTAATAACATTGAGAGTGTACCAATCTTCTTTTTTCAAAGGCTCTAACGAGTTATCGTCTTTAAATACAGTGATATGGGGGCTATAGATAATGTCGTCGTTTGCTTTGAAGTTATCGAGTTTGTTTCGATGCCGTCCATAAAATGCAGAAAAAACAGTTTCATCAATAAGAGCAGGATAAAGCGTGGATATGCGGCACAAACTTTCTTCTTGCGCTCTTGCTCCGAACAACACTCCTCCGCCAGGATTAAAGCTGTTCGCAAAGTTCAAAACCGCTACTTTTTCAGAAGCCTTGCAGTAGCTTTCAGCAGCTTCAAAGCTCCTCTTCGTGCTGACGATGATTTGAGTGGAAAAACTGTTGCTAGAAAAGGGCGTGTGCTCTATGCTTTCGTTTTCAAGATAAACACGTTGCGCGCTCTTTGTTTTTGCTATCGAGTCCATCAAAACAGCGTCTGTATTGCATCTCAATAATGTATCTTTTAACACTTCTACTAAATTGCGCATAAAATGCCTGTTTATTGAAACTCTCCCATTATTTTCTTTAGGTATTCGTGGTCTTTTGCCATTCGTTCCACGTCGTTTCCTCTGCCTGCAGCATATAGTTTAGAGATGAGGTTCAGCACATTGTTTTCACCCAGCGCAATGCCCTCGTTTCGCCCTAGCGCAATGCCCTCGTTTCGTCCTAGCGCAATGCCCTCGTTTCGTCCCAGCGCAATGCCTTCGTTTTTTATTTTCTGCACAAACTCGCACACGTTAACGCCTCCTTTTTCTCTTTGCATTTCAATAATAAAATCTGTCATATCACAAAAGATTTCATCATCTGAAATAACTCTGAGCAAATCAACGATTTCGCTTACATAATCAATTTTCTGTCGCGGCCAATCTTCTGTTTTTCCTATCCTAACAGCACGGAGATATTCTGCCACAATACGAAAATCACTTTTAAATGAATTTATTTGCTTATCTGTCAACCATGCAAGATTAAATACATTTATTCCGTAATCGTGGAAAAAAGGCAAAAGCCGCTTATCTATATTGATAGAATCCTTTAGCGTTTTTGGCTTATTCCATTTCTGTTTTGTACCAAAATATAATACTAACGTGATGACAGGAAAGCGGTCTTCTTTCTTGCTGTTTATTTGTTCTCTATAGACAGCTCCGTCATAGCTTATCGCCCTTAACGGCATACAGCTATCATTTTTAGTTTGATTTTCAAACCCGAACATACTTAAACAAAATGTTCCGTTGCTCCAATATTTAGCCACATCGCGTTCTTGCTCGCGGATATTACCATTAGCGTCTTTGTATTGAGAAAATGTTTGTGCATCAGAAAGAGATGCTCTATCAATAACTTGTTCTCCATCAAACAATAAGACATTTAGTATATCTGCAAAAACATCGTTATACGACAGCAATGTTTTTTCGGCAATATCTTGCTTCCCCATATTTTTTCCAAATAGATTATAGCATATACACGTTGGTTTCTCAATACAAAAAAGAGCCGTGTTAGCTTCCTTAATGGTCTACACGGCTTCTTATCATTTGCCGCGGAAGTATTATCTCTTATCTTCGCGGCTAGGTGTGTCATACACCTTATACCTATCATTCTATCACACATTCTGTATAATGCAAGTATTTTTTTTATTTTTTTGTAAAGCCACTCTTTAGCGTACAGTATAGAGCGACCAATCGCTACGCTAAAGACCCTCACATTGCTATGCTAAAGAGCGACCAATCCGTACACTAAAGACCCCCTAATCCGTACACTAAAGAGTGAATTTACTGTACAGTAAAAAGCAGCTAAAGCTTATAGCTTTCGCTTGGACCTAAATAAGAAGAGCGCGGCTCTTTAGCTTGAGCGAACAGCACCATTTTTTCGAGTACCAATGTCGGCGCATAGGCATAGAATCGCAATGTGTTCTCTCCCTTTTTCACAGGCACAACAACTCTACGCTTTTGGATATTGTATTCCGCACCATACATCCATTCTTCGCTGAAATACGTTACAAACGTAGCTTTGTCCACGACGTTTTTCACGACGAGGTCGCCTCCGTTTATGCTGTATGCGTATTCCATAACATTGTCGATAAGCGGCGGATTCGTTGGAGAGAAATAGAACTCTGCGGTGTAATCGCCTTCGTTTTCGGCGACGAATGTGTATTCAAGATACGGAACATCGGCAGTTTCTTTTGTAAACGGCTCGTGGAATGCAGGAAGCACTTTCATTGCAGATTCTGTGCGTCCGTAGCCGTCAAGATGAGAGAATGCAAAGTCTTTTGCGTCGTGCTTTGCAGAGTATTTGTCGGCTAAAATTGAGATGTAGCCGTTTGTTTCAAAGTAGGTGTTTGCCTTTGTCGCTTTTGGCAAGGATTCGGCGTTCTGTGCGCTAAAGATGAGCTTCATCAATCCTTTTTGCGCGCCTAAAACGGCATTGATTTGCACAATTCCTTCTCCTTTTCCGCCTGCTTGAGCGAGCTTTTCGCGGTTAATGGTTACAGTTAATGTGTCGTGTCTGTGGAGCGCAATGCCCTTTTCGTGCGAAAGGATAAGCCACGGTACAGATGACGTAACAGTATATGGGATTTCCATCTCGTTAGATGGTGCGAGGTCTATAGCAAAGCTCTGTGCATTTGGGTTCAAAAATGCGTCGATTCGCATTTCTTTTTCGCTGTAATCAGTGCCGACGAGATATTCTGCGCGGTCTGTCGGATTTACAACGAGGCGAGGCTTCTTTGACGGATACACATTCATCAAAATCGGCTTTTTGTCGTCTTCGTCGTTCCAGTGGTCAAAGCCGATATGCTCGGAAAGACCAAAGCCATAGAACTTGCCTCCGTCGATTTTGTGATATGCGTCGGTTAGCTCGGTGTCAAATGTGATAAACTCGTCAACTTTCTTCGCCCAATCGTTTGCTTCAATGCGATTCTGCTTTGCATAAAGATGATTGCGCTGCGAAGCAATCCAAATGCGGTACACGTTTGCCGCTCCTGCTGCTGAATAGTACACAAGCTCATAGAATGAGCCTTCGATTTCGTCAGGACAACGGCTCAAAAGATACTGCGCTGTTTCAACGATGCTCTGCGCCTTTGCAAAAAGCTCATCTGCCTCGCCGAAATGACGTGTGTCGTAGATTTTGCCGTTCATCACTTCAGGCTTACATCTGTTTGTGATAAACGTGTAATCTTGAACGAGGCTCTCCATTTTCTGCATATCGCTTTCGACGAAATACGAACCGAATTGTTTATAGAGCCAATCGTGTGTCCATTTCTTTGTATTGCATTTGTCTGGAGAACCGTATTTTTCGTAATCATACGCCATATCCATAAAGTAGTTGAGCGGGAACTCTAAAAGTCCCATATCGCCTACGTTGACAATCCACACATCGCGGATGCCCCATTCATACGCCGTTGTGAGCTGTTCCCACGCCTTTGGAAGATAGTTTTCGTTTACCCATTCATAGCAATGTGGACCGCCGTGGAAATCGAAGTGATAATAAAGCCCTAATCCGCCCTTGTGATTTCGCATTGATTCATCTGGGAGAGCACGCAAAACGCCGTAATTGTCGTCGGTCATCATAATTGTAACGCCGTCGAGCAAATCGGTATCTTTCAAGCCTTGTGTGTCTTTATTGCCGAAATAGAACTTATCGACTTCGCTAAACATAACAAGCAAGCGCGGGATTTCGTTGAGGTTTGGATTAACCTCTTCTTTCATCAGCTTATACTGTGTGTTGAGTACGTCTTTGAGCAAATCGATGTTGTCTTTAAGAGTCGCCTCTCGTCCGAGAATTGCCGTGTCTGCTTCTCCGCGCATACCCACTGTGTAGATGTTCTCAAACGGACGATTTCGGCGAAGTCCGTCGCGCCAAAATCGAGTAATTCCCTCGCGACAGTGCTGAAAGTTCCACTCATCGCCGTATTCTTTTGTGGTATTGCGATACTTGCGATGTTCCTCTCCTGCTCTGCAGCAAGGTTCGTGGTGGCTTGTGCCCATAACAACGCCGTACTCATCTGCAAGCTCTGCATTCTTCAAATCAGGACCGTCCCAAGAGAACACCGCTGACCACATCGCAGGCCACAGATAATTGCCTTTTAAACGCAAGAGCATTTCAAAAACGTGCTCATAGCATTTCGCATTAGGTCCGCCGAATCGCTTTAAACTCCAGTTGCCAAATGCTGGCCATTCATCATTGATAAAGAATCCGCGATACTTTATCGATGGCTCTTTTGAAATGAAAGTATGCTCACTTGTGAACTCGAACGAGTCTTTTCTTGCAGGCACAACATCAGCAAAATCAACAAACGGCGAAACTCCTAACAGCTCTGAGATATGGAAAAGCCCGTAAATCGTACCTCTCTTGTCGCTTCCTGCGATAACTATCGTATTCTCAAGGACAAAAAAGCCGAATACTTCTCTCTTTCCCTTGATGTGAGAAAGGTCGATTTTGCCCTCTCGTTCCATTGTATCGAGCAGTGCGCACTTCCCGACAGTGCCAAACACAACTGCATTTTTCTTGACATCGCCAAGTGAATATGACTTTTTCGGAAAAAAGCCAAACACGCGCTCAATATCTTTTGCGACTTTCAGCGATATTTTCTGTACGCCTGAAAACTCATTTTCATCGCACACAAAGCACAAATCTTGTTCTATGCTTTTTACTAGCATAACTCTTACACCTCCAGCTATCTACTGACCTCTATTTAATGCTTGAAATACTCAGGATATTTTTCCTGTATTTCTTTTGCGTCTTCTGACATTCGATTTATGTGATTTTGATACTCTTTGAGTGTTAACTCTGTATCTTTCTTTTTCATTGCCTCAAGAATAGCTATGTGCTCTTCTACAATGCGACCTGTGTTGGAAATATGCATACGAAGCGTGCGAAAGCGATTGTGATGAATATTCATAAGCTGTACGGTATAATAGCAAAGCGCACGGTCTGCAATTTTATACATCGCTTGGTGAAACGCATTATCATATTCCATAAATTTCTCAAAGTTCTTTTTATTACAATAGAACTCTAAAAGAACAATATTCTCTTCAAGACTCTCAATATCTTCCTTGCTAGCCTTTTCGCATGCTAAAACCGTTACTGCCGATTCTATCGCCTTTCTGATAAAGCAAGACTCTTCTACAAGGTTCATATCGATGAGGCTTACAAGACAGCCCTTTTGCGGCAAGATTTCTACAATCTTTGTTTTAGCAAGCTCTTGCAGTGCGCCATGAATGGGAGTACGAGATAAAGAAAGCGATTTTGCAACTTCTTGTTCGCTTATCATACTGCCAGGTTTTAGCTCTAAATTAACGATGTTTTCGCTAATCACCCTAAGCACATAATCATGAGTTGTTTCGTTGCTGTTCTTTTCATTGATTATCATAGTTTTTAGGATACACTAACATTTTTCAGTTGTCAACACTAGTATGCAAGTTATAAAAATTTTTCTTGACAAACTGTAAAACCCGTGTATACTAGACTTAAAGACATTAAATACTAGTATGCAAGTTTTTGCTATGCCTTGTATCTTAGTAAAATGGAGTTGATATGATTAAAAGGAAATCGTTTGTTGAGTACATGAAAAGGAATTGGCAGTATTATGCAATGATGTTAATTCCTGTTATTTATTATCTTGTGTTTAGATATATTCCAATGGCTGGCAACATTATTGCTTTTCGCCGCTATCGTGCAGGACACAGCATTTTTGGAGATAACTGGAGTGGTTTCAAGTATTTTAAGCAGTTTATAGCAGACCCTTCTTTCTGGAGAGCCTTTAAGAATACTCTTTCTTTAAACCTTCTCTACTTGCTTTTTAGATTTCCTCTTACGCTCATCTTTGCTCTTTTGCTCAACGAAATCAAAAGTTATAGAGCAAAAAAGACTGTGCAAACTATTTCTTATTTGCCGCACTTTATTTCTATGATTATCGTTACTGGTATGATTAGAGAGCTTGTTTCTATGAACGGTCCTATAAACGCATTCTTGAAGTTCATCGGTTTGCAGCCTATTTCTTTTATTTCAAGCCCTGAATGGTTTCCTGCGATTTTCGTTATCTCTGGCGTATGGCAAAGTTTAGGTTGGGGAACAATTCTGTATCTTGCAGCTATTTCGGGAATAGACCCGTCGCTTTATGAGGCGGCAGAGGTTGACGGAGCAAGCCATTTCCAGCGCGTTTGGCACGTTACCATTCCTTGCATTATGCCAACGATTACGACGCTTCTTATTCTTGATATTGGCGGACTTATCGGCTCTGGAGCAGCATTTGAAAAAGTATTCTTGCTTTACAACCCTATGACGTATTCAACTGCAGATATTATTTCTACCTTTGTCTTCCGCTTAGGTTTGGGCTCTGGAAATTATAGCTATGCTACAGCAGTAGGTCTTTTTGAAGGTCTTTTAAACTTGATTTTGCTTACCTTTGCAAATAAGTCTTCTAGAAAGATTTCTGGTTCTAGCTTGTGGTAATGATAAGATAAGAAAAAGGAGATTTTGTATTATGGTAGCAAGTAAAACACAATCGCTCAAAGCTATGAGAGTAAGAGAAGAGAGAAGCTACAAGATTTTTAGAGCATTCAATACCGTCATAATGACTCTTGTTTGTGCTGTTATGCTCTACCCATTTTTATACCTTGTGGCGCAGTCGCTTTCTTCTGAAGAAGCTATTATGCAGGGGCAAGTTTCTATTCTTCCTGTGCATTTCAATGTAGCAACGTATGTATCTGTTCTCAAAAAAGGCGACTTCCTTTTCAGCTATAAGAACACTTTGGTATATACGATTATCGGAACTGCGGCTTCTATGGTGTTTAGCTGTCTTATCGCTTACCCACTTTCAAAAACAAAGCTTTGGGGCAACAATATCATTATGAAAATGCTTATTTTCACTATGTATTTTGGCGGCGGACTTATTCCAAACTACATTTTGATTCAGCGGCTTCATCTTGTAAACCATGTTGCAGGCTTTATTATTCCGAGCCTTTTAAGCACATACTATATCATTCTTATGAAGTCATTTTTCTCAAGTATTCCTTCCTCGCTTGAAGAAGCAGGACAGATTGACGGATTAAGCCCAATGGGAACATTGATTTACATTGTGCTTCCGCTTTCTATGCCTATTTTAGCTACTATGCTTTTATTCAATGCCGTAGGTTATTGGAACAACTGGTATAACGCATTCTTGTATCTCGACAAAAAAGATATGTGGCCTGTTGCATATTATTTGCGTACAATCATCAGTGGTGCTTCTACCAGTGCAGACCCAGGAGATGTAAGCGCAGAAAAAATGCAGATTGCGGCAAATATCAAATCTTGCTCTATGGTGCTAATGGCTCTTCCTATTATCTGCATTTACCCAACAATTCAGAAATACTATGTTCAGGGTATGATGCTTGGCGGAGTAAAAGAGTAATGTAATGAGGGGCTTTTTATATAAAGAAGCTCCTATACATATAGAAGAAATTTTTTTCGGAGGATTTAGGTATGAAAAAACTTTTTGGCGCGACGGCTCTTGTTGCGGCTACTGCCTTGCTTGCAAGTTGCGGCGGAAAGAACAGCGCAAAGACATCTTCAAGCAATGAGGAACCAGGCGTTATTGATTATCAGTTCGGGGTTGATACTCCGTTTCATTCAGACACGCCTGTAACATATTCGATTTCGTTTAGCGATGCGTCCTGGTATCCAATGACAGACACATGGAAGACAGAAGGTCTTTTCAAGAAAATTGAAGACATCACAAATGTTCATCTCGATGTTGTTTCTTATGATTCTGGCGATTATCCGCAGAAAGTAAACCTTGCAATTAACTCTGGCGCGGCTACATACATCATTCCAAAAGTCTATTCAGAAGACCAATATGTTTCTGGAGGCGGAATTGTTGCGGTTTCTGATTACACGCAGTATATGCCGAACTTCACTGCATTCGCAGAAAAATATGATATGCAAGCCGACCTTAACACAATCAAGCAAAGCGACGGTAAATTCTATCGCTTGCCTGGTATGCATCAAGCAGCTTTGCAGGATTACACCATTATGGTGCGTGATGATATTTTCGCGGCGGCTGGCTATGATATTCGCGAACTCGAAAAAGATTGGACATGGGAAACATTGCATGATGTGCTTGTGAACGTGAAAAAATATATGGTCAGTCAAGGTATGTGCAGCGAAAGCGATTATATTTGGTCTGACCTTTGGTGTGGAGAATCTGGAAAAGGTTCTGGCGGTAACCTTTTAAAGCTCATGGGCTCAACATATAACGTGCTTTCAGGCTGGGCAATCGAAGGTTCTAACGGCGGCATTAAATACGATTGGAACAAAAAAGAGTTTTACTCATCTTCTATCAGCGAAGACTTCAAGAAGTTTATCACAGTTGCAAACAGCTTTATCAAGGACGGAATCCTCGACCCTGAAACATTTACACAATCTGATGAAGTAGCACATAATAAGTTCTACAACGGAAAGACCGTTATTATGTCTACGAACAGAGCGCAGATGGCTTCTGATGTAGTTGGCATCGAAAAAATCTTAGGCAAAGGTAACTGTTCTACTTATGTAACAGTGTATCCGTCAGGAACTTCAAAAGCTCTTGCTGAAACAGCTCGTCTTGAATGTGGCGTAATGATTTCTACAAATGCGCTTGAAGACCTCGGCAAAGAAAAGTTTATCAAGATGATGAGATTTGTTGACTGGCTCTTCTATTCAAAAGACGCATATTCTCTTGTTAAATGGGGACCTGAAAACGAAACATGGCACTATGTTGATGTTGATGGAAAGAAAATTAAGCAGCTTCTTCCTGGATTTAAGTGTAGCGGTCTTGGCATTGCAGGCGCAGAAGGTGATGTAGATATCAGACTTCAGTGGGGATATGCAGGCGGAAACTATTTCTATGGACACTCAACAGAGGAATCTACAGACAACTTTACTCCAGAAGTACAGGACTTGTATTCTCGCTATGGCAAATACAAGACAATTGCAAAGGTTGACCCAAAAGCAGCTCCTGACGAAGACCAAAGAGAACAGCTCACGCTTTGGGCAGTTCCGCTCATCGACAATATCAATGCTTGGACGCTCAACTTTGTAACAGGCAAAAAAGACATCAATCGTGATTGGAATGAGTATGTAACTTCTTGCAAGAATCTCAATATTGAAAAAATCGTAGATATGACAAACAAAATCTACAAAGAGAAGAATAAATAATCTTTTTTAGGCTGACGGCTACAATCTCAGCTTTGTAGCCGTTTGTTTTAACTTTTTATCAAGGTGAAAAGAAATGGAAATGACAATGAGATGGTACGGAACAGGATTTGATTCCGTAACCTTACAGCAGATTCGCCAAGTCCCTGGTGTTCACGGAGTTATCACAACTTTATATGATTCAGTTGTGGGCGAGGCATGGGAAAAAAGCGCAATTCAAAAACTCAAGAAAGAAGTCAATGACGCAGGACTTAAAATAGCAGGCATTGAAAGCGTAAATATTCACGACGATATAAAAATCGGCGGCGGAGATAGAGATAAATACATAGAGAACTACATAAAAACACTCGAGAACCTTGGGCAAGAAGATATACATATGGTGTGCTATAACTTTATGCCTGTGTTTGATTGGACGAGAAGTGAACTTGCTCGTGTATGTGAAGACGGCTCTACCGTTCTTGCATACAATTCAAAGGCTGTAGACGCAATAAAGCCTGAAGAAATGTTTAGCTCTATTGATAAAGATTCTAACGGCTTCATTTTACCAGGTTGGGAACCAGAGCGAATGGCTAGAGTCAAAGAACTCTTTTCGCTTTACAAAGGCATTACAAACGAAAAGCTCTTTGACAATCTCGTCTATTTCTTAAAAGCGATTATGCCTGTTTGCGATAAATACAACATCGATATGGCGATTCACCCTGATGACCCTGCGTGGCCAGTTTTTGGGCTTCCTAGAATCATTACTTGCAAAGAAAATGTTGTGCGTATGCTAAAAGCAGTAGACAATGTTCACAATGGCTTGACTTTCTGCACAGGTTCATACGGCACAAACCGCAAAAACGACCTTTGCGAAATGATAAAAGCCGCAACAGGAAGAATTCACTTTGCACATATCAGAAATCTAAAGTTCAACACTGCAATAGATGACCCTGTGCAAGATTTCCAAGAGTCTGCACATTTATCAAGCACAGGCTCTTTTGATATGTTCAAAATTGTCAAAACGCTTTATGAAACAGGCTTTGACGGCGTTAGCCGTCCAGACCACGGCAGAATGATTTGGGGAGAAAAAGCTATGCCAGGTTATGGACTTTACGACAGAGCTTTAGGAGCTACATATTTAAATGGGCTTTGGGAAGCATGCGAAAAGTCTTTTGACAGAAGCAACGTAAAGCTATACCGATAAAGCATTTTGTAAAGGAGTTTTGATTGGACGTTTATGAAGAGCTTTTAGCTCAGCAAGATATTAGGTATAAAGAGTTTGTAGCAAAGCTCATTCCCAATATTCCAAAAGAAAGCATAATCGGAGTTAGAACTCCTGCAATGCGGCAGATTGCTAAAAAGTTTTTTGGAACGCAAGTTGCACAAACCTTTTTAAAAACGCTGCCGCATACTTATTACGAAGAGAATATGATTCACTTCTTTTTGATTTCGCTTATTAAAGATTTTGATGAGTGTATAAACGAAGTTGAAAAGTTTCTTCCGTTTGTTGATTGTTGGTCTGTTTGTGACCAATCAAGCCCAAAAGTCTTTAAGAAGCATCATCAACAGCTTTTACCGTTTATAAAGCAATGGATAGCTTCAACTCACGTTTATACAGCGCGCTTTGGTATTCGTATGCTGATGAATGAGTTTCTTGAAGAAGATTTTAAGAGTGAGTATTTAGATTTGGTTAGTGCAAAAAGAGGCGATGATTATTATTTAAAGATGATGGTCGCTTGGTATTTTGCAACAGCCCTTGCAAAGCAATATGAAGAGAGCATAAAGATTATCGAGAATAAAAAACTTGATAGTTGGACACATAACAAAGCTATTCAAAAAGCAATAGAAAGTTTTAGAGTTAGTGCAGAACATAAGCAATATCTAAAGACTTTGAAAATATGACTAAAGAGGTACACATAGAAAATGAAACTGACAAAGGACGGTATCAAAGATACATCTTTATGGGAAGCAAAGGGATATTCTTTGCCTCAGTTTGATAGAGAGAAAACAGCAAAAGCCACCCACGAAAAGCCGTTTTGGGTTCACTTTGGTGCAGGAAACATCTTCCGTGCATTTCAAGCGAATGTTGTTCAAGAGCTATTGAATAAAGGTATTCTCGATAGAGGACTTATCGTAGCAGAGGGCTATGATTACGAGATTATCGAAAAGATGTATCGTCCTCACGATAATATCGGCGCACTTGTTACCTTAAAATCAAGCGGTACTGTTGAAAAGACTGTTGTCGGCTCAATTATGGAAAGCCTTGTCGCAGATTCTTCTAACGAAAAGGATTGGGCTAGGCTTTTAGAGATTTTCCGCTCACCGTCTTTGCAGATGGTAACATTCACGATTACAGAAAAAGGCTATTTGCTCAAAAATGCCTCTGGAGTATTTGCCGCAGGTGTTGAAGACGATTTTGCCTCAGGTCCAGTTTTGCCAAAAAGCTACATCGGCAAGGTTGTAACACTTCTGCACGAGCGATATATAAACGGAGAACTTCCTGTAGCGTTTGTAAGTATGGACAACTGCTCTCATAACGGAGATAAACTTTTTGCCGCAGTCAATGAGTTTGCAAGTGAATGGGAAAAACGCGGAGTGTGCAAACAGGGATTTTTAGCTTATATAAACGACAAAGCAAAAGTAAGTTTTCCTTGGACAATGATTGATAAAATCACTCCACGCCCTGATGGCAAAATCGAAAAGATTCTTTGTGATGACGGAATTGAAGAGCTTTCCCCTTTTATCACGAGCAAAAAGACGTATGTCGCGCCGTTTGTGAATGCAGAAGAATGTCAGTATCTTGTAATAGAAGATTCTTTCCCTAACGGTCGCCCAGCACTTGAAAAAGCAGGACTGTACTTTACAGATAGAGCAACGGTTGATAAAGTCGAAAAGATGAAGGTTTGCACTTGCTTAAATCCTCTTCACACGTTCCTTGCAGTCAGTGGCTGTCTTTTAGGCTATACCTTGATTGCAGACGAAATGAAAGACGAAGACCTCTTGCGTCTTGTAAAAAGATTGGGATATGACGAGGGATTGAAAGTTGTTGTTGACCCAAAAATCATACAGCCAAAAGACTTCATTGACGAAGTGGTAAATATCCGCATTCCAAACCCTTTTATGCCAGATACTCCGCAAAGAATTGCTTGCGACACTTCACAAAAACTCTCTATTCGCTTCGGAGAAACAATCAAGGGCTATCTTTCAAGAAGCGATTTACATATTTCTGACCTCAAAGTCATTCCTCTTGTCTTTGCGTTGTGGCTTCGCTACCTTATGGCAATCAATGACAAAGGCGAGCCTTTTGAGCTTAGTCCAGACCCTTTGCTTGAAGAGTGCAAAAAGTATGTAGCGGGCATTTCTCTCGGTTCTAGCGACATAAGCGCAATAGAACCGCTGCTTTGCCGAGAAGATATTTTCGGTGTCAATTTGGTTAAAACAGGTCTGTCAGATTCTGTTAAAGCATATTTTAGAAGCCTTATCACCAAAACAGGTGCTGTAAGAGCTACAATTCAATCAATCTAACCCCTCTTAGAGAGCATCGCAGAATAAAGCGATGTTCTCTTTTTTTTTACTCTATTGTAAAACAGTATATGCGTACTGTATAATGAAATTATGAACACTCACAATATGGAACGACTGCGCGAGGCGGCAGCAAAAAACGGACCTCTTTGCATTGGGCTTGACACCGACCCTTCATATATTCCAGAGAATATTTTGAAACAGTATTCATCGCCGTCAGAAGCGGTCTTGGCGTATAATCGCGCGATTATCAGTCGCATTGGAGAGAGCGCGGCGTGCGTCAAAGTGCAAATCGCGTATTACGAGGCGATGGGTTTGGCGGGAATGAAAGCGTACGCTGAAACATTGCGCGAGTTAAAAAAAGCGGGTGTCATCACGATAAGCGACATCAAGCGCGGCGACATTGCGGCAACAGCAGGAGCGTATGCACGGGCGCATTTTTCGGGCGACTTTGAAAGCGATATCATCACGATAAATCCCTATATGGGCTTTGAAACCCTTGAACCGTTCACGAAATATGTAGAGTCGGGCAAGGGTATTTTTGTGCTTTTGCGAACATCGAACAAAGGAATGAACGACCTTGAAAATCTCGATGTGGCAACAGGCGGCAAGGTGCTCGACAGAGTTGGCGCAGAATTGACGCGATTGGCGAACATTTACCGCGCGCAGTTTCCCGACGCAAAATGCTCTCCCGTCGGTGCTGTTGTGGGCTGCACGGAAGAAGCAAACGCGCGAGAGCTCAGAGCAAAATATCCTGACATCTTCTTTTTGATTCCAGGCTATGGAGCGCAGGGCGGGGCGGCTCGTATTGCGGCAACTTTGCTCACTGAAGCTGGCGGCACGGTCAATTCATCTCGCGGCATTTTGTGCGCATGGAAAAGCATAGCCTCGCTTGCAGAAAGGGCAGAGCGCAAAACGATTACGATGGACGACATTGCAGACGCGGCAATAAAAGCGGCGTATAGTGCAAAAGAAGATTTATTAGGAGCGAAAAATGCGCTGTAACGAAGAGCAAATCATAACCGATTGCGAACATCGTCCATTGCCTGTGTTTGCGACGGCATTCGTGGATTTTTGCCGACAAGAAGCAGGGGCTGTGCCAGAGGGAAGCGTCTATCGCTTAAAGCTCACGGCAAGCGGCAAGAATGTGCCGAGCGAAATCCGCGCAGGGCAATTCTTCTTGCTCCAAAGCGTGCCGAGCGGCGTGCTGTTGAGTCGTGCAATCAGCGTGTTTTACAGCGAAGTAAATAAAGAGAGCGCAAGCATAGAGTTTATCATTCTCAAAAAAGGGCAGGGAACGGCGGAACTGTGCAGCGTCCACGCAGGCGACAAAGTGAAGCTGATTGGACCTTTGGGGAACTCATTTTTGAAGCCTAAAAAAACAAACAGCGAGGGAAAACTTCCGCTTATCATCGGCGGAGGTGTCGGAGTTGCTCCAGTGGCTGGCTTTGCGGCGACTCTCGAAGAGGAAAGCTATGACTTTATCGCGAGCTTCAAAAGCGGCTCTTATGGCTTAGACCGCATTGCTCCGCGCACTCTGACGATAACGACGGACGATGGCTCGGTAGGTGTGCGCGGTATGGTTACGGCGGCAATCGATGCGGAAAAAGTCAAGGCGTATAGCGTGGTGTATGCGTGCGGTCCGCTCCCGATGTTGCGCTACGTTAAGGACATCTGCGCTGAATCGGGCGTGAAATGCTACATCAGTATGGAAAACCGAATGGCGTGCGGAATGGGCGCGTGCCTTGGTTGCACGATTAAGACGACAGAAGGAAACAAACGCTGCTGCAAAGAAGGACCTGTGTTCCCTGCCGAAATCATCGATTTTGACGCAATCGCGTTCCCCCCTCGTCGCGCTCCGCTTACCTCTGAGCCAGATTTGAGCGTGAAAATCGCAGGCGTGAACTTCCAAAACCCCGTGATTGCGGCGAGTGGCACGTTTGGCTATGGTTCGGAATATGCTCCGCTCATCGACGTGAATGCGCTCGGCGGCATTTGCTCAAAAGGTTTGACGCTTGAAGCGCGTGCAGGAAACGGCGGCGTTCGGCTTTGGGAAACATCAGGCGGCTTGATTAACTCAATCGGCTTGGAAAATCCCGGCGTGCCGCATTTCATTGCCCACGAATTGCCCGAAATGCTGAAATTCAAGGCGACCACAATCGCAAATCTTTCTGGCTCGACGCTCGAAAGCTACGTTGAAGGCGCAAAATTGCTCGACGCGACAGCAGTGCCGATGATTGAGCTTAATATTTCCTGTCCGAACGTGAAAAGCGGCGGTATGGCGTGGGGAATGAACGCTGAGGCGGCGGCGGAAGTTGTGAGCGCGGTGCGAAAAGCGACGACAAAGCCTTTGATGGTGAAATTGTCGCCGAATGCCCCCGATTTAGTCGGCGTTGCGATTTCGTGCGTGAAAGCAGGCGCGGACGCATTGAGCCTTATCAACACAATTCAAGCGATGGCGATTGATGTGGAGAGGGAGAGCCCTGTTTTCGACAACATCAAGGCGGGCTATTGCGGTTCTGCGGTCAAGCCGATTGCGCTTCGTATGGTCTACGACGTGGTTCGCGCGATAAATGCACTGAGCGAAAGCGAGCGTGTGCCTGTGGTGGCGATTGGCGGAATCACGACGTGGAGCGATGCGGCGGAGTTCATCTTAGCAGGCGCGGCGGCGGTGGAAGTGGGAACAGCAACGTTCTTTAATCCGAGCGCAATGACAGACATCGTGAGCGGTCTTCGCGATTATATGAAGCGCAAAGGTTTCGCCACTCTCTCCGATTTCTGCGGAAAAGCGCAAGTCTAGCCTGTTTTTGTACCTAAAACGCTATTGCAAAACAAAACCGCACAGAACACACTGCGCGGTTTTGTGAATTGCGATTGGCAAAATGAATTATAAACTTTTGAGTTCCGCGATGAGCTTTTCGAGTTGCGACGCATATTTTTGCGTAGAATCTTCTTTTTGCTCGCTTTTGGCGCGGCGGCGGTGCGCAATAATTCCAGCCTTGAGGTTCTGAATCTGTGCGTTCAGCGACTGCGCCTGTTCTGCAAATGTTAATTCTTCAAATGCCATTGTGTTGTCTTTGTGTGCTTCCATTTGTTATTTCCTAACTTGGTCGGCAGGGAAAATGTATGAATAATCAAAACTCTCATAGTCAACCATTTGGTCTAACACGAATGTGTAATCATATACCACCGCGTGAATTTTCCAATCATGGTCTGCTGTAAAACCTATAACGAACGCAAATACAGAGCGTTTTTCGCCAGAAACAGCAGAAGCAAACATCGACATCAACTTGGCTTTTTGATTTTCAATCGCAAGCTCCTCAACAGTCGAAACAGATGTGTCTTTTTTAACGAATCCCGCTTTTTCGAGCGTAGCTTTTGTAGCTGAAGAATCTGCTTGTGCAAATGCATACGATTGAGTAAGGGCGTCTTCTGTATCATTGCCGTCAGAATGAACCAAAATCATTTTTTCATTTAAAAGACCTTGAATGAAATTGGTAACAAAATCGGGCATTTCTCCGCCGTACAGTTCTAGAAATTCGTCTTGGAGCTTTTTAGTTTTCTGATCGGGCGTAAGTACCTGCGGTTCTTCCTTTTGAGTGGGTTCTTTTGCTAGTTCATCTGTGGATTCACAGCTTGAAAACAACAGTAAAGGAATTTTGCAATTCCTTTACCCATTGTACAATGGGTAATTTTTTTTAATCTGTACTTTTTTGTGCCGCGTGCGTATACTGTGCGTATGGAACTGAAACGATTGGATTATGATTTGACGATTTGCAAACTAGAATCGACGCACGACATCGCGATTGACGACGGATTTTATTTCGCCGCGCGCACCGACGAAGAAATCTCTTTAGTGTGCGAAACAAGCCGTACTCCCGAACGCACAACGGAGCGCGACGACGGCTGGAAGGCATTTCGGATTCAAGGCACGCTTGATTTTTCGCTTATCGGTATTCTCTCTGCGATTTCCCGCGTCCTTGCAGATAACGGTATCGGCATTTTCGCCGTGTCCACGTTCAACACGGATTATATTTTGGTGAAACGCGAAAACTTCCCCCGTGCACTCGACGCATTGCATCTCGCAGGATACGAAATCGTGTGAGAATTGCGTTTTTAGTGAATTTTGTAGAGTTACGGAAAGTATGCTGATTTATGAGTTTATGTCATTTTGTAACAACTCCCCGTAGTAATCCTTTTACTTGTGCTAGAATAAGCCTCTTATTTGTGTAGTAGTAACCTTCTTACTTGTGCTAGAATAAGAGGCTTACTTGTGCAGTAGTAATCCTCTTACTTGTGCTAGAATAAGAGGTTTACTTGTGTAGGAGGGCGAGAATTGCTAGACCTGTTCGGAATCTTTGTGTCATTCTGAGTACTTGATATGGCAATCTCTAGGCGGTTTTGAAAAAGAGGCTGTGCCTCAGACTATCGGGTCAGGTGAGATAATGACAGCATACCTTTTGTAACAGGTCTTAAGAGGGAATATACGTCGCTTTTGAGCCGTTAAGGTCTTGTATCCACTGCATTGCTTCGTCATACTCGCTTCTGCTTGTCAAAACCCACAAAATCCGCTCAAAGTGCCGCCTTTGCTCTGGCTTTGGCGCATAACCGTCGGTGAAGATAATCATTCCGTCGTATTCTTGGTGTGTTTCGTAATAATCCATCGGGATTTGGAAATTCGTGCCGCCGCGACCCGTGATTTTCACCTTTTTGCGCGCCTTTTTCAGCGACATAATTTCTCCTGTCATTTCGCAATCGAATTGCAAAACGTCAAGCGATTCAATGCCGTATTTGAAAAAGCGATTGATAATAGAAAAAAACTGCTGTAAAGCTGTGTCAGAAATAGAGCCAGAAACGTCTACGGCAATAAGCAGCTTTGTCGTAAATGCGTATTGACTGCCCATACAGTCGAAGTTATAGCGGCGGTTCGGGCGAGTGCGAGTGAGGTGGCGAGTCGTGGAAATGACGGACGCACGGAACATATTGAGCATTTTGCGATAATCCAGCTTGATGGTCATATTCGCTTCGATAATCGAAATCATATCGCATGGAATCGACCCCCAGTTATTAGACATCTGCGCTTTTTCGATTTCGCCATTGATGATTTCTGCCGCTTCGTCGTTTTCTTCCCACAGTTCAGAGCTTTCGTAAGCAGCTATCATCTGCTTTATTACGTCTTCGCTTAAATCATCAACGTTGATAAATGGATTTCCGTCGTCGTCGAAGTCTATCGAAGCAGAAATCTCTGTGATGTTCGCTTGTGCGTCGTTCAAGAGCTTTGCATAATACTCTTCAAAGCAAAGGTTTTCGCTTAAATTGAAATCAGCAGGCTTTGCAAGCGGCACGATTGTTTTATAATTGTCGCTAATCGTGATGTCGGAGGCAAGCGAAAGGGCGATTTTGTTTGCACAAGACGGAAGACGCTGATACGGGTGCTTTAAGAGGATACGGAGCATTTCTATCTTTAGATATTCCTCGCACATCACAAGTGACAGCTCACAAACGATGTCGGGATTGTATTCAAGGCGCATTTTGCCCACGCGAAACGGCACGCTCATTCTGCGATATGCGCAGAGCTTGTGCGTGCAGTATATGCCGAATAAAAGCGGTTCTTTCAAAAACCAGTTTTCAACTATCATCTTTATGTGTTCTAATGCTGTATCTGCCATTTTCGCCCCTCGAAATAAAAGAGATTAAATTGAATCGATGAACTTTCTGATGTTCTTTTCGAGGGCAGGGGTGTTGACCATAATGAAAACGACCGCCTGCGCATACATTCCGCTCGAAAACAGGTTTGTAAAATGCCCGATAGCCTCTGTTTTTTGCTCTATGGCAAGATATCCGAAATACTTAGACAAGTTTGCGGCGATGGTGGCGGTTTTGTCTTTGGAGTAGCTCTTGCTTTCGATATAGCGGAACAGGCTTTCGTTTATGACGGCGAACTCTGGAGTATCGTATTTTGAAAGAGCCTTTGAGAGCTTGTCGAAATCGCCTTCGAGAATATCGACTGCGCTCAATATCTTGTTGTTTGACAAGTCGCTTATGAACTTTGTCGCGGCTGCCATTCCGACGATACCTGCGGCGATTTTCTTAAAGACGATGTCGTCTGTGATGTTTGCTACTCCCGAAATGACTTCAGATAATCTTGCCCAACCGCGTCGGTCTGGTGATTTTTCCAATCCCATATCTTCGCTTTTTAAATCTGCTCCGTCTAGCATGTGCGGATTTTCGGAGATGAAAGAGATGATACGCTTATCGATGCCGTTTTCTTCTGCCCACAAAAGCCACTCGCTTTCGGTCGGGACGAACTCAAAGACATTGAAGCGCGACACAAGAGCGGGGTCGAGGTCGGTGAGCTGATATTCTTCGCCTGCGTTCACCGCAGAGATAATGCGGCTGCCTGCGGGGAGTTTTTTGCTTGCAAGCGTGCGGTTTAATGCTAAATCCATAATCGTCTGCAATACTTCGGGGCGCGCTCTGTTTAACTCGTCCAAAAAAAGCACAATCGGCTTATCGTCTGTCGGAAACCAATACGGCGGCATAAACTCTGTTTTTCCCGTCGCCTCGTTTTTGTTCAAAAGCCCGATGAGGTCGCCAGGGTCTGACATCTGACCGAGGAAAAGAGGCACGACATTCATACCTTTCTTTGTAAAATAGGTTTCTAAAATCTGTGATTTTCCGATTCCGTGTTTGCCGACAAGCATTATATTTTGGCTAGCAGGCGTTAAATCCAATATGCGCTTTAGTTCAAACGAGTTAATTTTGATAGACATACATATATTCTATCTCATTTTTTCCTCTAATTACAACAACGATAATTTATAAAGGTGCATATACATTCACTATACTACAGTATTGATAAAAATATTGTATAAATTTGCAGAAAAAACTTGCATAATTACATAAATATGTGCTACTATCTTCTTAAAGTTACCGTAAAGGTAGCAAGGAGTTCTTTAAATGGCTTTTGACTTCAACATCAAGAATGATTATTGTAAGCGTGTTTGGGACGACGTTAGCACTCGTTATGCTGACCAAGAGCACTTTTTGCAGGCGGCAGGTCTTGTCTTAGAAACAATTTCTCCTGTGGTTGACACCATGCCAGAGCTTGAAGCGACAGCTGTGCTTGAGCGTTTCGTAGAGCCAGAGCGCATTATTATGTTCCGCGTGCCGTGGACAGACGACCAGGGAAAACCACACGTCAATCGTGGTTTCCGCGTACAGTTCAACAGCGCAATCGGTCCTTACAAAGGAGGCTTGCGCTTCAGTCCTGAAGTTGGTCTTGATGTTTTGAAGTTCTTGGGCTTTGAGCAGGTTTTGAAGAACTCTCTTACAACGCTCCCAATGGGCGGCGGAAAGGGCGGTTCAGACTTCGACCCACACGGAAAATCTGACGGCGAGGTAATGAGATTCTGCCAGAGCTTTATGACAGAGCTTTGCCGCCACATCGGACCTGATACAGACGTTCCTGCAGGAGATAAGGGCGTCGGCGGTCGCGAAGTTGCGTGGATGTTCGGTCAGTACAAGAGAATCCGCAACGAGTTCACAGGTGTTCTTACAGGCAAAGGCTTGGACTTCGGCGGCTCTCTCATTCGTCCAGAGGCGACTGGCTACGGTCTTATCTATTTTGCAGAGTGTATGCTTGCAAAGATGGGCACAGACTTCAAGGGAAAGACAGCGATTATCTCTGGCGACGGAAACGTTGCACAGTATGCGTGCGAAAAGGCAACTCAGCTCGGCGCAAAGGTTATCACTCTTTCTGACTCTTCAGGATATATCCTCGATGAAGACGGAATTGACGCAGAGAAACTCGCTTTCGTTATGGAGTTCCGCGCGGCACACAAGAAGATTGACGAGTATGTCAAGAAATATCCAAAAGCAAAGTTCTTCAGGGGCGAAAAGCCGTGGGGCGTTAAGGCAGACCTCGCTTTTCCGTGCGCTACACAGGACGAAATCTACCTTGCAGACGCAGAGAAGCTCGTTAAAAACGGCGTGAAGCTCGTTGCAGAGGGCGCAAATATGCCAACACGCGAAGACGCAATCAAGTTCTTGCAGAAGAGCGGCGTTATCTTTGCACCGGGAAAGGCATCGAACGCAGGCGGCGTTGCGGTCAGCGGTCTTGAGATGAGCCAGAACTCAGAGCGTTTGTCTTGGACACGCGAAGAGGTGGACGCAAAGCTCAAGCAGATTATGACAAATATCCACGACAACGCGTATGCAACAGCCGAGAAATATGCGACAAAGCAGGATTATGTTTCTGGCGCAAATATCTACGGCTTCCTCAAGGTCGCGCGTGCAATGATGGCGCAGGGCTTGGTGTAATGCTTTAATGACACTTTGTCATAACTCATAAATAAAAGGAAAGTGTTACGGAAAGTATGCTGATGTATCTGTTTATGTCATTCCCGTGCTTGACACGGGAATCTTTTAAGGCTCTCGTATAGTGCTTTAGAAAAGATTATCGGGTCGAGCCCGATAATGACATTCTAGCATACCTTTGGTAACAACTCCAATAAAAGACGCTTGCAGAGTACCTCCTGTGAGCGTCTTTTTTATATAAAAACGTGCCTTAAATTGTCAAAAGAAATCAGCTATAATCAAAACTATGTTTTGTTTACAACGTTCTCGATTTATTCCTACAATTTCTATTATAGTGTTGACCTCTCTCTTATCTCTCTCTTGCGCGACTGCTCCCGAAAGCAGCACGGAAGCGCAGGAGAAAAAGCCGCATTCTTCCCCGTCTGTCATCTCTGCCAGCGATACGCCGACAGGCTTTGCAGGCATTGGCTGGGAGAGTAAGGCGAGGCAAGTGGTTGAGGTGAGAAACGCCGAAGAGCTCAAGAAGTATGCAAGTGCTGGCGGCTACGTCGTGTATGTGTCGGGCGAAATCGCGATAACAGACAAATTGCCGCCGTCTGCTACTGGGGAAAATGCCGCGCTCAATGCACTGATAGCCGAAAAGAGCGAGGGCAAAATACAGAGCTGGAATGAATGGAAAAAGCTCTATGCGCTTGAAAACACGGTTACGAGCGAAAAGAAGAGCAACAGCGACGAGTTGAACGCCGTGCATAGTGCGCTTGTTAAGGCGTGGAAAGATGAAATCACGGTGAAAGTCGCCTCCGATACGGTGATTATCGGGCTTGGCGGAGCAGTGATAAAGGGCGGTTCGCTCTCGGTGCAAGGAGTAGCGAACGTGGCAATTCGCAACGTAACGATACAAGACGCATTCGACCCGTTTCCGCACCACGAAGCGAATGACGGCTGGAACGCGGAATATGACTGCATTTCTATCGTCGGCTCAAAGAATGTATGGATTGACCACTGCACGTTTCAAGACACCATCAGCGTCGGCGAGGAAGCGTTTGACCACGTCCGCGAGGGCGATAACAGCGTAGAGAAATGGCAGACGTACGACGGGCTTTGCGATATGAAAGGCAGCTTTGCGAATGTAACCGTGTCTTCGTGCCACTTCAAGAACCACGACAAAACAATGCTCGTCGGCTCTAGCGACAGCGAGAAGTTCGAGGGAGTTCGCACATTGACGCTATCGGGGAACTACTTTGAAAACTGCGTGCAGCGTCTTCCGATGGTGCGCCTCACGAATGTGCATATCTACAATAATTATTACGACGCGGCGGCGGACAGCGCGTATAAATCAAGCTACTGCATCGGAGCAAGAAACGAAAGCCGCATCACCGCCGAGAATAACTGCTTTGGCAGCGGAATAAAAAACACCGTTTCAGGACACGCCTCAAAGCAAGGCTCGCTCTATCTGTCGCGCAATATCGACAACTCAAGCAAGGGCGCGAAAGAAGGACAGTTTATCCCTCTTTCCTCCCCTGCGTTCGACGTGCCGTATCAGTATAATCCTATCGCCTCCGAGAACGTCGCGGACTTTTGCAAGCAAAGCGCAGGTTCTGACGTGCTAAGCGTCGCGCGCTAATCGGCTTTTTGCACAGAGATGAGGGCAACAGTGATATTCCACGGGCTTTTGCGGGATATTTCTCTGCCCTCTATTTTTATCTCTTCGCCCACGAGTTCGCCAAGCGCGCGGTAAGCCTCTTCATAGCCCTCCGCTTCTGTGATATGCACAGTCTTGCGGCTTCGGGACTTGCTGTTTTCGATGAGCGTGTATGTGTCGTCCGTCGCTTTGCGCAATATGCCGCTTGCCGTAACCGTTCTATTCTCCTCGCCCTCCGCCCCCGAAAAAAACGGCGTGAAGATAAGGGCGAACACGAAAAAGATTATTGATAACGTTTGTCTGCGTACCATACTTTGAGCAACTCTCCCCATTTGTCAGAATATCCTGTCAACTCTGAATAATACGAATAGAGCGGAAAGCCTGAATACTCCGTTCCGTCCGATTTGCAACAGTCGGGCTTTATCTGCGTCGCAATCGTCAAGCCATATATGCCCTCGCTGTCGTGCTGTCCTGTGTAGCCGTCGAGATTTCTCACATAATACGGTGAGCTGTCGCTTGCAGACTGCTTGCCGAGCCACGAACATTCGATGATATTGCCTAAAGCCGTTATAACGTTCTGCGCCGCTGTTCGTGTGTTTGCCGTTACCGTGCTGTCGCTGATGAGGTTTTGCGCAAAATAGCCGATGTCGTTCAAATACACATAGCTTCCGCCGTACGCCATGCCCTTGCAGTTTGCGAGAGAAGAGCCGTCCTGCTTCACATAGTTCGCATACACGTTGCTTGCGGCTGAATCGGCGATGAGCGCACTTGCAAGAGAGTCGATAGCCGAGTAAAGCGCGGTCTGTTTTGTGCGTGAAAGATTGTAGACGGCTTGAGTAAGCACCGTGTCGAAACTCGCACGGTACTTCGTTTCTTCCATAACGGTGTTTTCGTGATACTCTGCGTAGGCTTTTACGACGGCTTTGGAAAAAGAAAGCGGCGTGCTTGCGCTGTCAGCGAGGCTCGAAATCACAGAGTAATGGTCGTTCGAGTAGCTCAAGTTCGCGCTTGTAACCAAATAATCCGCCGAGCCTGCCAAGCCATACGCCGTTTCTGCATTGCCCTGCAAACAGCAATCCTGCCAAATCACATTGACCGAAAGCCCCGACTCACTAATCGCATTCTTCACATCAAGCGCAGTTAGTACCCCCCCCCCGTTTGTTTCGTCGGAGCAGAGAGAGCGAGAAGCCGTCCTGCTGTCATTGTAATATCCCTTGATACCGCCTGAATAGGTTTCGTATTCTGTGCCTGCGCCGTGGTCAGAAAGAAGTAAAACGACGTTTGTCGCGCTGTAGTATTTGTTCGCCCAAGACAAAAAGGCTTTGAGCGTGTCCACGTCCGACATATCTGGTTCTGTTTTCAGCCACGACACCGACGACGTTAAATCGCTCGTGTTCGCCGACACCACAAAGCCCCTTTCTCGTTTGCTGTTGAGATTTGCAAGCGTCGTGCTGTCCATTGCCCCCAGCTCATACAATGCGCCGTTCGGGTGTATCCTCGTGTTGCGGTCAGTCCTCACTTCCTCTTCCGCCTCGCCGTCCCACAAAGCAAGTATCCTCACTGACGGCGCGCCCTCTGTTTCGGCAATTTTCGCAAGTCCGCGCTGTTCATTGACTAAATCATCATAGAGCGAATCATTCAAGTTGTTGTCCGCGTCTAAGTAGGAGAGAATGAGCCAATCGCTTGTCTTTTTCTCAATCTCTTCTTCTTCGTCATCATCTTTTTCAAAGGGATTGCACGACACGAGCGAAAACGCCACTAAAGCCGTACACCATAAAGAAATAAGTCGTTTAATCATAAAACCTCCGCATCGTCGAGTTATAGGTCGACGCACCGTCGAGTTACAAGCCGACGCTCCGTCGAGTTATAGGTCGAAGCTCCGTCGAGTTACAAGCCGACGCTCCGTCGAGTTACAAGCCGACGCTCCGTCGAGTTATAACTGTTCGATAATTGTCATTATCGGGCTTGACCCGATAATCTGAGGCACAGCCTCT
>CALDID010000177.1 GCA_937901865.1 uncultured Treponema sp.
TGGGGCAAATAGAATTGCTGTGCTTGTCGGCTCATGCGATAACGGAAGTGAGTTTTCGCTAAAGGCGCATAGGAATTATTTTGCAAGCGGTTCATTTCCTGCTGATTATACATTGGAGATGCAGGGAGCGGATTATGTGGCGAGTTTTGTGGCAGAAAAATTTGATTTATCGGGGATAACTCTTGCTTTTTCTACGGCGTGTTCGTCAAGCGCGACTGCGTTGATTAAGGCGAGCGAACTTATATGCGCTGGGCTGTGCGATGTGGCGATAGCTGGCGGCGTGGATATTGTATCTGATACGACGTTGCTTGGTTTTGGTTCTCTAGGGGCGATTTCGAGCGAAAAGACAAATCCTTTTAGTGCGAATAGAAGTGGCATTACGCTAGGCGATGGCGCGGCTTTTTTTGTAGTGTCGAAAGAGCGGTTGAGCGATAAAGCGATTGAATTAGCGGGCTTTGGCGAGAGTGCAGATGCGTATCATGCGACAAGTCCAGACCCGTCTGGTAGCGGCGCGATGAAAGCGATGAGGGCTGCTTTAAAGATGGCGAATATCGAGGCTAATAAAATCGGATATGTGAATCTGCATGGCACGGGAACGAAATTGAACGACTCTATGGAAGCGAAAGCTGTTTGTGAGGTTGTGGGAAAAGAAGTTCTTTGCTCTAGCACGAAAAGCGAAACGGGGCATACTCTCGGTGCGGCGGCAGCGATAGAAGCGGCGGTATGCTTCAAGGTCTTGACCGAAAAAACAGAAAAAATGCCGTTACAAGTGTGGGACGGCGAGCGCGACACTGAACTTGAAAACATCATTGACACAAATAGAAGTTTTAGTGATAATGCGATAAACAAAATAGAATACTGTATGTCTAATTCGTTTGCGTTTGGTGGCGCAAATGTCAGTTTGATTTTTAAGAGGGTGTAACAGAAGAATGGCTTTGCTTGAAAAAGAAAAGTTGAGGGAAATCTTGCCGCAGAAGTCCCGAATGGCTCTTATTGACCGTTTAATTTCTTTAGATAAAGAATGTGCTTTAGGAGAAGCCGAGATTGACGAAACAAATCTGTTTTTTGATGAAGAGTTAGGCGGAGTGCCGTCATGGATTGCTCTAGAAATGATTGCTCAGACTGTAGCGGCGAGTGCGGCAGTGATGGCGGAAAAAACAACGGAAGGAATGGTTTTAAGCGTGAATAATTATAGCGCGAATGTGCCAATTTTCCGCTGTGGTGATGTGCTTGAAATTATGGTAAAAGAAGACTTTGCTGCGCCTCCTGTGTTTCGCTATGAAGGCAAGATAAAGAAAGGCAATGAAGAGCTTGTAAGCGCAAAGATTACAGTTGCACAAGGGGATTTAAGTGGACAACAATTTTGAGAACGGTGGAAAGAAAATACTGGTAACAGGTGCATCAGGTGGCATTGGCAGAGCAATTTGTATAGAATCGGCAAAAGCAGGCTATTATGTCATTGCGCATTATAATTCGAGTGAGGAAAAAGCAAAAGAAACAGTGCGGCTTATTGAAGAGAATGGCGGCAAAGGCGAGCTAGTTCAATTTGACGTAACAAATAGAGCGGAATGTAAAGAAAAATTAGACGCATTGACCGAAAAGCATGGCGCATTGTGGGGTGTTGTGAATAATGCAGGAATTGCGCACGATGGTACTTTTGCAGGATTAAGCGAAGAGGCTTGGGATAGTGTTATTCATACGAACTTAGATAGCTTTTACAATGTATTACAGCCGCTCATTCTTCCGATGGCGAGAAAGAAAAGAGGACGTATTATTACAATGGCGAGCGTTTCTGGAATCATTGGAAATAGAGGACAGACGAATTACAGTGCGGCAAAAGCTGGCATTATTGGCGCAACAAAGGCTTTAGCGGCAGAACTTGCAAGCCGTGGAATTACGGTGAATTGTATAGCACCTGGTATTATTGATACGGAAATGATAAAGGACGCACCTCTTGATATAATTCTTGAAGCTGTTCCGATGAAAAGAGTTGGCAAGGCTGAAGAAGTGGCTTCCTTGGCTGTGTTCTTGCTATCAGAGAGCGCAGGCTACATTACACGGCAGGTTATCAGCGTGAATGGAGGAATTGCGTAATGGACTTTAGGCGAAAAGACGGCAGAAGAAGAGTTGTTGTTACAGGTGGCGGCGTTGTAAGCGCATTGGGCAGAGAGTGGAGCGAAATAAGTGCAGGACTGAAAGCGAAGAAAAACTGCACGATGTATATCAAAGAGTGGGATAAGTTTACACGATTAAATACACGCCTTGCTTCTCCGTATATTCCGCCTTTGCCGTCGTATCCGAGAAAAAAAATCAGAGGCATGGGTAGAAGCGGCATTATGAGTCTTATGAGCGCAGAGGACGCTTTGAAGATGGCAGGGTATGTGGAAGATGATGGTTCTGTTTCTCCTTTGCTCCAAAATGGCAGGGCTGGAATTGCATACGGCTCTTGTTTGGGAAGTTTTCCTGCTGTAACTGACTTGTGTCGAATGGAGTATGACGGAGATATGTCGCGTATAGATTCGCAGACATACATAAAGGCTATGCCGCAAACGTGTGCCGCAAACTTGAGCGTATATTATTCTATTCGAGGGCGCATTATCACAACGAATACGGCGTGTACTTCAGGCAGTCAAGCAATAGGATATGCTTACGAAACGATTTCGCTTGGTTTGCAAGATATAATGCTTGCAGGCGGGGCAGAAGAGCTTTGTTCTCCGTCGTCTGCTGTATTTGATACAATGGGGGCGGCTGCTTGGGATAACGATAAACCTGAAACAGAACCTCGTCCGTTCGATAAAAATCGAGATGGGCTTGTTTTGGGAGAGGGCGCAGGAACTCTTGTTCTTGAAAGTCTTGAGAGTGCAATAAAGCGCGGTGCTACGATTTACGCTGAAATTGCAGGTTTTGCGACAAATGCAGACGGCACTCATGTTACGAATCCGAACCGCGAAACACAGTCGCAGGCAATGCAACTTGCTCTTGACGATGCTGGCATAAGTGCGGCAGAAATAGGGTATGTTAATGCGCACGGAACAGCGACGACAACTGGCGATATTGCAGAAACCCATGCGACTTACGCTGTATTTAATCGTGCAGTTCCGATTAGTAGCACAAAAAGCTACATCGGGCATACGCTTGGTGCTTGTGGCGCGATAGAGGCATGGTATTCGCTCAATATGATGAGAGATGGCTGGTTTCACCCGACGCTAAACGTGAGCGAAATTGATAGTAACTGTGCGCCGCTTGATTATGTTTTAGGAAACGGACGCGAAATCAACACAGAATATGTGATGAGCAATAACTTTGCGTTCGGTGGGATAAATACATCGCTTATTTTCAAGAAATACAGCGATTAGCAAACTTTCTTTTCTAGGAGTATTATTATGAAGAAGGTAGTTTCTTTAATTGCGGCAGGATTGCTCGCATTTAGCGCATTTGCAGCAGGTACAGATACTGATGTTAGTGATGCTGTTCAAACTGTTCTTGATAGTATTTCGGGGCATTTAGACAGTGGTGCTAGCAAAATCAATGACGGGCTTGAGGATTTTTCTAAAGAGTTGCAGAAGACTATTCCGAATGTGCAGACTCAGCAGAATGTGTATTCAGACGCATTTATTGGAAAACTCTTCCCAGACCTTCCGCCTCATTTTGCAGCAGGTGTGAACTTTGGACTCACGCAGTTGAATACAGAAGGATTATCTGACGCTGTAGACGGCATTCAATCTGTGTTAAGTACCGTTGGCTCTTCTGGAGTTGCAGGAGCTGCGCTTGACCTTGATATGTCTGTTCCTAATTCACTCGTACTTCCGACTATCACGGCGGATTTGCGTGTCGGCGGACTTTTCTTGCCATTCGATTTCGGCATTACCGCAATGCTTTCTAGCTTTGACGCAACAGGGATTGATACAGGCGATAAATCTACTTTCCGCGACCTTGGCGGCAATCTTAGCGTGTCTGGCTCAAGCTTCTCTGGCGAGCTTAATTTCTTTACATTGGGCTTTGATGTGCGCTATGCACTGCTTGAAGATGGCTTAATCTTCCCTGGTCTTTCTATCGGTGCTGGCTATGTGCTTTCTAAAGGCGCGGTCAGTGTTTCTGGTAATGCAAGCAATGAGTCTAACGACATTAAACAGAAAGTAGATGCAGATATTGCTGTCGCGTATGTAACACAGACAATGTATTTGCAGGCGCAGCTTTCTAAAAAGCTCTTTATCGTAACTCCGTTTGTGGGAGCGCGTGCTTTGCTTTCTTGGACTGATAACGCATACTATTGGAACGTTGGCTATACAGTTTCTACAAGTGGAGTTTCTGCATCAACTTCAAAGGGGGCTGATGAAACGTTGTCTAGCGGCACATACTTTATCCCACAGCTTTATCTTGGAACAAGCCTAAACTTGCTCTTCTTCCAGATGACAGTAAGCGCAAGCTATGATGTTCGCGACGCATTGCTTTCTGGAGCTTTGAGCGCGAGATTCAAGCTGTAGAAAAGCATAGCAATTTTTTAGCAAGTATATCGCTTTTGCAAAACGCACAGAGGTTTTTAATAACGCTGTGCGTTTTTTTATCTGTTCATATTGTTTTGATAAAAAAAATGTCGTATAATAAGAGTTATGAATTGGTTACTTATTGTATCATCTGATAAGAGTGAAGCGGCGACAACTGCAAGCAATATGCTTTCTCGCCACAAAGTTCCAGTGAAGACATTTGTTCTCCCTGAAGGTAATTCGCAGCTAGGTCTGGAGAGACTTCTACAGGCTTTGAAGAACGTAACCCACTGTATTATCCCCGAATTCGATTCTATTATTTCTTATAATACAACGCTGTTCCTATTGGGGTTTCTGCAGGGGCGGCACATTATGTCGTTTATACAAGGAACGGCTAATTGCTATAGCAGCTTAGTTTCGTCTGATTCGATTAACTATTTTGAATCATTCGATAAACTTGTAGGCACAATCGATGCTGAGTTCAATAACTTTGAGATTATGGAACGTAGACGCATTGCCTACACATCGCTATTCAAAGCAGGAATCCCGTTTACATCGGATTGTTTTGCGACACATATTTCTAATGATGACGCAAAGGAATGTGAGCTTTTTGTTGAAGCTGGAATGGACGTGAATTGTCGCGATTCTAACGGTACTCCGATGATTTGCATTGCTGCGCGAGCTGATAAAGTGGAGAGAATTAAGTGGTTGCTGGATAATGGAGCTGATATAAATGCTGTTTCTAAAGACCGCGGTTATTCTGCTACGATGGACGCAGTGTGGAAGAACAATGAAGACGCAGTAAAAGCTCTTGTTACTCGCGGGGCAAATCTCAATTTTATCAGCCGCGACGGTCAGAGCGTTCTTGTCCTTGCTGTTGGTACAGGAAACGTGAAAGTTGTCGATATTCTCGCAAAATATGGCGCAGACCCAGACATCAAAGACCAAATGGGTATGAGTGCGCGACAGTATGCAGTTCTATTCAAGAAACCTGCTATGGTGGAATCGTTTGAGAAATACTCTTCAAAGGAATCACAATGAACAATATAACAATAGCTTTTGCAGGTGGTGGCACGGGGGGGCATATCTATCCAGGGCTAGCGATTGCTGACGAACTGCGCGAGCTTGCAAAGCAAAAAAGTGTCGATATAAAAATCGTATGGATTGGCAACAAGAAAGGGATGGACTCTAGCATTGTAGAGAAAAGCACTTCGGTTGACGAGTTTAGGGGAATATCGTGCGGAAAACTCCGCCGATATTTTTCTTTTAGCAACGTTCTTGATGCTTTTAAAATCGTAATTGGCTGTGTGTCATCGTATTTTTTGTTAAAGAAAATCAAGCCTGTATTGCTCTTTTCTAAAGGTGGGTTCGTGAGTGTGCCGCCTTGTTTTGCTGCAAAGCTGCTCAAAATTCCCGTATATACACACGAATGTGATTTCACTCCAGGGCTTGCAACAAGGATAAATAGCCGATTTGCAACGAAAATCCTGTTGTCGTACGAGGCAACAAAGAAGTATTTTTCTAGCGATAAAGCTGCTAAAACCTTAGTTACAGGAAACCCTGTGCGCCCTGTGTTCTATAGTGCAGATAGCGGGGAGGGGCTAAAGTATCTCGGTATCGAAGAGCATACAAAGCCGATTCTTGTTGTGGTGGGCGGAAGCCTTGGCGCAAGGCAAATAAACGAACTTGTCTTAGAGAATATGAAATGGCTGACGGATAATTTTATCGTTGTTCATCAGACGGGCAAGGCGTTTGCCGATGAGCACCCTGATGTCTTAACGATGACGAGCGAAAATTATAAGCCGTATCAGTTTATTTACAACGAAATGCCCTCTGTCCTCTCTTGTGCGGATATAGTGCTGTCGCGAGCGGGCGCAAATTCGCTTTGGGAATGTGCCGTTATGGGAAAACCGATGGTTTTGATTCCGCTGAGCAGTAAAGGAAGCCGCGGCGACCAAGTTGATAATGCGGAGTATTTTGAAAAACAGGGCGCAGCGATTGTTCTCAAGGGAAGCGATGCGGACAGCGAACACTTAAAAGCGGCTCTCGGCTCTTTGCTAGATGGCGAAAAGAGAAAGAGCCTTGCAGAAAAAAGCCGAGCTTTCTCATCGGGTGAACGACCTGCGTTGCGTATTGCGAAACTCTTACTTGAGGGAAGTGATAAATAAATGGTTAGTATGATAGATTTGTTTTTCGTCGTGATAATCTTGATTTTTGCGGTGAAATGCGCAATAACGGGGCTTGTGGCGGAATTGCTGAAAAAATTGTCTGTAGTTCTCGGGATTCTTTGCGCCTTTGCCTTTTCTCCGTCTTTAGCAGAGGTGTTTATTCATACCTTAAAAAGCCCGTTTCTTTCGCTTTTGTGTGCGATTGTGCTTATCTTTTCCGTTGTGTTTGTCGCGTTGCACATACTGATGAGCATTACAAGCGCGCTCTTAAATAGCGTTACCATTCTTGCAAGCCTTGATAAAACCTTAGGCTTTTTCTTTGGCATCATTGAGGGTGTCGTCGTCGTACTGCTCTTGCTTTTCATTCTTTATGGCGCAGAGCTTCTTGGGCTGACGGACATTTGCTCACGAAGTCTTTTCTTTAATCTGATTTTCCCGAAGATAACTCCTGTTATCACAACTGAAATCTCTCCTTTTACGCAAGGTTTACAACCTACAACGACAATATAACAATGTTTGAAAATCTTTATTACCAAGAAGCTGGGAAACAGCTCATATCTGACTATGAAAAGGGTGTTTTGCCTGGTGCAATCTTGCTCTCTGGCGCAGAGTACACGGGCAAATTGACGGCAGCATTGGAACTTTCCCGCGTGCTGTTGTGCAAAGAGAGCAAAAAAGGCGCATTCGACTGTGAGTGCTCCTCGTGCGTGCGCGTGCGAAAGCTGTTAAGCCCGAATATCTTGCTGATGGGCGCGAAAAATAGCTCGCTCGAAATCGCTGCTGCACAAAACACATTCGTCCGCGCTGTCGCCGAAGGGGCATCGTATGCAAAGCAGGCGCAAAATAATTTCGTCGTTGCAGTACGAAAATTGACAATGCGCTTTAACGAAATGCTATGGGCGAAAGATACGAATGCTTCAAAGATTGCTAACCTTGTATCTTCTATTTCAGATTCGTTGGACGAAATAGACGTAAAGACGCTCCCAGAGTTCAAAAAGCTGGAAAAGACGGCTGACGCAATAGCGAAAGACTGCGCAAAGCTCGAATCAAGCTATATGTATGAATCGCTGCCGATTGCACAAGTGAGAGCAGTGGAGGAGTGGGCGAGTTTAACAAGCGATGGATATAAGGTTGTTATAATGGAAAGTGCCGATAGCATGCAAGAAAGTGTGCGCAATGCCCTTTTGAAAACGCTTGAAGAGCCGCCCGCAAACACGATATTTATCTTGACGACGACAAGAAAAGGCGCGATATTGCCGACTATTCTTTCTCGCGTGCGTCCGTACACGTTTGCGCCGCGGAGCAAGGAGAAAGAGCAAGAGATTGTACAGCGCGTTTTCCACACGTCTGCCGAAAGTTTAGCGTTGTTTTTTCAAGGATTTTTGCCTGTAAAGCACGATGTTATTCAAGAACAGGCAAAGAACTTCTTGCGCGCCGTTGCAAATGGGTCGTTTACGCAGAATTCGGTGATTACGAAAAATTGCGGCGGATTTGAGCCGAGAGTATTGCTGAAATACTTTTTCAACGAAATTGCGACGATGTTGCGCCCGCTGATGAAAACCCCCGTAGGCACTTCTATGCTTAGCGAATCGCAGAACGCCATGCGGGAAGCCTACTTGAATGTAACGGTCTACAACCAAAGCCCAGAAGCAGCCCTCGACATCGTCTGCCGAAAGCTGTGGTCGCTAAACCGTCTTCATAGCGGCGTTATTGCTACAGTACTCTAAAACCGCCTTGAGCGCATTTACGTCCTTGCTCTTGATGTGGGCAAGGGCTTTTGCTTTGGCGAGGTCTTGCAGCGTGCCGTCCGCAATATATTTTCTTACTTCGTCAATCATCTCATCTACATTGATAGCGGATTGTTTTTGCCGCGAAAAAGCCCCCTGCGTCGCTTGTTGCGGTGAAACTGTGCGCTGTTCAGAGCGGGGGAGAGCCCAGTCGGGAAGTTCAGGCGGATTCCAGCGGAAAACCTTGCCGCTTTTCGTCTTGCCTTGAAAAAGCCCCTTGTCGTTCACTTCAACCCAGCCTTCTTCGAGATTATACAAGTACCGCCCAATGTTCCACTGTACCGCCGCCCGCTTCATTGCACCAGAAAGCCCGCCTTTCACCGCTTCGATGTCCGTATTCTCTGCGCCGTCCCACTTGGTAACCCATTCAGCTTCTCCGTTTTCGCGCACAATCCGAATCGAAATGCCACACATCACGCCGCCGTCGGGAGCTTTTGCGAACTCGTTTTTCCAGTTCTCTGCTCCAATAACGTCGTCGAGCCGCTGTTGAATCGCCCTGTTCGTAACGTATGCGAGACACTTCCCCCAAAAGCCGCCGCCGCTCTTTTCGCCGCATTGCTGCAGCCGCCATTCGATGTCCCTTGCAGAAAACGGCTCCCCTAGCTTCTTAAAATCCATACTTAAATCGCTTCAAATACGTCGCTTTCGCTGGTGATAACAGTCGGTTTATCGTTATTTGTGGTGTACACACGGCGAATAACAAGACGGTATTTAGTTCCCGATTCAAGCCCCGACGGAACAGTGAGGTTCAATTCTGTCGGCTTATTGCGGAAGAGGTCTGCCATATCGAGCTTAATCCACTTTTCCTTTTCGCTCACGTCTTCGCCTTCCTCGTCCTGCGGCACGAAATAAATCTCGTCCAACGCTGTATCGAGCTTGAGCTTTGTGCCAGTAATCGCCATCGGTCTATCGCGCGTGATTTTGCCGTCGGAAACCTGTCGCTTGAGGTCGATGATTTCGTTAATGCGCGGAGATGCGTCGAACTCAATAACAGCGTCCACCTCTAAGCCCTTCACAGCGTTTTCGACGCTCTGGTCTGGCTCAAACTCGGCGACGAAGTTCGTGATATTCTTCGCTTCCTCTTTGCTCTTGATTGAGCCGTGATGTGCGATTTTCAAGATACCCAAATCCATAATCTTGACCGAAAAGCCGTTTTTCAGCAACTTTAACGCCGCATTATTATACAGCTCAAGACTTCGCTTAATCTCGCTCAAATCGGCGGAAGTGTTGTCTTCTTTAATCTGGTTTAAAATCGCCTTAACGCTCGCCACTCTCGACTTGACGCGCACATACAAACTGCCGTCTTTGGCAAGCGTGTTGCGATAGGCGACGACATTCAATCCTGCTTCAAGGTCAGCGATTGACGAAAGCTCTTTTTCAAGTTTTTTCCCCATTTTGTGCCTCTTTTAAACTAAAAGTGTTGTTACATCTACTATAACCCCATATTGCAAAAATGTCAAATGCTATGTGCAATTTTTTTCGCGCTGTGTATACGAAACGAATGCCGAGCGAAAAAGTGTTTTGATACACATGCGGCTCAGACCTTTACGCACATGCTCCTCGCACCCTTGCACACATGTATACAGCACCTTTGCACACATGCTCCTCATACCTCTGCGCACATGTGTGGCGAAATCGGCGGCGGACTGTACAGAAACGCTGCTCGCATTGTGTCAAACGCTGTGCCGCTCGGTAATTTTTTTATTTCGCGTGCTGTATTCGTTTTATTTGCCGTGCTGTATTCGTTTTGTTTGGCGTACTGTATTCATTTTATTTGCCGCGCGAAAAAAAAAAATTCTACAGGGCGCGAATTACATTTTTTGTAGTTGTAAAAAGGATATATGTGTGTTATAATGAACGCATTATGAAAAAGACTTTTTTTGCTAGGATAATAGTAAGTTTTTTTGTGTCGATGCCGCTCTTTTTTTCGCTTGGCGGCTGTTCGCAAGCGACAGAGGAAATCGCGGCAGACGAGGAAAGCGACGAGGCGTTTCTCAAGCAGTCTGTTGAGGCGAAAAGCGCGGAAACGGATTGGGCGGAGGCATTGGCGAGCGGTGCGCTCACTGAAAAGCATGACAGCGTTGCGGGGATTTTGAAAAGCGTCCGCATTACGCAGGATAATGTATTCGCAGGTCGCCAAGACACCTTTGCGCCGATTTATCCGTATATCGACGGGTTCGGAAGCCTTGATATAAGCAATCTCGGAGGCGATGCTAAAGAGGTGTTAGACGGGTTTTGCGATGGGTTTATTGCAGGCGAGAACGTCTTTTCATATATGAGCAGTCCTCGGCAATACGAGCTTGCACTTTTTCTCTACGACTTAAAGGAGCATATCTCTGCGAGCAAGCGGGGGGCAAAGGCTCATAATTTTACCTCATACATTTACGCAAAGCCTGTTATCAGCGATGAACTGTTTTTGGAAACCGTGCGCTTCAAGGCGGATTCGGGGGAGTATCTCGATGTGGATATTTACCTTGAGAATGAGGGCGGCGTGTGGCGAATAAATCAGCTAGACGGCAAGTGGCAAGATGAAAAATAGCCTTTCGCTCATCAAAAAAGAGCTTGTGCTACAATTTCTTTCCTCGTGTTCCTCTCCGCTGTTTTTTTCGTTTTCTGCTTTGGGCGCGCAGAGCGACTTTGTCATACAGGCGGCGACGTATCGTGTCGTTAACGGTGTATTATATTTTCCTCTCGATGAGCAGTATCTTGATTATCTTTGTATGCAGGTACTCGTTTCGTTCAATTTTCACGGCGTGCCGCTGTTCTTCCGCTCTGTCTTCGAGCGCGAGGGAAGTGAGGGGAGAGTAGAAATCGGAGAGGAGATTTTTGAGAGCGACGAGAAGAGCGAGAGGCATTTCTGTGCAATCAAGGCGACGATTTGCTTTGTAGGCAAAGACGGAGGAAGCACGCTGTTAAAGGGGCGTGAGGGAGAGAAGTTTTCGCTTTTTGCGCGTTCAAGAAAAGAGTGTGCCGCCGAGTTTTTTGCAGGGAAAAGACGGCGTATATCGCTCTTTACTATAGAAGAGAAAAACGAAGTTGAGATACTCTATATCGATGAAAAAAGTTTGCTTATCGGATTTCATACGGGCGATGCGCGGCTGAGAAAGGGCGTTTCGTGCTTTGTTTCCCTTTGTTTTAGCCTTGAGGCAGAAAAAAACATCGTGCGCAAAATCGATTTGACGGCGCGAGCTGAAAAGATTGTGAAGTCAAAAGACGACGAAAACAAGAGCTGTGCGCTGTTGAAATTCAGCGATATACAAGAAGAGGATAAACGATTTTTGAAGGAAAAAGAGGCGATTAGTCTTCGACCGTGCTACCCATCATAATGGCGAACGGCTTGAGCGGCGGAATATTTTCGCAGACGATTTTCATTATTACCGTCATTGGAACGGCAAGCACTAAGCCCGCAAATCCCCACAGCCAGCCCCACAGCGACAACGACACGATGAGAAAGAACGGCGACAAACCGAGTCCCTTGCCTTCCCATTTCGGCTCTACAACGTAGCCGATAGCGAGGTTTACGCCGAGCATAACTGCGGTAACGAACAGCGTTTCTTCCCACGACGGATAGAACTGTACGATAGCGAAAAGCACTGTTACAATTCCCGAAATTATCGAGCCAAAAGTTGGTATGAAATTGAGGATAAACGCCAATAATCCCCATATCACAGCGAAGCGAAGCCCGACAATAATGCACCCTAAAAACACGAGGAAGCCCGTCAATAGCGACACGGTGGCTTTTATCGAAATGTAGTGCGTGGTTTGCTTCATGATGTCTTTGATGGCGATTTCAATATTTGTGTTGCCTCGAGTGATTACAGGATTCTGCAATTTCTTTTTCACAGAGCGCGTTTCTGCAAGCAGAAAGAACACAAAAAAAAGCACCATAATCGCGTTCTTTGAAAACGTCAGAAGCGAGCTAGAAAGCGAAATAGCCATATTCTGCAACGCTGTTCTAATGCCGAGCGAATTCCAAAGATTAGAAAAGAGAGATAGCTCTTTGTCAAAAGGAATATCGAATTGAATGGCAAGTGCGGCGTAAATCTTGGTGAACCGCTCTTCATAGCGAGGATACAGCTCTACAATCGCCGTAACGCCAGAAACAAACATATTTGCTAAAGCCGAGATAGCACTGACGAGGAGGGCTAAAACGATGATTTCCGCGAGTAGCCACGGAATTTTACAGGTTTTGTTTAGATTTCTGATGATTGGTTCGAGGATAAAAGAAAGCATAACGGCGATGACAACAGGAATGATGACGCTCGCCATTAGCTTTGCAAGTGTTCCACAAACGATGATACACAAGAATAATAGTAATAGGAAAATACCGTGTGTAAAGCTGCTATATTCATTGTGTGTCATCTTTGTGTTTCCTTGTATTATATAAAATTATTTTGCGTTTGCAAGCGGTGAAGAAACCGTTTTTGGCTCAATCTTATCGAAGCCACAATATCCGCGTAGCACTTCTGGGATTGTAACAGAGCCGTCTGCGTTCTGATAGTTCTCAAGAATTGCAAGCATTGCGCGACCAACCGCGATAGCTGTTCCGTTGAGCATGTGAACGTACTTGTTCTTTCCGTCGTCGTCGCGATACTTTACGTTCAAGCGGCGTGCCTGATAATCAGTGCAGTTTGAAGTCGATGTAACTTCTCCATATTCGCCGCCGTTGCGTCCCGGCATCCACGCTTCCAAATCCCATTTTCTGTATGCAGGTGCGCCGAGGTCGCCTGTGCAGGTGTCTACAACGTGGAACGGAATGCCCAAGCCTGTAAAGATTTCCTCTTCAATGAGGCGGAGTTTTTCGTGTAATTCTTCGCTCTGCTCTGGCAAGCAGTACACAAACATTTCCACTTTGTCAAATTGGTGCACGCGATACAAGCCCTTGCTGAACTGTCCTGCGCTGCCAGCTTCACGGCGGAAGCAGTGAGAAAGACCGCAATACATCAGCGGCAACTTTGCTTTATCGAGGATTTCGCCTGAATGATAGCCGCCGAGCGTGATTTCTGCGGTCGCCACAAGGCAAGTGCCTTCGTCTTCGATAGCATATACATTACTCTCGTTTCCGCGCGGATTAAAGCCGATGCCCTGCAAGATTTCTGCACGCGCAACATCTGGAGTGATAAACGTCGTGAACCCGTGCTTTCGCAGAGTGTTCAAAGCGTACATTATAAGAGCCTGCTCCAAGAAAACCGCCTCGTTCTTGAGGTAGTAGAACTTTGGACCAGAAACTTTTGTGCCGCGGTCAAAGTCGATGAGGTCAAGCTCTTCGCCGAGCTGCACATGGTCTTTTGGCTCAAAGTCGAATACGCGAGGAGTGCCGACTTTCTTTACTTCGAGGTTCTCTGTATCGAGCTTTCCGATAGGAGCTTTTGGGCTTGCCATATTCGGAATCTTTCTTGCAGCTTCTTCGAGCTTTGCTTCCTTGTCTTCAAGCTCTTTAGAAACAGAAGCGATTTCGTCTTTTATCTGCTTGCCTTCTTCGATGTACTTCGCTCTTGTTTCTGCATCGAGTTTCTGCTTCATCGAAGCCGCATTCTCATTGCGCTTCTGCTGCAAGCTCTGCAATTTTGTGGTGAGTGCTGTGCGCTCGTCGAAAAGCTGCACAACAAGGTCTGCATCTGCCGTCATATTGCGATTTTTGATATTCTCTTTGACGGCTTCAAGATTGTCCTTAATAAATCTGTAGTCTAACATAGTGTTCCTATTCTATATCGTGTGGATTATTATTGCAAGATGTCTTATTGAAGTTCCCAAACTGCTTCAACGCTAACCGATACGGTTTTTATGCCTGTGGCTAGGGGAGTGGAGTCGTTTGCTGAAGCAAAAGAAGCTGCAACAGTTCTTTTTGTTTCGATATATGGCTGATTATTCGAATACTCTCGGATTGTGAGTATTTTTCCCAACTGCGCGCCAGTAGCTCCTGCAAGCATTTGTGCAGTATCTTCTGCCTGCTTTATAGCCAAAAGACGCGCCTGCTTCACGGCTTCTTGGTCATTGTTGATGTTGTATGTGAGGTCAGATAGTTCGTTTGCTCCTGCTTTTATCGCTACATCGATGATGTTTCCTGCGGCTGTGATGTCATTTATCTGCACGCGGATTTTATTGTTTACGATATAATTTCTGTAGCGTCGTTTATCTACTGTATAATCGTATTCTTGGTGAATACTATAATCGAAAATCGATATGTATTTTTCTTCAATGCCATTGTCTTTCAAAGCTGCTTGCACTGCTGTCATACGAGTTGCTGCATCTTTTGTAGCAACATTAACGTCCCAGCTTTCTGATGAAACAGAAAAAATTATAGATACACTATCTGGCTCTAGCAGCACTTCTCCTCTACCTTGTACGGATACCGTGCGTTCGCTTTGCGGAGTAAATACTTTTTCCTTGCACGAAAAAAGAAAAAGAGATGCAACAATAACTAGTGCTTTTGCAACGAAATTCATTTTGCGCTCCCCTGTTTAGTAAATATCAAAATAGAAGCGTTCTAGGTAAATTGCCCTCTTTTCTGCTTCTTTTGCGTAGCGGCTCAACGGATAATTCGTCAGCAGATTCTTATAAGAGCTAAGAGAGCCACGAATATTTTGTATTGGCGAAAATGCTTCTAACACTTGCCCCTGTATAAAAAGTCCTTGGTCAAGGTTCGTGATTGCATTGCTAAAGAACGTATCAAGCAATGATTTCGCTTCGCTGTAGTTACCAGCTTCGTAGGCTTCTTTGGCTTTTTCAAGAATTGTATCAGTTTCGCTTGGCGTATCAGCACTTTCTTTCTTGCTTTCGATTTTGAAAGAAGTAGGGTCAAGTGCTTCTTTATAAGAAGTCTTGTCAGATTTTTCTTCTTTTGCTTGCTGTGAATTGCTTTGTGTCTGCGAGATAAGCGCACTATCTGCTTTTGCACTTGCATTTTCGCTTTTGCTTGAGCCTTCTGCTTTCGCAGACACTGCTTCTGTTGCTTGCTCTTTGCTTTGTGCTGTTGATGTATCGGAAGCTGTAACATCTATCTGAATGTACTCATCAAGATATGTTTTTGCTATTACATCGTTTTTGTAGAAATGAAGTACCGTTGTTCCTGCTTTTTGTGCATAGACATAAAATTCTGTTGTTTTTTCTTTTTCTGTAGAGCCGTCATAAGAGATGATGCCGTCTTCTGATTCTTCACCAAGATATGTCCATTTGTTGCCATTAAGCTCGATGGTAAAATGCTGATTTTGCTTTACGGTGATAATCCTGTTTACATTCGGCTCTACGAGTTCTTCTTCTGCTGTAGACTTCTCGGTCTTTGCTTCTTCTTTTGCCACATTAGAAACAGCCTTTTGCTTTTGGGTAGCTTCTACAACAGGTGTTATGCTTTTTTCTACAGGTACAGTCTGTCCAGTCTTAGCAGCCTCTTTTGTATTCTCTGACGATACAACCTTCTGCGCTTTTTCAGCAGTGGCTTCTGCACCTTCATTCAGATATGCTTCGTCTTTGTCAATCTGCTCAGCTTTAGCACTTTCTTGCTCTTCTTTTTGCAAAACTGCTTCGCTGTCGTCGATGATTTCTTGAGAACACAACGGACTTGCTGCAAGAGAAATGGCGGCGATTACTGCGGTATACTTTTTTTTCATTGAACTGCTCCCAAAATACCTTCGATGAGATTATCATTAGACTTGCTCAAGTCTTTTATTCTGCTTTCGTCTGGTTCTTCAAACCACTTATTTACCTCGTTTTCGTCCCAGCTCAAATTCTGCGGTCGAGAGAGATAATAGCCATCTTCAAGCGACTCTGATTTTGGAAAGAATAATTGCTCTTTTGGCACAATGCTTTCTATGACTTTTATCTGTTTGTTTTTCTGGCTTTGCGAGCATTGATTCAACAAAAGTATGACCAATGCAATTATAAGAACAAACAACGCTACAATAGCCGCAACAGCAGCTTTTCCCTTTTCGTATATAAAATCTTGTACGACGCTTACGCCATTTTCTATTTTCTCTCTGACTTCAGATATATTCATTGTAAAAGCTCCTATTATATAAAATCGTGCGATTTTCCCTTTTTTTTCAGTCCAAATTTCGTTTGAGTGGACGAGAAGGGATAATAATTCCTTTCTCATCTTCGATTTCTTCATAATCATCATCTAAAGCTGCTTTTTCGTCTTCGTTTTGCGATGATTTGCTAAACTCTTGGTCGAGTTTTAGGGCGATGATTTTGCTGATTCCGAACTCCTCCATTGTAACGCCGAGCATCGAAGACGCTCCGAGAACAGTTTTCTTGTTGTGCGTGATTACAATGTATTGGCTCATATCAGAAAACGACTGCAATGCGTGAACAAAGCTCATAACATTCTTATCGTCAAGTGCAGCATCGATTTCGTCGAGAAGGCAAAATGGCGACGGGCGTACTTGATACGTTGCGAAAAGCAATGCGATGGCGGTCATTGTTTTTTCTCCGCCAGAAAGCAATGCGATGTTTTCCAGTTTTTTTCCCGGCGGCTGTGCATAGATGTCGATTCCTGTGGTAAGCACGTTTTCGCTGTCAGTTAATCGCAATTCGCCACGTCCGCCATTCATGAGTTTTCGGAATATATTGTGGAAGTTCTTTCTGATTTCGTTGTATGTATTTACAAAAAGTTCAGAACTCTTTGCTCTGATTTCCTGCGCAACTCGTTCAAGGTCTTCCATAGACTTCTTTGTATCATCAAAGTTCTGCTTTTGCTGTTCATACCGCTCTTTGATTTCGTTAAAGTCCTCTACAGCCATCAAGTTGATTTCGCCGAGATTTCTGATTTTTTCTCTCGCACTGAATAGCTTTGTCTTTAGTTCTGCGTCTGTTTGAGTGATAGAGTCCATTCTTTCGGCATATTCCATAAGGTCGCAAGAGTGTTCTTCTTTGAAATTCTGCTTTGTATTTACAATGTCGCCTTCGTTCATCGAAATATGCAAAGAAAGTTTTTCATACAATGCCTGACATTTCGAGCGTTCCTCTGTCTTTTGCTTCAAACTAGACTGATTGACTTCCGTATCTGAATTGTATGTTTTAATCTTGTTTTCGAGTGTTGAAAGCGTTTCTGCAAGGCTTCGCCCATTTTTCTCGATTTCGGCAAGCTCTTCTTGAATATCCGCAATCTTTTCTTCGATGTCTTCTTTTTTCTTGTTCTCTGCAAATATCTCGTCATCAAGCTCTTTGCTAGAGGCTTCCTCTCTTGCAAGCGACTTGCGCAAAATGCCTATCTGCCTTTCATCTGCTTCAATCTGCGTTGTGAGCTGTGCTTCTTCTATGCGATTTTTGCTTAACTCTTCTTTTGCTTGCGCTATTGCATTTTGTGCGTTTGCAATCTCGTCTTCTAGCCGTTTTTCATCAGCCTCAATCGAATCTATTTGTTCTCTTGTGTTTCTGATATTGTCATCGATAGCGTGTTTTTGCGCTATAATTCCTTCTGGAGAAAGCAAATCGTCTATAAAGCTGGGGGAGGCTTTTATATATTCGTCAATGCTTTCTTTTAGACTTTTTATCTCATTTTCTATTGTGATAAGTACATTTTGCGTATCATTTGCGCTCAAAGAAGAAGATTTTTCTCTGTTTTCACTGATAAAAGCAAGCAGAGTAGAAATCGTATGCTCAATGCACTGTTTTGCATTCTCGCATTTTTCAGCGGAATATCCAGCTTCCGACAACTTTGAATCAAGGTCTTTTACAATGCTTTCAGTGATAGCTTCTAGCTCTATCTGCATTTTTTGCAATGACTCATCGAGCTTAACAATTCTTTCATTGCCGTTTTTTATCGCGAGTTTGTCTTCGTCTATTTGCGTTTCAAATTTCTTTATTTCGTCTTCAAATTGCTTGATAAGCGATTGAATTTTAGAAAGTTTCTTCTTTTTCAAAAAGAGTTCACTGCTTTCTTCGTCGATTTCGTCAGAAAATTCTGCAATTCTGTCCAAAAGCGACTTCTTTTTGCCCTCAATTTGATTTATTTTATCCTTTATTTGCGATAATTGAGTAGATAATTGTTTCGCGAGAGCTGTTTTTCCATTTTTTTCCGCCCCAATACTAATAAGTTCTGACTGAAATTTGTGAAATTGTGCTTCCGTATCTTTGATTTTATCCATGTTCACCGAAAGCAACTTGTCTAGCTCATCAATTTCAGCTTGTAACTCTTCTCTTCGCTTTTCAGCCTCTTTTAGCTGTGCTTCTTGCTTTGCTTTTTCAGCCATAATAGTTTTGAGCTTCAAAAGCTGACGGTCTATTTCAGTGTTGAAAACAATGTCTTTGAGATTTCTGTATTGCACTGTCTTTTCAGCTTGCGCTTTTAAGCTGTCATAGCGGCTTTTTACCTCTGTTAACGACGCTTCTATTTGGCTCAAATTGATGCGCGTATTCTCAAGTTCACGCTCTGCACTTTGACATTCTAGCTTGCTCTTTGTAATGCCCGCCGCCTCTTCAAACAAATATCTTCTGTCTTCTGGCTTACTAGAGAGAATTTGGTCAATTTTGCCTTGCTCCATTACTGAATATGCGGATTTTCCCACCCCTGTATTCATAAACAGCTTTTTTATTTCGCTTGGAATAACTTTGCGATTATTTATGAAATACTCATTGTCGCCGCTTCGATACAATCTGCGCTTTATTTCTATTTCGCTTTCTGGAAGCTCAAGCAGCGCATTGCCATTGTCGATTGTCAAAGCCACTTCTGCAACATTGAGGGCGGCTCTTTTTTCTGTACCGTTGAAAATAACATCTTCCATCTTTTCCGCACGAAGATTTTTAGAGCGATTTTCTGCAAGTACCCACTTTATTGCGTCAACAACGTTGCTTTTTCCGCACCCGTTTGGACCTAAAAGAGCTGTAATGCCGTCTGAAAAATCGATGTGAGTTTTATCTGCAAACGACTTAAATCCGAATAAATCAAGACGCTTCAAGAACATTTTTCGACTTTTCCTTTATAGAGCATTTTAGGATAAACAGTTATGTGCAGTTTCTTTTCGAGCAAAGAATATATGCGCATTTCTCGCTCATCGCCGATAACGATATTTACTCCCTTTTTTCCTTGCCTGCTTGTTCTTCCTGCTCTGTGAATAAATGCTGCCTCGTCATCGCTTATATCCATTTGAACGACGTGCGTTATGTCTTCTATATCTAGCCCGCGTGCAGATAAATCGCTTGTGATAAGGATTTTCACTTTTCCATTGCGGAAAGTATCGATAGCGTTTTTTCTTTCCATTTTGCCCATTTTAGCGTGTAGAGTATTGCACTGAATCTTTTTATACAATAAGCGTTGTGCAATATGTGCAACTTGGTCAAGTTTTGCCGTAAAGACAACCATCTTTTTGAGGTTTCCATTCACCGTTTCAGCATTGATAAGACTTCTTAAAAGGTCTATCTTATCTCTCCTTTCTGCAAACATCGCCCAATGCTCTATGTGATTTCGCAAAATATCTTCATCTGGCAACTTTTCAAAGTGTAACTCTTTTCCGCAAAGATATTCTATGCTTTTTACCGTTTTTGCTTTTACCGTCGCAGAACACGCAATGATATGCACATTGTCGTTTTCTTTTATCGCATAGCTAAAGAACTCTTTTGTAAAATCATATACTTCGCGCGCAATAATTCTATCAGCCTCGTCTAAAACGATTGCTTTCACTGTATTGAGCTTTATTTTCTTTAAGTGGATAAGCTCTAAAACGCGACCAACATTGCCAACAATAAGAGAAGGCTTTTCTTTCAAGGCGTCGAGTTGTCTTCGTATCGGTGTGCCGCTAATGCAAAGCACTGATTTTATGTGTGATATGCGCTTAACCTGCGTATTTATTTGGCTTGCAAGCTCAAATGTTGGAGAAAGAATTATAACTTGAAGCGATTTGTTCTCTTCGTCAATGTTTTGCAATAGAGGCAATAAATATGCAAATGTTTTTCCCGTACCTGTTTCACTTTGAAAGATAATGTTTTCATTTGCAAGAATGTGCGGAATGACACACGCTTGAACAGCTGTAGGGGAGGTTATGCCTATTGCTGAAAGAGAGGCAATGTTTGCTTCTGTAATGCCACATTCAGAAAAAGTTTTGATTGTATCCATAAGTATCCTTAATCAAAAATAGAGAAGAAAAACTATTCATCAATGAATGCAAAATCAGTGGTGAAAAAGTCTGGATTTACAGCCTGTCCATTCAATTCCATTTGCCAATGCAAGTGCGGTCCTGTTGCAAGTCCTGTAGAGCCTGATTGTCCGATAATTTCGCCTGCTTTAATCATTTGTCCTTCTTGCACTTTGAGACTGTCTAAATGGTAATACAAGCTGAACAGACCTGGCAAATGCTCTATGACGACAGTCCAACCTGTAACGATTCTTTCTTCTGCCATAACAACTTTGCCAGTTGCACAAGCGGCGACATCGCTTCCCGTAGGAATTCCGAAATCTATTCCAATATGCGTACTTGTATCTGTTTTGCCGTTTGAATACTTAAATACTCTTCGGTCGCCGAAAAAGGCGGTGCGACGTGTTGATGGTGTCGGAAGAGAGAACTTTCTGAATTGGTACACAGCGTTTTTATCTCTCTCGGTAAGCACTCTGCTGAGCTTTTGTGTTTGCTGGGTGCGCTTTGGGGAAGCATCTGTGCGGATTTCAGTGTTTGAAGAATCAAGCTCTATTGTTTCGCTGACAAAAGTCTTATCCATCACGGTGAGCGGAAGTGAAAATTCCATTTCCTGAAGTCCAAAGGGGCTGTATTTCACGGTAATCGAGTATGTTCCTGCTGTTTGCCACAAAGTAACCGCTACTCCACACAGCATATCAACAGAAGATTTTGCTTTTGAAGTAGACAATACATAAAAATTCGCCTTATCAACTTGCTTTTCGTTCTGATTAAACAGCGTCAAAGAAGCACTAGAAGGCTCTGAAGCGATTTTCTTGTTCAAGGCTGTCAGTGTCATGTGAACAAAGACTGCATCGCCTGGAAATGTCGTATCTGTGTATGCAAGCGCAATATTGTAATCTGCGTTAGAGAAAGTGGCATTACGAGCGGTCGCAAAAAAAGGTATAAAAGCAAAAAGAGCTAGAAAAGCTATCTTCTTTATTGTTGTCATAAGAGAGAACTCCTAATTTGATTTTTTCAAATCATTCAATATTATTTGAGGTGTGATAACGCCGTTAAATGTGTTCCTGGAAATCTGATAGAGAATATCCACATTGTCGCCAATCGCAAATTCTTTATTAAGCCTTTGCGCCTCTCTCCAAAAGATTGCAGACCATTTATTTGCCCCACAATTCAAGTTGAGCTTTAGGTGAAACGGCTCTACACTGCCAAGCACACGAGCATCAAGTACAGGAACTCTCTTGCTCATAAAGACTAAAGGCGGATTCTGCTCTCCATATGGCTCAAATCTATCGAGTATATCGAGGAGCTTTGGGGTCATATATTGCAACGGGATTTCTGCGTCAACTTCTTCGGCTGTTGCTTCCTCTGCTTTTAATTCAATAGAAGAAGAAAGCTCTATTGCCTTTTGCTTAAACGCCTCTAAATCCTTTTTATAGAAGCTAAAACCGCCTGCTAATTTATGTCCGCCGTGATTTATGAAAATCGTGCCGAATTGGTCTAAGAACTTTGTTACATCAAAATCTTTGCAGCTACGCATTGAACCTACTGCAATATCGCCGTCTGGAAATGTTACTGTGATAGCAGGCACTCCGTACACTTGCACTAACTTTGCTGCAAGAATACCCGATACACCTCTGTTTATTCTTTCGTCGATGATTAAGCACAGCTTTTCGTTATGCGCTTTTAAGCTGTCTTCTGCACTTTGAAATGCGTACGATTCCGCTATTTTTCCAAGCTCTTTTCTCTCTTGATTCAATGCAATGATTTTTTGCGCGAGCTTATATCTTTCGTCGCTGTTATTCGTCAAAAAGAGCTGAGCAGCAATTTCTGCTTGACCCATTCTTCCCGCTGCATTGAGCGATGGTACAACAGTCCAAGATAAATCAGTAGAGCTTATTTTTTTGCCGAGCATATTCAAACTCATCATAAGCTCTTGCAAACCTGCTCTGATATGAGAAGCGTTTATAGACTTCAATCCGTTTTTCGCAAAAATCCTGTTTTCGTTTACCAACGGCATAATATCGGCTAAAGCTGCAAGCGTTACCAGCTGTAAATCTTCATCGTCCCGTTTCTTGATATTAGGGAATTGTTTTTCAAACAGCTTTTGCAAATACGACACAAATATATAGAAAAATCCATCGATATTTGTTTGCTCATTTTGTGCATTGCCTGTGTATTTTATGATTTTAGACAATGATTTTAGTTGTCCGAGTGATTTTGTCTTTAACTGCGGCACAAATTTTGAAAACTCTTCTCTCAAATCCAACGCCGAAACCGCATCACTACTGCCAAAAAGCATAGCGATTTTCTTTTGCATAGACTTCATATCCCACACAAAAAGGTGCTGATTCGTCATAAAATGAGCTGCTTGCATTACCTTTTTTTGCAATGAGCTTTGAGCCTCTGTAGAATCAAATTCCCATACCTTTCGTGCAGTCATAATCATATTTTTTACTTTTGCACATTCCAATACAATATGCGAAGAGTCGTTCGATACTTCTATATTAAACAAACAGCTTTCTGCATTATAATAGTTGCTCTGTGCATAGCGGAGTGCGGTTACGAGCTTGTACGCTACCGCACAGCCCGAAATATCGCTAAAAGGGTAGCCTGAATCGGCTAACTTTGGATTTATGATTATGCACGAGTCGGGGATAGTTTCTGGCGGTGTATGGTGGTCGGTGATGATGACATCAAGCCCCTTTTGAACAGCGAACGCCACTTCATTCACATTTGAAATCCCACAATCTACCGTGATTATCAAAGAGCCATCGTCTTCGCAAAATTCATTTATCGCGTTTTCATTTAGTCCATACGGGTCATCTTTGCCAGGAACTCTCCATTGCACTTTTATTCCCAGCTCTCGCAAGCAGTCAACAAGCACCGTCGTCGCCGTTACGCCGTCAACATCTCTATCACCAAACACTAAGACTTTTTCTTCTTCGTCGCGCGCTTGCATAATGCGTTCAACAGCGTCTGTCATTGCATTGAACAAAAACGGATTATGCTGAAACCTTAAATCATCTTCAAGGAAAAACATAATATCTTCTCCGTCTGTGATACCTCTGCGAGAAAGAATAGAAGCTGTTAGCGTATCAATAGCGTATTTTTGACTTATCTCACGAATAGACTCTATTGAAGCCTCTCTTTTGTGCCAAGTTTTCAATTTATATTCCTTACAATCATAATATACCGACGCTTGATTCAAGACTTTTCAGCTTTGTTCCTGTCGCTGATTCTGATAAGAAAAAAGTCAATGCCTTTAGTTGCGAAAGCGATAAATGCGAAAGCGACATCGCTCGTACACTGCGAGGAGAAAGAGAAAGCGACATCGCTCGTAAATAGGAGAGGGCTTCGGAGGAAATTTGAAACGCATTTTGCATTTCTTTAGCGCACTCTTTGCATAAAAAGCCGTCGAAGCTAGGAATATAGGCGCAAGATTCAGTTATGTTTTTCAAATTTGTCTGACAATTCACGCAACATTCTGTTGAAGGCTGAATGCCTAGCAATGCTAAGTATCTCCATAAAAAGCGCACAAGAGCCGAATGACAGTCTTCATTTTTAATGATATTAAGCCCGTCTAAAAATCCATTTAATAAATAGAAAACAGATTTAGCTTCTCCTGCAGCTTTTGTTTTTATCACCATTTCACAGGCAAGGTTAGAAGCATATATTTTAGAAAGACTTTCACGAATGCCGACCCGTGATTTTTGGACATCGAAATCCGATATTTTAGTTATTTTTCTTGTGGAATCAGTGTATAGCCATAGTTTTCCGCTGCTTAATGGTTGAACCAATGCACTCAATTTGCTTTTAGCTCCGCCGTACAAAGTTGCATACATAATGCCTTCTGTTTCGGAGAGCAGGCAAACGTTTCTATTGTGCTCGCCTTGTATTTGAGTTTTCAAGATAATAGCTTGTGTTACAGAATTCCGATTTGCCATACTGTTAGTATACGTTTATTCTGCGATTTTGACAATAAGGATTTAGCAGCGAAGTAGACATATTCCACTGTAACAACTTCTCATAATACTTATTTTAGCATAAAGTCCACTTACCCTTACCACATCACAACTCCACAACTAAAACATAATTAACAAGATGACACACCACAAAAATTGCAAAAAAAAGAGGGGAGTACTCAATTCGCTCTTTACTGTACAGTATAGCCACTCTTGAGTGTAAGGATTAGAGTGTCACATGCGTACAGCAAAGAGGGGCTTTAGCGTACGCATGTAACACTCTTTAGCGTAAAGATTGGTCGCTCTATACTGTACGCTAAAGAGTGAATTCACAACTGCTAGATTTTTCTATCAGTATCAGCTATACTTTTAGAATGTTATCATATCAACACGAATATCATTTTGGAAACCACGCAGATATAATAAAACACTTGACGCTCTCGCTCATTCTTTCGCATTTAAACGAGAAAGATAAGCCGTATTCGATTATTGACGCGCATGCAGGAGCAGGAAGATACCATATCGCTGATGAGAAAAATGCAATGACAGGGGAGTTTGAAAGGGGAATTTCTCTTTTGCTGTCACATCTTACTCACAGTGAACACATTTGCAAAACGTACTTTGAGATTTGCAAATGCTATATGGCGAAAAACTTTTATCCAGGCTCTCCAGAAATTGAGCGATGTATGGCAAGGGCAGGGGATAAGATAACGCTTATGGAGTTACATCCGCAAGAAATCATAAAGCTAAAAGATAATATGAAATTGCCTGTGCTTTATGGAGAGCAAAAAAGAGAGCATATTTCTATTCATTGCAGAAACAGCTATGAAGGAGTTATCGCGCTTATGCCGCCAGAGCCAAAGAGGGGAGTGCTTTTGCTCGACCCGAGTTATGAAGAAACATCTGATTATGAGAATGTTGCAAAAATTGCACTTGAAATGAATAAAAGGTGGAATACAGGGATTGTGGCGATTTGGTATCCGCTTTTGGTGCATAGAAAAGCAGAAATTGCAAGGATAAAAGCAGCTGCGGCGAATTGCGTGCAAAAGGGAAGTGATAGGAAAGTCCTGTATGCAGAGATGTGCGTGCAAGATGAAAATGATACGGCTCAGCCTCGTTTGTATGGAAGCGGAATGATTGTGATAAATCCGCCGTGGAAACTGCAAGAAGAACTCTCGTCTTCGCTTCCAAAGATTGCAAAGACGTTATCAAACGATTACGGCAAAGCAGAAATTGATGTTTTATAGCGTTTTTAGTAGACTATGATTAAATAGCCGCTAATAGTTTTATCAGTTTCTGCATAGATAGGTTCATAACGAAGAACCTATAATTTTTGAACACCAAGTGTTTATGGGAAAGGCTCTACTCAAACTATATCAAAAGTTGAAGGTTCTTGACTAGTTAAGTTGCAAAAAAACTTACTGGTCAAGATAAGTTTTCTTGTACAATTTCTTAATCAAAGCAAGCAAATCATCATTACGATGATTGTATCGCCATT
>CALDID010000178.1 GCA_937901865.1 uncultured Treponema sp.
CGTACTTGATACGGGAATCCTTTTACAATACATAGAAGATTATCGGGTCAAGCCCAATAATGACAACTTAATTCTGCGTAAAAAACGGGTTAAGCCCAATAATGACACGATGACATACCTTATTACAAGTATTTGACCATGAGGATTTCGGCGCGGAATGAACCGTCTTCTAAGCGGAATGATTTATCTAATATTCCGTATCGCTGAAATCCGCATTTTTCATAGACGTGAATGGCGCGAAAATTATCTGAATACACTCCGAGTTCTATCTGCGTAAAGCCTAATTGCTTGGCTGTTTGCATCGCCTTTAGCGTGAGAATTGTTCCAAGCCCGTTGTTTGCTTCTGCCATAGAAACAGCTATCCCAAAAGAAGCCCTATGCCGTGTTTTTACCCTGCGGCACGGGCAATCTATTTCTGCACTTGCAACTACTATATCATCATCAATGAATGCGGCGATAATAAAGCTATCTCGGCTTTCGTTTACGGCATTGATGAGTATTTTTTCTTTTTCGAGCGAAAGTTTTTGCGCTTCCTCTGCGGTTTTCACAAGAAAATGAGTTTCTGCGGCTGTTTTTTTTGTGTGATTGAGAAGAGATAATGCGTCCGACTCTTCGGGGCTTCTGAGAAGTACGGTTTTTCCGTTTTTAAGTGTAAAGTATTGCGCTTTTACTTTCATCTGTTAGAATTATCGGACAGCAGTGTAAAGAAAACTATTTTTTGCCTTCAACCTCGTCTAAAAGAGCTTCATAAAGCGTTATGATGTCGTTATTCGTATTGCGCAAAGTAGAGGCTATTCTCTTTGCGATACGGTATGTTACAAGATAGCCAAAGCGAGGCTCTTTGTTGCATATTTTTTCGTATAATTCTCCTGTCAAAACCCACGTTTTGCAGTCTTCAAGTGCAACAACAGACGCACTTCGTTTATCTGAATCGATGAGCGCAACTTCTCCAAAAAATACATTTTGCGAGGCGTTTAGGTTTACAACGGCATATTTTTCGTCACCCATAGTATTTCGCAAAATCTGTACAGAACCCTTTGCTAAAATATAAAGACAATCTCCCATATCGCCTTCGCGAATAATCATTTCACCTTTCTTGAATTTCTTTTCAGAAAGAAGATTTGCAAGAGCTTCCAAAATCTTTCTGTCTTCACTGTTGCTTGGGGACAAATCGGAAAAGATTTCGATTCTCGAAAGTTTCTCTATCTGGTCATTTTCAATCTGCATTTTTTCCTCCTCGGCCCATAATGAAAATGGCTCTGCTATTCGGCTTGATTATGTATGAAGCACTTGGAGCGATAACAGGGTCATTGCTCTTGAGATGTTTGATTTTCTTTAGATTTTCAACAATCTTCTTGATGTTAGGCGTTTTCTGCGCTTCTTTAAGAGCTTCCGTGCGTCTTTGGTGAAAGTTGCCTGTGTTTTCAAGAAGTCCTATCAATACCGCGTCTGTCTTGAGAGAATCTCGATATTCCCCGTAGCTTTTGCCGATGAATGTTGTCGGTATTTCTTCCATGTAAATACCGCTTTCGCTGTCGCTTGAAACAAGCTCCGTGATAATCTGGCTCATTCCAATTCCGCTCGAAGCTGAAACAATCAACTTTCGCTCGTAATCATTCGCAAGAATAATCTCGTCGCAATGTGCCATTTCAAGATGACGCTTAAACTTTGAGTCGATAAGTTCGGCGGCAATATACAGGTCTGGATTCAAGTTTGTCATTGTAAGAACCGCAAGAACTGTCTTTGAATCGGTTTCGAGTTGAGAGAGTTTTTGCGATTGGTCAGAAATGACTAAAGCTCTTTCAGCTTCTTCTATTTTGGCTCTCTTCAGCGTGGTTTCGTCCGAAAAATCACCTGCAACATAGTGAATACCCTTAAAGCGAATATCGCTGCGCAGATTTTCCATATTTTCGCTTGGAGCTTCGTTTATCAATACAATTTGGTCAGGTGTTAAATCTTCGTTTGTTGCAAGCACGCTCTCGAGGATTTTCTCGAAATCGTTTTTGTAACCGCAAATAATAAAATGCTGTGATAAGTTCTTCAATTTAGCAAGCCCCTTGTCTTTTTTCATTTGCGCTTCCATAAACACAGAAGCGATTTTTCCTGTTAAGGTCGAGAATACCAAGATACCAGCAATAAGGATTATGAAAGAACACAATCGCCCTATTGGAGTTACAACACAAATGTCGTAATAGCCAGCGACGAATGCAATGAGAAAGTTCCAAAAGGAATCTCCCATACCTTCCATTGAAACGCCCGCTTCGTAGTGATAAACGATGATAATCATCGGTATCATTATGAACGGGAACGCCAAAATAGCATAAGTAAGAGGGTTAAAAAGTATTGATTTTATGCGCCTCAATAGTTTATATCGCTTTTTTGCATTTTTCTTGCTCATAGCTCTATTATAATACAGGTAAAGCCTTTTTTCATGGCAGAAAAGTGGTTAATTTCGCCGATAAAAAGAAATATGATAGTACATATACGGATTCTTTTTGTCTGCCATGGCAATATTTGCCGTTCGACAATGGCGCAATCAATGTTTAGTCAAATGATTAAAGAAAAGGGTATTGAAGAAAGGTTTTTAGTGAACTCGGCGGCGGTGAGCACAGAGGAAATCGGAAACGGAATGTATCCTCCTGCAAGAGCTTGCTTACAGCGGCACGGGGTGGAAATTGTTGTTCATAACGCGGTGCAGATTACGGAGAATGATGCGCAAAAATACGATTGGATTATCTGTATGGATAAAGCTAATATGAGGGGAGTGTATGCCGTTTTGGGCGACCGAGCAGTGTATGTAACACCACAAGATGTAAGAAAGAAATTTGAAGAAGACCCCGCCGCGCCGTATTCGTCAAACGGTATGATAAAAGCGAGAGTTTGCAAGGTTATGGATTTTGCAGGGGTGAACGCAGAGGTTGCTGACCCGTGGTATACAGGCGATTTTGAGCGGACGTATTACGACTTAAAGCAGTCGCTTGAAGCATTGCTTTCAATGGTCTGCTGAGAGCTTGAAAAAGAGAGCGAGAAATGGTTATAAGCATTATAGACGAGAAAGCAGGATTTATGTGCTGAATGAATTTTTCGCGGAAGATAAAAGTGAACAGCGATAGATATGCTAAAGCGAGAAAATAGCCAGAAATAATCGCTCTGTTTTTTTCTTTATAGCACGAAAAAGCAAAGATGATATTTGTAGGAAGAAGCCAGATAAAATTGATATTGCCCGCCGTGATTGTGCTTTTTCCAAAAATCGACAAGAGCAAACACAACAGCCCCAATAAGCCTGTGAGAAAAAAGAACAGAATATCGAACGATTGCATAAGGCTTTTTGCGATTCTTTGCGCCGTGATAGCTTTTTCGTTTTTGAGCGACAACAAATATAAAGATGGCTGCAAAAGCGTCATACACATAGCAAGAGCGGCAAGCAGCATAAAGACGAGTTCGGGGGTGCGCGGCGAGGTCGAGAGTTTGCTCTTTTTTTCTATAGGTGTATAGATGACAGAAGTGCTTTTGATTAAAGGCAGCGTTTCGCCGTTCGATTTAATTTTTGCCACAGAAACAACAGAACGCAATATATCGGGCATAAAGGTTATGTCGTAAATCGTTGCTTGTCTGTCGGCGGCACTGCCTAAAAAGAAATCTGCGGCAAGGGCTGCCCACGGACGAGTTGAGAGCTTTGAAACGATGAGCGAGCGATAAGAAAGCGGGGAAGCACTGTCGTATAAAAAGCGGTTTTCGCTCAAAGCCGTAGACCAAGCAAGCTTTATGACATCTCGTGAAATGGTGGCGCAGTTATTTTTTGTTAAGTCATAGTCATCGATTACATTTAATTCTTGAGTTTTCCAAAGCAGATATGAGTAGATTTTTTCTTTGTCTTCGCGCGAAATATTTAGTTTTTGCTCAATGACAAGGCGATTTTGCTTTTCATTATCGTATTTTAAGACATCAAGAAATCGTGCCGCTCCTGCCTTGCATTTTTTTCTTTTGTAGAGCAGAGAAAGCTGTTCAGAAGGCGAGTCTATGTTTTCGATTGCGCCGAAAGTAAAGAGCTTATCGATATTTTTGACGGGGTCAGAAACGCGGATAGAAGAATGACCGAATGCGCGAAAAAGGCTGTCGCCAGAATCGAACGTGATGAGCGAAATTTCGGCGAGCGCGCTAAGCGTGTGTTGCGTGAAGTTTTGCGGGTAGGGCGAAAGATATGCCGTATTCTCCGCAGAAAAGAGAGGCAAAAGAAAAAGAGAGAAACACAAAGCAAAAGTAAAGATACGCTTTAAGCAAGATTCCATTTACAATAAAAAATATCGGCGGCAGTGTTACGGAAAGTATGCTTTTCTTTTTGTCATTCTCGTGCTTGACACGGG
>CALDID010000179.1 GCA_937901865.1 uncultured Treponema sp.
AAAGCTCATTTTCGGCATTAACCGCCCGCTCTAATTCCGCCTTTAGCTTCCGCTCCAACACCTGCGCCGCCGCCAAAAGCAACGCTGTATTTACCGTCTTTGCGTTCGATACGTCGGTTTTGCGTGTCGCCGTTTCTGCGTCAAGTGCGGTCTGTAAATCGCTTTCGGCATTTTCTGCGCGTGTCGTTTCTGCGTCAATGTTTGCTTGAAGCGTGGTATCTGCGCTTTGTCGAGCCTGTGCCTCTGCATTGTCTGCGCTTTGGCGAGCTTGAGCCTCTGCATTGTCTGCGCTCTTTCTCTCTGCGCTTTCTTTTGCTTCTGCTTCTTTGGCTCGTTTTTGCTCTGCGTCAATGTTTGCTTGCAATTTTGCTTCTGCTTCTTTGGCTCTGTCTGCCTCAGGCTTCACCAGATAATCACGCATTTGTGCAACCGTTACATTTTTGTCTTTGCCGTCTGCGCCCCCTGTGTTATGAAGCAATACGCTTTTGTCTGTAAGCTGTGCGTTTGGTAATTCTCCGATTGTTACAATTCTCGAAACTGTCATTAAAAATCTCCTTATTTTTAATAGTCTTTCATCGGCTAAAGCCCCCGATTTTCGACGCGATAAGGAGATTTTTTTTCAAACAAAATCTTTTTGCAAAAACACCCTTTTGGCTGATTTTTTGACATTTTAAAATCAAGACTGGGGGGTGTGATATACCTTTGAGCCACCATTTTTCAAAACGGGGGTAGTGGGTTTGCAAAAAGATACGCCTTGTTAAAGTAGCTCTCGTATGTGCGGAGAAATACGGCACAATCTGCCTGCGCTTTGATATGCCTGTAATAGCTTTTCGGCTTTTCGCTTGGTCAAACAGACAGCCACCACCAAAAAGCCGTCAAGCTCTGCATTGTACATCGACAGCTTCCAATACTTCCGCACCTTCGGCTTCAACAACATCATACAGCTCCTTTGATAATACTCATATCGTCTAAAGGTCCTGTTTCGCCCTGTAAATGAAATGCGTCTTTTTCGTCTATGTAGTTCACATACCACCGACGCAACTCTTTGTCGTATTCCAAAACCGCCCTGACATAGCCGTCATTTTCCTCGCTATAAATTCTGACCTCGTCCCCGTCAAAACACAGATTGTTTTTCTCGTCGAGAATATAGCCGCCGTTTCCTGCGCTGAATAAAAGCTGTCTAAGCTCTTTTAATTCCGTTTCGTTCATTGTGTATCTCCTTAAATCTTGAAACCTGCTTTCTTCATCTCTTCAAAAACCGCCGCTTCTGAAAGCCCGTAAAATTCGCCGTCGTGCTCTTTTCTGCGTGCGTTCATACAGATAGCCCAGTCTTTCGGGTACGTTGCTTGCATTTTAAGCATAGGTGCTCTTTCTTTGTCGTATTCCGTTTTTTGCATTTTATACACGTTCTTAAACCCTTGATTAAGCCTTTTTTCTGTGTGCTGTGCAGTGCTTGCCCAATATTTACAAACCGATTTCCAATCACGAATAGGCGCGCCTGTCTTAGTTTTCCACCCGTTCGACTGATAGAAGTTCACGAATTGAAAACCGTCAATGTTCAAATGTTCTTGCTTGCAAAAGGTCAAAACATCGTCAATAGACGGCTTTGTATACTCAGGGCTTTCGGCGGCTTGCTGTGCGAGTGCCTGCGCTGTACTTTCGCTTTGCTCGGAGCTTTCGGCAACGCTTTCTTTTCGCGGTCTGCCCCGAAGACGAGTGGGAGAGGCTTCTTCGGCTTCTTCTGTTTGTTGCTTTTTCACGCGGCGGCTTTTAGAGGTGTCAATGCTGTCTTTCACGCAAATCCAAATAGTTGCAAGTAAATTGTCAGAAAACACAGGCTCTAAGCCTTTTGCCCCGTATTGTATCATCGCGTCCAAAAGCTCAAGTCGCTTTTTTCCATCTGCGATATTTTCAATCATTGCGCTGACCACGCTAGAAACGACGAATGTATCAAATCCAGTCATAGCTAAACCTCGAAAAAAAAGCGGCTCAAAACCCCACGTTAAGAGCCGCCTGTGCTTCATAGCACTTTCTACAAAGCACCTTTGCAACGTGGGGTAATGCAAAATTGCCTTGCCTTTTCTTTTTTTTTCTACTTTTTTCAAAATTAGGTATAGTTTTTTTCGTATCCTATTGACTTTTTTTTATCTTTTGTATATTATTCTATACATACGACGCGGGGTAGAGCAGTTGGAAGCTCGTCGGGCTCATAACCCGGAGGCCGCAGGTTCGAGTCCTGCCTCCGCTATATGAAAGACTTGAGGTTTTGCCTTGAGTCTTTTTTTATCGCTACAACAAAAACGATTTTGCGCAAAAAAATACCTCTGAAAAATAATCTCCAGAGGTATATCCCAAAACAATTATTGAATTGTTTTTACATCACACTTTTTGCGTGATTATATCTTTCATTTTGTTTCTGCAATGTAACCTTTTGTACCAGTCTTTTCTTCGATGAGCTTCTGCCAATAATCCGCTTCACTCTTTGTTTGATACGGACCGACACGAACACGATAGCCTGTTGAGCCATCATTTGTAGTATATGTGAATATCTCGCTTTCGATTCCCTGCGTACTCAGAGAAGAACGTGTTGAATCTGCGCCGCTCTTTTTAGTAAATGAACCAACTTGCACCCAATACTTTCCAATCTTTGCAGCAGGCTTACTCGTTGTAGGCTTTGGAGCAACCTTTGTTGCCGTTGTTGCAGGCTTTGGAGTTATAACTGTTACAGGCGCACTCTGTGAAGAATAATTATTCTGTGTAATGGTAACACTCGGCGCAGTTGCTGGTGTTGAAGAAGGTACATAAGTTGAAGTTTGCTGCATAGCAGTCGCCGCTGCATCTGTTGTCGCCTTCACATTGCTTGTTGTCTGAGTCTGAGTAACGGTTGCAACAGGCGCTGTAGAAATTGCTTCTGTACTAAGAGGATTTAAAAGCATTTCATCACTCTTAGCACCATCTTCAGTTGTTCCCACATTTTCAGTTGCAATCGAACCATCTTGATTTAAATCCTGTACAGACGAAATCGTACTAAGATTGCTATCTGATAAAAGCCAATCTGTTGACGATACCGTAGGAACGGAATTACCTGTATCCATTTTTGAAGCCGTTGACGAGGCTGAGTTTAATATAATTGCAGCTCCGAGTACAACTAAAAGAAAGATTCCCACAGCTGCTACTATCAATAAAGTCCTTTTCTGTTCCATATTTTCATATCCTCTGACGGCATCTATTTAATACAAGTGCAATTTGTTTAGCAAGCATTTTTTGAGAGCCGAAATTCCATACTTTATTTATATCGGCACTAATCTTCTTGTACTCAAGAAAAAGTGTTTTCTGTGCGCGAAATCTCTTAAGTATTTGCTTTATCTCCATTTTATCGCGCTTATGAGCTCGATAAAGCCGAATCGGCAAAAAACAATCTACATAAAGTACGCTGTCGCATAACGAAATAGCTTTTATCTTATACAGTACCGTTGCATTTATAACGATGTCTTTGCCTCTATTTTCTTCGATAAACTTTTCTATCAAGCGTTCTGTTTCTGGAAAAACAATGGCTTCTTGTTTTTTGATAAGCTCTTTGTCGCTAAAAATTATCGCGCCAATAGCTCTACGGTTTATGCTTCCGTCATTTTTCAAAAGAGATACGCCTTTTTCTTTTGCCAAAGAACCAAACGTTTCTACTATTTTTTCTTTAGAATTCTCTATCGCTTGATGAACTAAAACATCACAATCAACGCTCTTAAAAGAAAAATCTCTTTCAAGAATAGAGCTTGCCACATTTTTTCCTGCTGCCATAGGACCTGTAACGCACAAAATCAATGGAATTCACCCCAGTTTTTGCCACTTTCTATCGATACTCGAAGCGGAACTGACAACTTTACCGCATTTTCCATTTCACGCTTTATAATAGCCTTCGTCTTCTCTACAATCTTTTCATCTGCAGGACATTCCACTATAAGCTCATCGTGAACCTGTAACAAAATATGCGCGCCGCTTCCCTCTTCTCGCAAAGCCCTATCTACACTTATCATCGCTTTTTTTACGATATCGGCCGCGCTGCCTTGAATAGGAGTGTTTACAGCAACTCTTTCAGCTGCATTTTTTTCTATCTTGTTACCGCTGTTGATATTTTTGATATATCGCTTTCTGTGAAACAGCGTTTCAACATAGCCATTTCTCTCAGCGTCTTTTACCGTTGTTTCAATAAAGCTTTGTATCTTTGGATACTGCGCAAAATAGCTATCGATAAAAGTTTTAGCAAGCGTCCTTGTGATGCCTAAATCCTTAGCTAAACGGAACGCACTCATTCCGTAAATAATGCCAAAGTTAATGGTTTTCGCGGTTCTTCTCATCTCAGCAGTAACTTTATCGCTTTCCACTCCGTAAATAAGAGCCGCAGTAGCTTTGTGAACATCAGTTCCCTCTCTAAAAGACCTTTGCAACTCTTCATCGCCAGAAATATGAGAAAGCACGACAAGCTCAATTTGCGCATAATCTGCACTGATTAGCGTCTTGCCGTCTACAGCAGTAAAAGCCGAACGAATACGCCTGCCTTCTTCGTTTCTTACAGGGATATTCTGTAAATTGGGGTCGCGGCTTGAAAGACGACCTGTTGCTGTTCCTGTCTGTAAAAAAGTTGTATGCACTCTGCCGTTTTTATCCGCAAGAGATGGAAGCGCATCTACATAAGTAGAAAGCAGCTTTGTAGCCATTCTGTATTCCAAAATCTTTTTTGGCACAGGGTCAACTAAAGCCAACTCTTCCATCACAGCCGTATCTGTTGAATATCCCGTCTTTGTCTTTTTGCCTGTCTTCAATCCCCTCTCTTCAAACAATACCGTTTGAAGCTGCTTTGTCGAAGCTATGTTGAACTCATGCCCTACAAGCTCAAAGATTTCTTTTTGTATCGTATAGATTTTATCTTCAAGTTCACCTCTATAATCGTGCAAGCGAGAACTGTCAAGATGTATGCCCAAAAGCTCCATTTCGGCAAGCAAAGGCATAAGAGGCATTTCCACTTCCTTGAACCAATCATATAAGCCGTTTTCTTTTAATTGCTTTTTCAAGATGTGATATATTTTTAAAGTGAAATCAGAATCTTCTGCACAATATTGAGTAGCATTTTCTAAAGGCACATCTGCAAAAGAAGAGCCTTTTTCTACTATATCATCAAACTCAATTCCCTTTAGATGCAATAATCGTTCGGCAATCGATTCAAGCGAAAATGGACTTTTTCCCACTCCATCTGGTTCTAAGAGCCACGAAGCAATCATCGTATCAAACACTTCACATGCAAAACACGACGAAGCAACTTTATCAGCTTTATTTTCTTCGCTCGTTTCGATTGTTTCTACATCAAATAAAAACTGTTCGCTTGCATTACGAGCCTTTGGCTCTTTCGATTTATCAAGAGCAAAGCCATTAGTGCGCAACACTTCATAATCATATTTAGCGTTGTGCATAATAACCGTAACATCAGGATTAGAAAATAATCGGTTTAATTCATCGAATGCGTCTATTTTTGTAATATAATCATTGCTTAAAAGAGCATTTTCCGCCTTTATTGGCACATAAACACCCTTTCCCTCTTCATAAGCAAGCGAAAAGCCTATTAAAATAGCTTCTTGAGTATTTAAAGAGGTCGTTTCTGTGTCAAAAGCAACTGCTTTTTCATTCGAAGCAAGTATTTTATCAATATATTTTGCTAAATCCTGCTTTGAAATAATAGAAAAATACTCACCTTTGTTCTGTTTTATTTCAAAATTTTCATTTTCGCTCTCATCTATAAAACGAGATTGAGAGTTAGTAGCAGCACTTATCTCCCCTGCTAAAAGCGCAGCAGAGCTATACATCTTTGCGATAGCTGGCACTTCATAAAACCGCAGTTTTTTAGAAGCACCGTCAAAATCATACTCCACACAAAGCTCCTCAATAGAGGAAACTTCAAGAGGAACACTGTCGCACAGAGTGATTAGCTTTTTTGATAATTCTGCACCAGCTCTATCTTCTCTTATCTTCTTTCCGACCGCACCTTCTATCTCATTTTCGTGCGCATAGATATTTTCAATAGAGCCGTATTGTTTTAACAGCTTCAAAGCCGTTTTCTCGCCAATGCCTTTCACTCCTGGCACGTTGTCAGCAGCATCTCCAACAAGAGTAAGCATATCAAGCATTTGACAAGGCTTTATTCCCCAAATCTCTTCAACCTTACTTCCGTCGCACTCGCTCCAACCGCCACCGCCAAATTTCACAGGAGTCAACATTTTTACTTTATCGTCAACAAGTTGCATTAAATCCTTGTCGCCACTTAGTATTCTGCATTCAATATTGCTTTCTTTGCACATTCTTGCAACTGTTGCGATAATATCATCAGCCTCATAGCCATCTTTCTGCAAGACCTTTATGCCCAAAGACTGCAATACATCGGTAATCCACGGAACTTGTGCGTGTAAATCATCAGGAGTTTTTGTTCTGTTTGCTTTGTACTCTCCATACATTTCGTGGCGGAATGTTTTTGTAGTTGAATCCATCGCCGCAACAAAATACTGGGGATTATACTTTTTTATGACATTTCGTATATTCCTAAAAAAGCCAAAGAGAGCAGAAATATTTTCACCCTTTGTGTTTGTTAAGGGCTTTTTTATCATTGCATAATATTCTCTGAATATAAGACCATACGAATCAAGCAGGAACACCGTTTTTTTTGACGCTTCAGATTCTGCAAAAGCCTTAGATTCCTCAAGATTTTCGGTATCATCAAAAAGCCCATCACTCATTTTTACACGTCCATTTGTACTACAGAAGCTGTTGAACTAGAAGAATAAACGCTTCTTCTATAAGGATTTTTGAAAGCTCTCATATCTTTTTGCAAATCGCCCATTTTCAAGCGAAGAAGTTCTTGATTTCTCACATTTTGCTTTGAAACCTTGTCGCGCAAAGACAAAAGCTCTGTTTGTATCTCTGGGATATAACTATCACAAGAGTGAGTTTTTTTATAAAGAGCTTCCATAGGAGCAGCGACTTTTTGCAATGCGCCAATGCTTGAAACAATCTTCTCCTGTAGCTCAGAGTGAATAGCTACACTTTCACTATCGCCCTGCTCTATTTTTGTGTGTTGCTTTTCAAGTACCGTAAGGTATTCGCGGAACTTTTCTCGCTGTTCTTCGAGTATACCTCTAAATCTTTTTACGATTGCCACTCTCTCATCGAGTTCTTCTCTTGTAATGTCCATCGCTGCCATTTTCTTTTCCTAAAAAACTCACCTTACCCCGTAATATTGAGTGAAGTCATACGTTGTGAATTATAAGCAGGTCCGTTAGACGATGTAGCCGCCGCACTTCTCCATGCAGAACATAAATCATCTAACTGAGCGCGAATAAAAGACAAAATCTTTTTATCGTGCTTCAACGACGCTTGCATAAGCTGTTGATTGTAATACAAATACAAGCTCATCAGATTCGTTGCAATCTGTCCGCCTTGGTCCATATTTAACGAAGTCTGAAGCTCATTGATAATCTGCTGTGTTTTTTGAATACAAGCGTTATATCGCTCTATATTCTTTGCGGCGATTTTTCCATCATCGCCAAACTTTTCCATAGCTTCATCAAGGCTTTTCACCGCAGCTTCATAAAGCATAACTACGAGTTTTCCCTGACTTGCTGTTTTTATTCCAGTATCACGATATGCATTGTATCCTTGCATACTGTTAAAAGCCATAAATTGCCCCCACCAAATAAAAAAGAATAAAAAACTCTTATCCCTTTGTCTTTTATCGGTCTTTTTCTAAAAAAGTTGAATATAGAAACCTTTTCCGCACGATTCTCTACTTCATACAATTTTGGCAATCGCTTATTTTTATTGCATTTTTATTAAATAGCGGTTATACTCTTTTTTATGAAAGGAATTATTTTAGCAGGCGGGTCGGGAACTCGCCTTTACCCGATTACAAAGGCGGTTTCAAAGCAGATTTTGCCGCTCTACGATAAGCCGATGATTTATTATCCGCTGTCTTGTCTTATGCTTGCAGGTATTCGCGAGGTTTTAATCATCTCTACCCCGCGCGATATTTCGCTTTTCCGAGAGCTTTTCGGCGACGGCGCGTGGCTTGGAATGAAGTTTGAATACGCCGTGCAGGATAAACCACGCGGGCTTGCAGATGCGTTCATCGTGGGAAAAGATTTTATCGGAAGCGACGATGTTGCGCTTGTTTTGGGCGATAATATTTTTTACGGTCAGAGTTTTACGCAGACGCTCAAAAATGCTCGAAACAAGATTGAAGGAAAAACAGCCGAAGCAGTGATTTTTGGCTATATGGTCAAAGACCCGACGGCGTACGGCGTGGTTGAGTTCGACAAAACGGGCAAAGTCTTAGGCATTGAAGAAAAGCCGAAGCAGCCGAAAAGCAATTATGCAGTCCCTGGTCTGTATTTTTACAATAATGCGGTCGTAAATATCGCAAGCGAAGTAAAGCCCTCTGTACGCGGCGAAATCGAAATCACGGCGGTGAACAATGCGTATCTTGAGCGCGGCAGTCTTTCGGTTGAACTGCTCGGTCGCGGTATGGCGTGGCTCGACACAGGAACGTATGACGGCTTAAACGAAGCGAGCAATTTTATCGCGACAATTCAGAAACGGCAGGGAATGTATGTTTCTTGTATTGAAGAAATCGCGTTTGCAAACGGCTGGATTGACAAAAAGCATTTGCTTGAGCTTGCGAGCGGCTACAAAACCGATTACGGCGAATACTTAAAATACATTGCAGGCAAATAATACAGATTATCAAGGGGCTTAAGTCCCTTGTCAATTTTGAGAAACACGCTGTGCGTGGGAGAAAAGATGTTTGAGTTTAAGAAATGCGCTGTGGACGGCGTGGAAATAAAAGGACTGTACGAGATTCAGCCAAAAGTGTTCGGCGATGCGCGCGGATACTTTTTTGAGGTGTACAGCGAAAAGGATTTTTTTGACGCAGGGCTGACGATGCGATTTGTGCAGGATAATCAGTCGTCAAGCTCGAAGGGCGTTTTGCGCGGGCTTCATTTTCAGACACAGCACCCGCAGGGAAAGCTCGTGCGCGCGGTGTCGGGCAAGGTCTATGATGTAGCGGTGGATTTACGAAACGGCTCGGCGACGTTCGGCAAGTATTACGGCGTAATTCTCGACGGCGAAAAACAGAATCAGTTTTATATTCCCGAAGGATTTGCGCACGGATTTTATGTTTTGAGCGACACGGCGGTTTTCGCGTACAAATGCACTGACTTTTATGACCCGAAAGGCGAAGGCGGTTTGATGTGGAACGACGAGACAATCGGCATTGACTGGAGCGCAGTTGCTCCATCTCTCTCGCCGCTTTTGAGCGACAAAGACACAAAGCACTCCAGCTTCGACGCGAACGGCAAATACTTCGACCTAAACGGAAAATGGCAGAGATAATGAGCAATATCATTTCGGCGATTATTCATTTGGTAAAAAATCCGCAGATTGAATTGATACGAAAAGGCAGTAGCCGAAATCGCGCAAATACTATGGGCGAGGCGCTGGAAGAGTACATAAAAGATTTGTTTGCAAACACGCTCGGCGTTGCAGACGAACAAACGCGGAATGTAGCGATTGCACAGACTTTTTCGTATCTTGGAAATCAAAATAATCCGCCAGACAGTATGCTTCGCGGCGGAGATGCTATTGAAGTAAAGAAAATTGAGAGCAGGAATGCCGCGCTTGCATTGAACTCAAGTTATCCGAAAGCAAAATTGTTTGCACATAGCCCGATGATAAAAAAAGCGTGTCGCGACTGCGAGCCGTGGACGCAAAAAGATATGATTTATGCGGTCGGTGTGGTAAACGGCAATAGGCTTGAATCGTTAGCGTTCGTCTACGGAGAAGATTATTGCGCAGACAAAGAAACCTATGAAACGATAAAATCAACGATTAAAAACGGCGTTGAGTCAATACCGAATGTTGAGTTTACAGAAAGCAAAGAACTGGGGCACGTCAATCGTGTTGACCCGCTTGGCATTACATATCTGCGTATTCGCGGAATGTGGGGAATCGAAAATCCGTTTACGGTGTTCGATTATGTTTACCAGCGAAATCCGCAGAACAAATTTAATTTTATGTGCATTATAAACAACGATAAATTTCATTCTTTTGAAAATGCTTCTGAATTGATTGCACTTTCAAAGCAAAATAAGAATCTTTCGATTCAAGATGTGCAGATAAAAAATCCGAATAATCCTGCACAATTACGGGGCGCAAAATGTATCGCCTTTGGAATCGAGGCGCAATGATGAAAGTGATAAGTTTGTTCAGCGGCTGCGGCGGGCTTGATTTGGGCTTTGAAATGGCTGGCTTTGAAATCCCGATTGCGAATGAATTTGACAAAACGATTTGGGAAACGTTCAAGGCAAATCACCCAAAAACGCACCTCATCGAAGGCGATATCAGAAACATAAAAGAATCCGATTTTCCCGATGAAATCGACGGAATTATCGGAGGTCCGCCGTGTCAGTCTTGGTCTGAAGCGGGGGCATTGCGCGGCATAGACGACGAGCGCGGAAAACTTTTTTTTGAATATATACGAATTCTCAAAAACAAAAAACCGAAGTTTTTTTTGGCAGAAAATGTCAGCGGAATGTTGGCAAATCGTCATTCCGAAGCGGTGCAGAATATTCTAAAAATGTTCAAAGAGTGCGGCTACAGCGTTTCTTTGACGCTGGTCAATGCAAAAGATTACGGCGTTGCGCAGGAGCGAAAGCGCGTTTTTTATATCGGTTTTAGAGATGATTTGCATATCAATTTTGTGTTTCCGAAAGGCTCAACGAAAAGCGACGAGAAAAAACTCACGCTCAAAGATGTGATTTGGGATTTGAAAGACTCCGCTGTGCCGACTCTGGAGAAAAACAAGCATAATCCTGCGGCAATCAACAACAATGAATATTTTACAGGCGCGTATTCGCCCATTTTTATGAGCCGAAACCGCGTAAAATCTTGGGACGAGCAGGCGTTTACGGTGCAGGCTTCGGGGCGGCAATGCCAACTTCACCCGCAAGCTCCAAAAATGGAAAAAATTGCGCAGGATAAATGCCGTTTTGCACAGGGAAAAGAACTGTTATACCGCAGAATGACGGTTCGGGAAATTGCGCGAATTCAGGGATTCCCCGATGATTTTCAATTTATTTATACGGATACGAACAACGCGTATAAAATGATAGGAAATGCAGTTCCAGTTCATTTGGCGTATGAAGCGGCGTGCGGAATCAAGCGCGCGCTGGAAAATGCGACGGAAACGATAAGACTTTTTGCATAGGAGTAAAACAATGGCAAGAAAATTAACGAATATTTTGATTACGGGCGGCTGTGGGTTTATCGGCTCGAACTTCATCAATTACCTTTTGGGCAAAAGCACATCGGGAGAGGCGTGCTTCAAAGATTCTGGCTTTTCTGGCAGAATTATCAACGTAGATTGCTTGACGTATGCGGGCAATCCCGAAAATCTCGCCGCTGTGGAAGCAGAATACGGCGTGTCGGCTCTCGGCGATAAAGCGCGCTACATCTTTGAGAAAGCAGACATCTGCGACCGCGCACAAATCGAGCGCATCTTCAAACAATACGACATCGACACCGTGATTCACTTCGCCGCCGAAAGCCACGTTGACCGCTCAATCCTAGGACCTGAAGCGTTCATCAAGACAAACGTCATGGGCACATATACGCTGCTTGACGTTGCGCGCAATTATTGGCACTGCTCGCTCGACAACGTGCGCGACGACGTTTTGTTCCACCACATTTCCACCGACGAAGTTTACGGCTCACTTGGCGAAACGGGCTATTTCCGCGAAGACACGCCGTATGACCCGCGCTCTCCGTATTCGTCAAGCAAGGCTTCAAGCGACCACATCGCGCTGGCGTATTTCCACACCTATGCGCTGCCTGTAACGCTGTCGAACTGCACGAACAATTACGGACCGCTGCAATTCCCCGAAAAACTTCTGCCGCTGATGATTTCAAACATCAAAGAGGGCAAGAACCTGCCAGTGTACGGCGACGGCAAGAATATCCGCGACTGGATTTATGTGGAAGACCACAACCGCGGCGTGTGGGAAATCGTGAACAAATCTCCTGCGGGCGAAAAGTGGAACTTGGGCGGCGAAAACGAATGGGAAAACATCAAGCTGTTGAACACCGTCATCGACTTGACCGCGAAAGAGTTGGGCAAAAACGCGGAGGAAGTCAGAAAGACCATCACTTACGTCAAAGACCGACCGGGACACGACCGCCGATACGCAATCGACTGCACAAAGGCGAAGACAAAACTCGGCTGGGAGCGCAAAATGAGCTTTGAGCAGGGATTGCTCGCAACGATTCGCTGGTACTTGGCGCACGAAGAGTGGATTAACCACATCAAGAGCGGCGCATACAAAGACTGGATTGAAAAGAACTACAGTCAGCGACTGGCTAAAAACGCGCGCTAAAACTAGACCTGTTCGGAAACAGTATGTCATTGCCGTACTTGATACGGCAATCTATTGCAATATAGGCAAAAAGATTATCGGGTCGAACCCGATAATGACAATTATCGAACAGGTCTACGGAATTATGTCATTCCCGTGCTTGATTGACACGGGAATGTTTTTTAGTGCTGTTTTCGAGAACCTGCGTTCCACGCGTCCTGCAATTTTTTGCTCGCTGTAAATTACATTGACGAGAAAATTCCTGTTTAAAGCACGGCGCACTGATGCAGCAAGGAAAAAATTTCTATTTTTTGCCCAATGCACATTACATTGACCAAAAAATTCTTGTTTAAAGCACGGCGCAGCGTTGCAGCAACAAAAAAATCTATTTTGTATAAAGCTGTTGAATAGGAACAATGTTGTATCCTTTTTCAAGTATTGCAGAGATTAAAAGCTCCAAGTGTTCATACAAATAATCGCTGCGGCTGCCGGAAGAAAGCCCCGTGCTCACAGAAAGAACAGCCATATCGTGAAGAGAAGCTACATACTCATTCACAATATCCGCTACACTATGATACTGCTTTTTCTCTCGGTAACATTCCTCAAAGCTCAAAGTGTCTTTTCCGTATAAATCCGCATCGATATAGGTGTAGCCCGCCTCTTCGCCAGAAGCCTTCATTTCAGGAGTTACCTTATAATACGGCGCGTGCCAAAAAAGAGAAAGCTCACTGCCCGTTCTGTCAAAAAACTCATCTTCCGCTCTCGCAAGCCCCCGCTTTATAAAATCAGAATCAATGACAAATCCGTACTGCTCCGTCAAATCTGTCGCCGTATAGAACATAGAAGCACATTCATGCCCTGCAGCAATTATTTGCTTCATTTCAACAGGATAACGGCGCACAAATTCCCCATTCACAAAGAACGTAGCCTTTAGCGAATATGAATCGAGCGTTTCTAATATGTCAGGTATCCCCGAAGCATTATCAAGCGCATCAAAAATAATCGCAACTCTCTTTGCAGCACTCGGAGAATCAGATTTTTCATTGCCGAAAAGTATTCGGTTATCGGGAGAGCCCAAAAGAGAGCGCACATAGATTGCATTATCAAAGAAGCGATTAAATGATTCTCCGATGAATATGCGATACCGCCCATTCTGCACAGTATGCCGCTTTACCGCAGAAAGCGCAGACGAAGGAGAGATGAACCACGTGTTTTTTTGAGCATTATAGACATAATTTACATTGTTTTTTGACGCTATTATTGTTTTTCCCTTAGAATCCCAATAAGCATTGTCAACACTCGATAAAAACAAGAGCTTTTCGGATTTTTCCCCGATACTGTACATTTTTACGGTATTTTCGCCGCCTGCAATGATAGTATTTTTATCTTTCCAGATAAAAGACAATATCCTCTCGCCTGTAAACGATGCTTTCACCGAAAAAGTGCGCAGATTGTAGACATAAAGCGTGTTCCCAGCGGTAAACGCCATATTGATTCCATCAGGAGAAAGAGCAGGTTTTAGAGAGCTTGCGTCATCGGTTAAAAGCGTCATCTTTTTGTCGAGGCGATACAGGCGCGAAACGAGCTTTCCTGTCGCAGAAGAGATTACGCTTATCCAAAATATAGGCTTTTCCTCGCCCGTGCCGTCAAATGCTAACGGAGTCCATAGCACAGCAGCGTCGTAAACAGAGCCTGTCGGGTCGTTAAAAGGAATGGTGAATAAAGGAGTTACAGACGTGAAGTCAGAGCGTGATACACGGGAATAGGTAAACAGCTTTTTCTTTTGGCATATCACAATGCTTTCGCCGTGCGGACTTGCCCAAAAGCAATCTTCTGCACTATTGAACTGATAGGCAAGCCGCCCCGAAGCTGTGCCTGTTCCGATAAGAGAGGCATAAAGTCCGCGTGTATATAATCCTGCTTCGCTTATTCGATACACTAAGTCGCCATTTATATACAAAAATTGCTTTAATGCCGTCCACGAAACACTGTTAATCGTGCCTGCGCCGATTTTGCGGATAGCTTCGGGCAGCAACAGCTTTGAAAATGCGTCTTCTGGACGGAGAAAATACACACACTCATTATGCTCATACAAAATAATTGCGCTGTCGGGAGCCCATTTTACAGGCACTTTTTCATACGAAAATTGCAAATTGGTTGCTATAACGGCTTCTGTGCAATCGACGGTGTTTCGCAACATTAAGTTTCCGCTCGCTTTCCCTGTTTTCACTAGATAGCAAAGCCATTTTCCGTCTGGGCTTGCAACAGCGTTTTGTGTTCGTGAAAAACCGCTCGGCATTTCTTTTGCGCACTTTAGCCACTCTAAAGAGTTATCAGCAAAGCTATAGCGCGCAATGCCGTATCGATTTCGTATATCAAACGCCTCTCCTGCTGCCGAAATTTCCATTTTTTCAGGAAAGCAAGAAAGGAGCTTATAGCTATCTTCTTTCGCCTCTGCAACAGTAGTGCAAAGCGTTTTGTAAACGGGAACTCCTGGCACATTTTGTTCTGTAATAAAGAGGATTTCATTGTCAGAGTTAATATCAATATCTGAAAAAGCCACACCCGCAAGTGTAGCCACAGAAAAGAAACAGAAGAAATAGATAAAAAGCAAACAGCCTTTAGCCGTCATTGATTATTTTCCTTCACTTAATAATACAAGCTGTTCCAATTCGCTTTGAAGAGAATCGAGCCGCTCCTTTAATACTTGGACTTTTTTCTCATTTCCTCTTTCTGCTACTAACTCAAGGCGAGAAAAAGTGTCGTCCAGCATTTCATCTTCGTCATAATTAATCCGCTCTAAACCGCACCATGGGCAATATAAAAAATTTGCTTCTAATGTTCTGCCACAACCATTGCAAACAACAACTGAATCCATAGAAAGCTCTCCTTAAAATAGCGGCTCTATTTTTTGTTCAACACAGTCAAGGGGTCTATCAGTTTTCCGTTCTTATAGACACTAAAGTGCAAATGTGGACCTGTTGAATATCCTGTAGAGCCTACCAATCCGATTTGAGTGCCTTGGCTTACGCTTTGATTTATGCTCACCAGTATTTTATACATATGCGCATATAGCGTTTGATAGCCGTTGCCGTGGTCTATTATAACATAGTTTCCGTAAATAGTAGAGTATCCTGCGTAAACAATTTTTCCTGCCATAGAGGAGCGAATAGGAGTGCCTTGAGGGACTGCCATATCAATGCCAGTATGAGAGGTAACACGCCCCGATTTTATATCCGCAGGAGCAACACGAGGACCGAATTTTGAAGTGAGAACATAGCTTCTTGCAAGCGGCGTAATAAACAAATCTCCTAATGCACTGTGCAATGTCGTGTTATCAAGTTTTGCGCCAGGAATAAAAAGAGCTTTTCCCACTTCCAGTTCTTGACTTGATAAATCGTTGACATCGAGTAAATCTTCTACAGTAACGCCATATTTCACAGACAAGCTCGCAAGGCTCTCGCCCTCTTTTATCGTATGCAAAAGCCCGTCCATTGAAGGAATGGTGAGCTTTTGACTAGATTTCAAAGAACGAACATTAGATATATCATTGATAGCGATAAGAGTTGATACGTTAGACAATCCTGCATTTTTTGTGATTCCGCTAATCGTATCGCCGCTTTTTACTCTATATGTCGTAAAAGTTACAGGTTCTCTAAAAGACGGCTCTGTCAAAATGACGTTGCCAGAAGAATCCAAAACATTGCCGTCGGAGTCGATTAAGCCTTGAAAATCAAAAGCAAAATGCTCCATCGTGCTATCTAAAAATCTAATTTCATCGCTTTTTGTGCTTGAGGTAAGTTCTACTACATTAAAGGAATTGTCTTTTATATCGATATTAAAAAATATATATACAGGTGCGAACACTGCAAGAGCTATTGCTAAAAGATAGGTGAAAAATCTATTTACTAATGAATAATCTATTGAAGAGCTTTGCGCACTGCTCTGTCTTTTCTTTTTATTTTCTGCTTCATAGGGGAGAGGCTGAAAGCTATAAATAGAGCCTACTCTGCCGTAAGAGGCTTGTGAAGACATACGGTTTATTCTATTTCTTGCACTCTCTTCGTTTTGAACAGGGGCTGCATTTCCGTAATAAGATATAATTTGCATAATAAATTTTATCGACAGAAAACGCCTAACCGATTAGAATATTGACGAGTATGAATAAATATAACTTTCGGTGTATAATTGCAGGAATAGCAGTAGGTATACTTTTGAAATTCTTTGTAGTGGATATTATACATGTGTCTGGCTCTTCTATGTACCCGACAATAAAAAATGGACAAACCCTCGTAGTGAATAAGTTAGCGTATGGACTTGATATGCCTTTTGCCTCTTTTCTCATAACGCAATGGAAAAGCCCAGAAGTCGGCGACATCGTTGTTTTTATGAAAGATAATAATATGGTCATAAAAAGAGTCAGTGCAGTTGGCGGTACAAAGCTAGAATATTCAACTATTTCGGGCTATAATCTTATTATAAACGGGAAACATATTGCATTAAGCGCAGAACAATATTACAGAATGAAAAACAGCACTGTCGTTCCAGAAAACACCGTCTTCGTAACAGGCGACAATCAAGATGTTTCTATCGATTCGCGCTCTTATGGATTTGTTCCGACAAGCAATATACTAGGAAAGGTTTTTTTCAAATGAATAAATATTTTGGTACAATTCGGATTTGGCTTTTTAACGCTCTTTTAATTCTTCTTTTTGCATTCACCTATCTAAAATACATAAAACTAGCCCTCACTCCTAACGTCGATGTGCAAAGCATTCCGTCCACAAAAGACAGAGGCTCTATTGTTGACCGTTCGGGAAAACGGCTTGCTGTTCAAACAGATTTTTATCATTTCATCGTTACCCCTCGCGATGTTACCGATGTTGAATACTTTGCTCAAGCGGTCGCTCCTGCGTTGGATATGAATCCGTATGAGATTGTTCAGATGATAAATGCGAACTCAAACAGGAGCTTTCTCTATGTAAAGAAAAGGCTTGATGTAACAGAGCAAACAGAGCTAAAAAAGATTATCGACGCAAATAATTTTAACTATGCAGGCTTTGAGAGAATACCTGGAAGAGTGTATCCTGAAAATGCCCTTGCTTCTCAGCTCATCGGCTATATGGGAAACGACGGCGTAGGACTGTCTGGAATTGAATACATTATGCAAGACACGCTCTCTCCTCAAATCTCCTCAGATGCTTCTGCCGACCGACACGGGCAAAACGTATATTTGACAATCGACGCTAACTTGCAATACAAACTAGAGCAGATTGCACAAGACACAATGAAGCAAACGCAAGCAGAAAGTATGATGCTTATCGCCGCAAGCGCAAAAAGCGGAGAAATCCTTTCTTACATCAGCCTGCCGTCAATCGACCTTAACGAATACACACGGGCAACCCCTGCGCAAACAATGGATAGACCTGCGGTATATGCCTATGAGCCAGGTTCTGTATTCAAGATATTCTCTGCGGCAATTCTCTTAGACACAAACTCTGTAAATGAAGTGGACAGCTTTCTTTGTGATGGCGTGTATGAAAAAGTATTCGACCACGACAGAATCCGCATCACTTGTCTTGAACATCACGGCTGGCTTAACGTGAGAGGCGCACTGCAATATTCTTGCAATGAATACTTTGCACAAGCAACAGAGCGGATTTCTACCCCTGTCTTCTTGGAAAAGATACACACTTTAGGCTTTGGCGAAAAAACAGGCATAGAGCTTCCTGGAGAAACAAGAGGGTCTGTAAAAAATGAAGAAGACCGCTTGTGGTCAGCACGTTCAAAGCCTACGATGTCTATCGGTCAAGAGCTGAGCGTTTCGGCGTTGCAGATGGTGCAAGCAGCTACGGCTATTGCAAACAAAGGCACTCCGATTCAGCTCACCGTCATTTCTCGCATAACCACGCACGACGGCAAAGATTTATTTATTCACAAACCTGTCTTAAAGCCACAAGTCTTTTCAGAACGCACCGCCGCAACCATATTAAGCGATATGGAAACCGTAGCGCAGTCTGGAACAGGCAGCAGAGCAAATATCCGCGATATTTCTATCGGTGTAAAAACAGGAACAGCGCAAATGGCAGACCACGAAAGAGGCGGCTACAGTCAAACAGACTTTCTTTCTAACTGTCTTGCAATATTCCCGACAAAAGACCCAGAAATCATTTTATACATCGTCATCGAAAAAGCAAAGGGCGAAACGTATGCAGGGCGTATCGTCGCGCCTGTCATCAACGAAGCGGCAAATGTCATCATTGACCACTTAGGTATACAGCGCGGCGGGGCGTTAGGAGTGGAACATTCTGGAGTTATTTCAATACAGAGCAGCACTCCTGTAGAAATCGGCGATACACTTCCGAACCTCATCGGTGTTCCGAAAAAAGACCTTGTAAAGCTCTTGCAGCGAAAAGATTTGAATGTGCAGATAAAAGGCGAGGGATATGTCAAAGTGCAAATTCCGTCTGCTGGCACTCCAATCACAGAAAATATGACTATAGAGCTGTATCTTGAATGATGTTTTCATCTCTTGCTTTGCCAAATCTTTTATCGTAAGGAATAAGAAATGTTTTCAAAGAACCTAACTCTGTTTCAAAACAGGTTTCCCGAATTGTACACGCTGTTACAAAGCTCTATACAGCAGTTTTCGTCTGACAAAGCAAACGGTGTGAATTGGGAAATCGTAAAGGCGAAAAACGGCTCAATCACCGCAAAAGAAAACGGTATATTCTTGCATTCTTCGTATAATCCGCAAAGAGAAGCAGAGCAAATGGTTAGCAAAACAGAAGAGGGAAAAGACGGAGCGGGAGTGTTTTTGTCGTTCGGCTTGGGCTATGGCTTAGACGCATTTTGCAAAAAGTATCCTGAGCGTCCGCTTATCCTTATCGAGCGAGATATAGCATATCTATTGACGGCGTTTGAGTACTTTGATTGGAGCTGTATCTTTTCACACAAAAACGTTATCATCGCAACGGGTGCAACAGAGAGCGAGATTGTAGCCCTTCTTGAGCATTTTGGAATAGAGCAATGCCAAATCTTTTCAAATGCTGCGCAAAGCTCCCACGCAAAGCCCTTTTATGATGCGATTACAGCATTGATAAAGCGCAATATACAAAAAGCAAAGATAAACAAAAAGACAATGGAAAAATTCGGCTCTTTGTGGCTGAGAAACGCGACAAGAAATCTAAAAACATTTGCACGCTGCGACGGCATTGCTCAATATAAAAATGCCGCAATTATGGAAAACGGCGAAACATTACCTTCTGTTGTATTAGCCGCAGGCCCTTCCCTTGCAGACATTTTACCGCACTTAAAAGAGCTAAAAAAAAGAGCAATCATCATCTGTGTTGACACCGCCCTCCGCGTTTGCCTAAAAGCAGGGGTAGAGCCTGATTTCATCGTCCTTGTAGACCCGCAATATTGGGCATACAAGCACATTGCAGGCTTAGCATCTCCATCATCAATCCTTATCACCGAAAGTGCAGTATTTCCCCCTGCTCTTCGCTTCCATTGCAAAAAAATAATTATGTCCTCATCTCTCTTTCCTCTCGGAAGCTATTTTGAGGGCAAGTTTAGAAAAAAAGGAGAGATTGGCGCAGGCGGCTCTGTTGCAACATCTGCATGGGATTTTGCAAGACAAATCGGCTCTACACACATATTTCTTGCAGGTTTAGACTTAGGCTTTTCGTCAAAGAATACGCACGTCAAAGGCTCTAGCGCAGAAGAAAGAGCGCATATCGCTTCTACTCGCCTCAACAGCGCAGAAAAGATGAGCGTTTCTTCTCTTTATTCTGCAAATCCTTTTAAAGAAAAGGATTATCTAGGGCGCGACATTTTGACCGACGATAAAATGAAGATGTTTGCGTGGTGGTTTGAAAGCAATGTGATAAAAGCTCTTGAAAAAGGACAGCGAACCTATACATTCTGTGCGCAAAATATGTCGATACCAAACATCAGTGTTGCTTGCATAAACGATTTCTTATTAGGCAAAGAGATAGAAAGTGAAAAAGAAGTTTTTTTCCGCACTGCAGACGAAAGCAAAAGCTGCGCCTTTGATACAGAGAAGTTCGCGGCTGAGCTAAAAGATTTTTCGAGAAAAGTCAAAACGCTCCTATCGCGTCCGAATGCAGTGAAAGAAGACAAGAGATTATATGAAGTCGCAAAAGCACTGTTTCCCTCAAAAGAATACTTTGAACATTTTTTCACCCCTGCTTCTCACACAGCAATGCCAGAAGAGTTCATCACAGAACTTAACAAAAATGCAACCCTTTTTCTCAATTCGCTCTTTAGCGTACAGTAAAGAGCGAATAAAAGCTACGCTGAAGACACTCACATCCGTACACTAAAGACTAACCAATCCGTACGCTCAAGAGTATCACATCGCTACGCTAAAGAGCGGCTATACTGTACAGCAAAGAGTGAATTGAGCGTACGCTAAAGAGTGAATATACTGTACAGTAAAGAGTGAATATACTGTACTTATAAACTATTTTCTAAAAAAAATCTAAAAAGATATAAAGTCGATTCCGCTATCCCCGATAATAAAAATACAAGATTAAAGAGTTTTTGAGTTGTAAAAATCATCCAGACATCTCAGAAAATTGCCCTAATATTCTCTTTCATCTCAAAAAGTTGGAAAACGTGTGAGGTTTTTCAACTTTTTTTTTTCGCACTATCACAAAACAGAGCTTTATAGCCGATATTCAAATGAGGAAAGTCGTATGAATACATATAAAGTTCCAGAAATCAAGGTTGATTCACGCCCCACAGATATTGTTTTTCTTGATAAATCGTTCATTTTGCTCGACCCCGTTGTGCCTTTTACACAAGGACTGCGCAAATTACTCGACAAATGGAACTTTTCGACCGTGTTTTCTAACGGAACTTTCCGCACGCCTACCATAGAAGACGAAGATGAGGAGGAAGAGGAAGACGAAAAGCCGATTTCTATTCTCGCCAATTTGATTGAAAACGCAAATAAAGCCGTTGAAGACTCTGGCGACAACGAAGACGAAAGGCTTAATATCGCCAAAGGGGTATACGACACATATCTAAAATACATTGAAGCTGTCTATACTCGTTACGCTACGCATAATACGTTCGATAACGACGACATTTCTTCGGCAATGCAAGACCTTGTCGCTTATATCAAGGCGAATAAAAAGTATATGCTCCGCATTACCGCTCCTGCAAACTCTAGCCCGAAAGATTATATCGTTATTCACTCAATGCGTTCTACGATTATTGCAATCACGATTGGCTTTGAGCTGCGAATGACACAGGGCAGATTAACAGAACTTGCTGTTGCTTGCTTGCTGCACGAAATTGGTATGCTTCGCTTGCCGCCACAGCTTTACAACACAAAAAAACCGCTTACGCTCTATGAGCGAACAAAGATAAAAACACACCCTCTTATCGGCTATCAGATATTGCAAAAAGCAGATTTCTCCAATGCGGTTTTAGGCGGTGTTCTTCAGCATCACGAAACAGAAACAGGCACAGGATACCCGCAGCAGCTCAAGGGAGAAAACATTTCTCTGTATGCAAAGATAATATCTGTTGCTTGTTCTTTCGAGGCAATCACGGCAGAAAGAGAATATAGAGAAGCAAAGACAAGCTATGAAGCAATGATTGAGATGATGCGAAACGAGAATAAAGCGTTTAATCCCGATATAATCATGGCGTTAATTCACTCTATGAGTCTTTTCCCTATCGGAGCGTATGTATATCTCATCAATGGCAAAATTGCGCAAGTAGTAGACGTAACGCCTGGCGCACCGCGCACTCCTGTTGTTCAGCTCGTGAAAGAAAGAAGCGAAGACGGTAAGCCTATAAAGATTCAAACAAACGAAAAAGATTTAAAGATAATGCGCGTGCTAAACAGCAAAGAAGTAACTGATATTTTAGGTGTTATGAAGTCATAAGTAAACTTCCGCAATATCGCTTACAAAACAAGCTGTGTCTTTACAAAACAGGCTATGCCTGTTAGCTAAACAACATTCTGAGCTTTTCGGCTTCTTTCTTGAAGTCTTCATCAATAACAGGCGGGTGTTCAGTGAAGTACAAGATTTGCTGCAGCTCTTCGCTGTTCCTTACTCCCCACACAGGAACAACATTGTCAAATTGATTCAAAAAACCGAACGCAATCGGGATATTTGAGATAATGCCTCCGTTCAATGGCTGCATTGCGATTACCCCGATTTCTTTTTCTTCACACGTTTTTACAATACGGCGCGCCTCATCACTCGAAAGCACATTAAAAGAAAGCTGCACCGTTTCAAACAGCCCGCTATTCACCGCAATATCAGCTATCTCGAGCGACTCGGTAACAATGCCGATATGCCGAGTTAAGCCGCTTTCTTTTGCACTCAAGAGCGATTTATAAAGCGCACTATCGGCAGAGCAAACAGCGTCTTTTTCGGGATTTTCCAGCTGAAACACATCGACATAATCCGTCTTCAATGCTTCAAGGCTTTCCCTCAAATCTTCTATTAAAGCCTGTGCGCCTTTGGACGTGGACTTGGTTGACAAAAACACATCGTGCCTCATACCCTTGAGAGCGTTTCCGAGACGCAGCTCGCTCACCTTTGTGTCGTGGGCTGTATCAAAGAAGTTCACGCCTCCTTCATACGCCTTATGCACGAGCTGACTTGCTTCCTCATCGCTCGCCACCTCGCCCAAACTCATCGCCCCGAACGCAGTATGACTTACGAGTAAATCTGTTTTACCAAGTGCCACAAAATCCATTTTCTTACTCCAGAAACCTTATATAATTGCAATCCTATGCTTTAAGTACAGGCTTGTAATTCTTGATGCCGTCGCGGATTTTTGCCACGAGGTCTTTGAGCGCAACACGCTCCTGCTCCATAGAATCGCGGTAACGGATAGTAACCGTGTCTTTGAGTGCGCCGTCGCCCTCTCCTAAGGTTTCGTAATCGACCGTAACGCAGAACGGTGTTCCAACCTCGTCCTGACGGCGATAACGCTTGCCCACAGAACCAGACGTATCGTAATCAGTAACGAAATCTTCTTTGAGCAAATGCTGAATCTCTTTTGCTTTTTCTGCCAAGCCGTCTTTCTTCATCAACGGCAATACCGCGACCGTAATCGGGGCTAAGCGCGGGTCTAAGTGCAAGACAGTGCGATAATCGTCCTTGCCGTCTGTGCCGACGTTCTGCTCTTCGTATGCTTCGCAGAGGAACATCAAGAAATTGCGGTTCAAACCAGCGGACGTTTCAACAACATACGGAACATATTTCTTGTTTCCGTCGTCCTGGTCGATGTACTGAAGGTCTTTCTTTGAATACTCCATATGCTGAGAAAGGTCGAAGTCGGTGCGGCTGTGGATACCCTCAACTTCCTCAAAGCCAATCGGGAAATTGTAGGTGATGTCATAAGCATCTTTTGCGTAGTGCGCCAACTTGTCGTGATGATGCCACTTGAGGTTCTTTTCGGCAATACCGTACTTCAAATAGAAGCTCCAGCGTTCCTTTCTCCAGCGTTCAAACGTTTCGTCTTCCGTTCCCGGCTTGCAGAAATATTCCATCTCCATCTGCTCGAACTCGCAAGTGCGGAAAATGAAGTTCTTGAAGATGATTTCGTTGCGGAACGACTTTCCCACCTGCGCCACACCGAACGGCACTTTGAGGCGGTTAGACTGCACAATGCTCTTGAAATCGGTGAAGATGCCCTGACAGGTTTCTGGGCGAAGATAAATCAAGTGGCTTTCGTCCGCGATTGGTCCCTGATACGTCTTGAACATCAAATTGAACTCGCGCACAGCCGTATATTTGCGGTTCTTTGAATGGCACGTCGGGCAATCGATATGAGAGTCGATAAACTCCTTCATTTCTTCGTGGTTCATCGTGTCCGCAGGCTTTTCGGGCGTGAAGTTGTTTGCCGCGCACCAATCTTCAATGAGCTTGTCTGCACGGTGGCGCGCCTGACACTCAAGACAGTCAACCATCGGGTCAGAGAAGTGGTCAACGTGTCCGCTTGCCTTCCACGTTGTGTGGTGCTGGAAAATCGCAGAATCCAAGCCAACCACGTCGTCGTGGAGCTGCGTCATATAATGCCACCACGCATTCTGAATATTGCGCTTGAAGTCAACTCCCAAAGGACCGTAATCCCACGCGCCAGCCTGTCCGCCGTAAATCTCGCTTGCCTGATACACAAAGCCGCGCCGCTTGCACAGGCTTATGATTTTATCCAATGTACATTCGTGATTGTCTGCCATGAATATGCTCCTAAAATAACTCTACAAAAGAGAGTAGCACAAAGCGAAAAAAGTTTCTACCGCCTTACTCTTTTTTCCCGTGTCATTGTCGGGCTTTCCCCCATGTCATTGTCGGGCTTGACCCGATAATCTTTCCAAAGCACTCTACGCCTTGAAAGATTCCCGTATCAAGTACGAGAATGACATACGCTCTGCAGCACCACAAAAATGCGATACTGGTATCTAAAGAGCATCGATAGCCGTATCGAAGCCCCTTAAAAATCATTAGACCTGTTCGATAATTGTCATTATCGGGCTCGACCCGATAATCTTTTTGCCTATATTGCAATAGATTGCCGTATCAAGTACGGCAATGACATACTGTTTCCGAACAGGTCTATTATTTTGCAAAAAGCAATCGTATCATATCTTTAATGCTCTCCGCTGCAATAGTAACCCCTGTATCTTTGTTCGGCGCGACAACAGTGTTATATCCCATAGACTGCGCAGCCTTTATTCTTTGCTTCAATCTCGACACAGGGCGAATCTCTCCTGCAAGGCTCAGCTCCCCCATAATCACGGTGTTTTCGCTCAATGCAATATCCGTCCGCGCCGAATACAAAGCCGCCGCCAATGCCGAATCTATCGCGCTCTCTCCTAATCTCACCCCCCCTGCTACATTGATATAGATGTCTTGGTCGCTGAACTTCAAGCCTGCTCTCTTTTCAAGCACCGCCGCCACTCTCGAAACTCGCGCGCTGTCTATCCTGTCGCTGTATACCCTCGTCATAGACGACTTTGCAGGGACGGTTAGAGCCTGTATCTCCACCAAAAAAGAGCGAGAGCCCTCAAACACCGCCGTAATCGCCACTCCCGCAGGAAAAGCACCACTTCGCCGCGTGATGAAAAGAGAGCTGGGGTCTGCTATCTCTGAAAGCCCCTTGTCGCCCATTGCAAAAATACCTATCTCGTCTATCGAGCCGAATCTGTTTTTCTCCGCTCGCAAAAAGCGCACGTCGTCGTTTGACCGCTCGAACGAAAGCACAGTATCCACCATGTGTTCCAGCGTCTTTGGACCTGCAATATTGCCGTCTTTCGTGATGTGTGCCGTCAATATCATCACCGTATCTCTTTCTTTCGCCCAACCGATAAGCTCCGCGGCGCAATACTTGAGCTGGCTTATCGTCGCGGGAATATTCCCTGCTTCGACGCTCGCCACCGTCTGTATAGAATCGATTATCACAAGGCTTGGGATAAGCTCGTCTAGCGCATCTGTGATGTCTTCAAGGCGCGTTGTGCAAAGGATTTGTATCTTTGAAGTATCAAGCTCTAATCTATCTGCTCGGCTCTTTATCTGCGACGCGCTCTCTTCGCCTGAAACATACAATACTTTTCCCGACGTTTCCCCTGCAATGCGCAGCTTTTTCGCCTCGACAGCCGAAAGCACAGCCTTAGACGAGTCGCTCTTTGCCACATGTGCGCACGTCTGTATCAACAACGTCGATTTTCCAATCCCTGGCTCGCCTCCGATAAGGATAACGCTTCGCTTCATCGCGCCGCCGCCTAAAACTCTATCAAACTCCGCGCTTCCCGTCTTCAGCCTGCTTCCCTCAAGCGCATTCACCTCGGATAAAGCAACGCTCTTCACCTTCACCGCAGGCAGCACCGCACCTGTCAGCGTTTTCGCCACAGCCTTCGACGTAGACTCTACAAAGGTGTTCCAGCTAGAGCATTCGGGACATCGCCCCAGCCATCGCGATTGCGAATATCCGCACTCCGAGCATGTGTATGTTACAGTGTCTTTTGCCATATTACTTTGCTGTTGCGCCCTGCTCTCTGCACGTCTGCGTGAACAGCGTACCTGGCTCTATCGAATGAGTAATCCATGTGTTGCCCCCGACGGTGCTGCCCTTGCCGATAACGGTCTTTCCGCCCAAAATAGTCGCGTCTGCATAAATCGTTACATCGTCTTCAATAGTAGGGTGCCGCTTTTTGTCCTGAAGCTCTTTTTTCACGCTCAAAGCACCGAGCGTTACGCCCTGATAAATCTTCACTCTGTTGCCGATAACGCACGTTTCCCCAATGACAACGCCTGTTCCGTGGTCGATAAAGAATGATTCGCCAATCGTCGCTCCTGGGTGAATGTCTATCCCCGTCTTGCCGTGCGCGTGCTCGCTCATAATGCGCGGAATCACAGGCACTCCCTTAACGTGCAGATTATGCGCAATGCGATACACGCTAATCGCCTCTAAGCCAGGATACGACACAATTACTTCCTCCGTACTCTTCGCCGCAGGGTCGCCCTCAAAAGCCGCCTGTGCGTCCAGCCGTATCATTCTGCGAAGCTCTGGCACGTCGCAAATGAGTGAAGCCGCCGTCTTCTCCGCAAGCGAAAAGCAATGCGACATCTGCACATCGCGGAACTTTATCGGGTTTGAATCGTCGCATTTCACATACAAAAACGACTTTTGTATCTCGTGAGTGAGCGTGTGAATAATGCGGTGAACCCTCTCGCCTGTAACATAGCGAAGCGTTTGCTTGTCCAAGAACTCCGCCGTGCGATAGCCAGGGAAAATCAAGCTCTGCAAATCGTGCAGCACGCTAATCACATTCTCTCTGTTCGGAAAGATATTCCGACCCATCAAGTTCGCTCCCCCGTACTCTTCATACGACGAGAGTATATCGCTCACCATCTTGTCTATATCCATACTCTTCGCTCCTATCACTTTATATAGCGGATTGCACTGCGGTCTATCGCTTGCATCAATGCGCCTGCTTTCTCGGTATCTCTCTCCAAAATGAGCGGCACTTTCTCTATCACCTCATCGCCGCAGTAATATTCCAGTTCTCCGCAAATCGCGCCCATCTTGTTTTCCCCGAAAAGATACTTCGGCACTCTCGCCCTCACTTGTATCTTGTCTTTGTACTCGGCAGGAATAGTCAGCACAAGGCGCGGCAAAGAAGACACTATGCGCACCGACTTGCTTTTACTGCCCAACACTCGAACTGTATACGCATAATCGCTCTTTTCTCTGTAGTCGTCGAATTGGTTAAATGCAAGGTTCAGCAACGCCGTGCCGTCTTTCACTCTATTCGCCTGCCCCTGATAGCTGCCTTTGCCTGCACCCCTCATCGTTACCGACAAGTATCGCCGCTCGCCCCTTTTCGCCGTCAGTGCCAGATTATAGCCGCTCTCATAGATAAAGCCCGTCTTGAGCCCGTCCACTCCCTCAACTCTGTTCAATAGCGGATTTGTGTTCGTCTGATGTATCGCCTTCGTGTCGCCGTACTTCGCCGCAAGGTCAGCAGGCAGGTTCTTCTTGAGCGGATAATATATCTCTTTGCACGAGTGAAAGAGGTTGATTGAATCGGGGTAATCGCTTATGTACCTCCGTGCGAACGTCGCAAATTCCCGCGCTGTCGTCATATTCAGCTCGCTGTATCCCGACGGCTCAACAAAGTGCGTTACGGTCAAGCCCAATGCTCTCACTTCCGCATTCATACGAGCAACAAACGGCTCTACTCCGCCAGAAATGTAGTATGCAATCGCAATAGCAGCATCGTTGCCCGAAGCCACAGCAAGCCCCGTCAAAAGCTCTTTAAGCGTAACCGTCTGCCCCTTGTCCAAAAACATCAGCGACGAATCGGACGGCAGGGAAGAAGCCCAGCACTCTCTCGGCAGCGGCACAATATCGTCATAGTGAATCCGCCCCGAAGCGATTTCCTTGAACGCAATATACATCACGACGAGTTTCGTCATAGACGCAGGCGGTATCATCTCGTCAGCATTCTTCTTGTAAATCACCGCGCCCGTGTCCGCGTCCACCAAAATCGCAGAAGCGGCAGTGAGCGACACGGCGTGTTCTCCCTTTTCGTACGGCGTCGCCTTTAAGCCCTCGTTTCTCTCCTTGAACACTTCTTGACGGAAGGCAGAAAGAGCTATTTGCTCCTCAGCAGTCAGCTTTCTTGCTTCCCTCACTTTCAGCACGCCAACCACATGCGCCACATACAACACGACAAGCAAAATAACAATCGCTTCCGCCCCGATAAGCGCAGGAACTAGATATTTCTTTGCATTAAAAGAACCCTTCAATTTCGCTAAATCAATCTTCATAGTTTGCTATTATACAAAACTTTTCTATTAAGTTAAATAGCATATCGAATTGAGTTAAATAGTAGACAGTGTTACGGAAAGTATGCTGTTTTATCTGTTTATGTCATTCCCGTGCTTGACACGGGAATCTTTCAAGGCTCTCGTATAGTCGACCTGTTCGGAAACCGTATGTCATTGCCGTACTTGATACGGCAATCTATTGCAATACAAGCAAAAAGATTATCGAGTCGAACCCGATAATGACAATTATCGAACAGGTCTAGTGCTTTGGAAAAGATTATCGGAACAAGCCCGATAATGACACGATTTTTATAGCATATCGAATTGAGTTAAATAGTAGACAGTAATTCTCTTAGCCTATAAAATAAAAAATATTTTGTCAGAAACATCGGAGGAAACGAATGAACACAGAGTTTGAACAGTTAAAAGAATGGATAAGAGAGCATACGCGCGATATGGTCGAGCTTGAGGCAAAGCTCACGGCGATCCCCGCCCTCGCGCCCGAAAACGCAGGAGACGGAGAAGCGAAGAAAGCAGAGATGCTTGAAGCGTGGCTCATTGAAAACGGCATTAAAAACATCGAGCATTACGACGCTCCCGATAATCGCGTTACGGCAGGCTATCGCCCGAACTTCGTCGCGACGATTAACGGCTGCCGCAATGACTATTCTATTTGGATTTGCGCACATCTCGACGTTGTTCCCGTCGGCGAGAAATCGCTGTGGAGGGCTGACCCGTGGACAGTCGTGGAGAAAGACGGCAAAATCTTCGGGCGCGGCGTTGAAGACAATCAACAGGGCTTGTGCTCAGGCGTGCTGGCGGCTCTTTCCTTTGTCAAACAGCACATTATCCCTGAACACACGATAAAGCTGCTCTTTATGGCGGACGAGGAAGTCGGCTCAAAGTACGGTATGGGCTACCTTGTCGAGCACCACGCAGACCTTTTCGGCGAAAACGACCGCATTTTAATCCCCGACGGCGGCGACAGCAAGGGAGAGACCATCGAAATCGCAGAGAAAAACATTGCGTGGTTCCGTTTCCACACGATAGGCAAGCAATCGCACGGCTCTCGCCCCGACCTCGGACGAAACGCGAAGCTCGCCGCGGCGGATTTGGCATTGCGCATTAACGACCTTGAGAACTTTTTTAACCAGAAAGACGACAAGTTTGACCCGCCGTATTCCACGTTCCAGCCGACAATGCAGCTCGCCAACGTCGAGGGCATCAATATGATTCCCGGCGATGACGTATTCACAGCCGACTGCCGCATTAACCCGAATTACAGCCTTGACGAAGTGCGCCGAGAGGTAAGAGCGCGATGCGACGCGGTCGAAGCGAAATACGGCGTGAAAATCGAAGTGAGCGAAGCGCAGGCGGCGGAGAGCAAGGCGACGGACGAAAATGCTCCTGTGGTCAAAGAGCTCGCGGCGGCGATTGAAGCGGTACACGGCATAAAGGCGCGCACAGTCGGTATCGGCGGCGGCACGGTTGCGGCAGAACTTCGCAATATGGGACGGGACGCGGTCGTGTGGTCAACGCTGGACGACACCTGCCACCAGCCGAATGAATACGCCGTCATCGAAAACATCGCAAAAGACGCGCTCACTATCGCATATATGGCAAGCAACTAACTCGACGGCTCGTCGGCTTATAACTCGACGGCTCGTCAACTTATAACTCGACGGTGCGTCTGCTTATAACTCGACGGTGCGTCGACTTATAGCTCGACGGTGCGTCGACTTAGAGAAAGGAGTGTTTTCGATTGATTAAAAAGACCCTTATTTCTTTATTCTTATTGCAATTATGCGCTTTATACGCTGAAACGATAACTTTTCCAATACTTGGCTTCAAAACAGTGCCGAAAGAGCCGATTATGCTCGACGTGCCGTGGGAAGAAAAGTGGTTCGGCGAAAAGAGCGCGTTTGTCTATCATCACGACATTGCGCGCATTGCCTGCGTCTTCTCCGAGATGTCGTACATCGAGGACGTGGAGGAGCACCCGACGACGAACGTTATTTATCGCTCCTACAAGGCGTTAGGTATCGACGACGAAAACATCTTATTTCACTACGACATCAAATACACAGACCCTTTAGGCGATAATCAATCGGGCGTTTCCTTTGCGCACAAAAAGATACAAAGCGCGCTCGGCGAAAAGGTGTTAGTGTTTTGCATTGTGCGCGGCACGCCGAGAAATGCGAATGAATGGGTGAGCAATGTCAATGTGTCGGACAGCACGCACAAAGCACAGGATTTCCACGAAGGCTTTTTTATCGCCGCCGACCAGCTGTATAAAGAGCTTATCGCCTATCTTGAATCCCGCGGCATCGACAAGCAAGATTGTTTTCTGCTCATCACAGGGCACTCTCGCGGCGCGGCGGTGGCTAATATGCTCGGCGCGATTATCGCGAACTCAGGTGCTCTCGACACCGAAAAAGTCTATGTCTACACTTTCGGCACGCCCAACACTACCACCGAAAGCGACTGCCACAGCGACAAATACGGCTTCATCTACAACATCGAGAGCGTTGAAGACCTTTGCGCCACGCTGCCTTCCAACCGCTACAACTGGGCTTACAAGAAGTACGGCAAGACAAAGACGCTCGTCAGCCGCTGGAGCTCGGACGAAGACACCTTTGAAAACAACTATGTCAACCGAATGAATGTGTATCTCAATCGCTTTATCCTGCGCGATTACAAGCCGTTCCGCATAGGTCCGTTTTTTCCAAGTCAGATTTCGCGTTTGTTCGTTATCCTCAATCCGTCGGTACGCAGTTTTTACGAAGGTCCATTAGAGCTGCACGACAAATGCGTTTTTACGTTCTCCCTCGTCTTCCCCTCGAATCCGCGCAAAAAGAAAAAGAACCCGTCGCTCTTTGGCAAAGCGATGTTCGGCGTGCTTAACTCGATGACAAACGGGGCGTTTGGGTATGCGAATGTGGCGGTGTTTGATATGCACATGTGCGAGGTGTATTTATCGTGGTATATGGCGTTGAGCGAAGAGGAGCTGTTTCAAGAAGCTCCGTCGAGTCAAATCGTCTTTTCGGGCAGTTTCAACGCCGTCATCACCGACAGCAAGGGCAGAGAGGTTATCACGATTAAAGACGGGCTGTCTTCGTTCGACGCGATAACGCCTCCAGCCGCCGCGATGAGCCTTATGGGGAAGACGGTGGTCGGGCTGTCGGGGATTGAAGATTACACGGTGGAGATTATGCACAACTCGCTTCTTCCCTCTCCGATGAGCATCAAGGTAGAGCATTACGCAGGCGACGGCACGTTTATCGGCTCTGGCAAGCGTATCTATTTCGCGCCGAAATACAACAAAGTGTATTCGTTCCGCGCAGGGAGAAAAACGGCGGAGGATTTCGATATTCACTTTGACATCACCGATAAAAGCGAGGCGAGCAAGAGTGCGCAAAAGCTCCCGTCGGCTCTTTCTCCGCTCCTGTCGGCTTCGATAAGCACAGACGGCAATTTGCAGGGGGAACTCGGCATTGACGTAGGAGTGCGCGCGGCGTATCTCAGCGCATTCTTTGCACGCGACAGCCTTTCTTTCGGCATTGCAAGCCAGCAAAATGTGTGGTGGCGGCTGTATGCAGACGAGGGGATTTATGTGAAAAGGGATTTTGTGGAGGACACGTTTACGCCGCAGGCTCGCTTCAGCCTATCGTATAAGCCGCTGCACACGGTGAAGTTCTTTGCGTCTTCTTTGTTCGACCTCCCCTCTCTTTCCCCCACATTCCGCTTCGGCGTAAAGCTATAGCAGGCACAGCCTGTTTTGTGCAGGTATAGCCTGTTTTGTAAAAGGGGAGCTACAGGCGAAATAAAGGAATTATTGAGGAAACCTAAGAATTGGCGTATACTAGACCTGTTCGGAAACAGTATGTCATTGCCGTACTTGATACGGCAATCTATTGCAATATAGGCAAAAAGATTATCGGGTCGAGCCCGATAATGACAATTATCGAACAGGTCTACTATTTCTAGGAGATTAGAATTGATAGAGAAAATACATAACAAAGCAAAGGTATACCTTGACACTTCTGTCATAAGCTATTTGGAACAGACTGACTCTCCTGAAAAAATGGCTATAACACGAAATGTGTGGGAAACGTTCAAAAGTGGCAAGTATGACCTTTTTATTTCTGATGTACTTATAAAAGAGTTGATGAATTGCAGCAATGAAACAAAGCGCAGCGCATTGCTTTCCCATTTGCTTGAAATAAACTACACTATTGTCAATGTAAGCAAAGAATCTTTTGCATTTGCAGAGCGAATTATCGATTTCGGCATTTTGAAGAAAAAGAGCTTTGATGATTGTCAACACATTGCGGCAGCTATTTTATGTAACTGTGATGTTATCATTTCTTGGAACTTTAAGCATATAGTGAATTATGATACAATTAGGGGGATAAAAGTTTTGACGACTATGGAAGGATATAAAGACATAGCCATTTATTCGCCAGAAGTGTTTCAGAGCGAGGAGGATACAAATGATTGAAGAACTTACATTATCACCACGATTCGATGTTAACGACATCAGACAATTACGCGAATACAATTCACTTCGTCATATCAATATGAGTGCAGATGAGGTCATCGCAGAGCTTAAAGCTGATACATCAGACATTATTGAAAGACTTGTAAAAAGTGGACACGCACGAACTCTTGCTGCTGCATACTAAAAAACAAAACGCCCTTGCAGTTTGCGCATTTAAGGGCGTTGAAATATCCAATTATAATCTTACGGGGATATGTGATTGAGCAAGTTCGCTCTTAATCCTGCCGACCGTGTATTCGCCTGAATGAACCATACTCGCCACCAATGCCGCGTCCGCTTTGCCTTCGCTCAAGACGCGCGCGAGGTGTTCGCTTTTGCCGCCGCCTCCCGACGCAATAACTGGCACGCTCACATTTTCCGCAATCATACGGGTCAAATCGATTTCGTATCCCGTCTTCATTCCGTCTGCGTCCATCGAGTTCAACACTATTTCGCCCGCACCCAAACTCACGGCTTTTTTAGCCCATTCCAATGCGTCAAGTTCGGTCTTCACCCTGCCGCCGTTTATATACACCCGATAGCCGCTCGGCGCGCTGTCGTCTTTCTTTGCGTCCATACCCAGTACAATGCACTGATTGCCGAACACCCTTGCGCCCTCGCGGATAAGCTCAGGGTTCTTGACGGCTTGGCTGTTGAGGCTGATTTTCTCTGCACCTGCAAGGATTGTGCTTCTGATGTCTTCAAGAGAGCCGATTCCGCCTCCCACGCAAAACGGGATAAACACCCTTTCCGCCACGCGTGAGATAAGCTCAAGGATAGGCCCCCTCCCGCGCGTAGAGGCGATTATATCGTAGAAAACAAGCTCGTCAACGCCCTGCCTGTAATACTCCGCCGCCATTTCCACAGGGTCGCCGATGTCGATATTGTTTTGAAACTTCACGCCCTTTGTTGTTCTGCCGTCTTTCACATCAAGGCAGACGATAATTCTTTTTTTAAGCATTTCTCCCCTCCGTCAAGTCGTCTTTTACAAAGTTCTTCAAAAAGCGCAACCCGTTTTCTCCTGATTTTTCGGGGTGAAACTGAAAGGCGGTAACCGAGCCGCACTCCACGCACGCAGGCACGCGGCAGCCATACTCTGCGTATGCTTTTACTATCGTTTCATCTGTCGGCTGAATTAAATATGAATGAACAAAGTAGAAATCGCTTTTTTCGCCCACGCCACTAAAGAGAGATGAGCCTCCGTTTGCAAAAGAAACATCGTTCCAGCCCATGTGCGGCACTTTGAGGCTTATAGCTTGCATAGGAGATGCGACACTTTGCGAAAAGGCTTCGAGTTCGCTCCAAACGCTTTTGAAGTGTCGGATAGAGCCTTTGAGAATGCCCAAACATTCCACGTCGCCCTCTTCGCTTCTTTCAAAGATAATCTGAGAACCCAAGCAGATGCCGAGCAATCTCTTTCCCGCCGCCGCCCAATCGCGCAAAAAGGAGTCAAAGCCCGTCAGTTTTAACTGCTCCATTGCATACGCCGCCTCTCCCACGCCAGGGAAGATAAGGCGGTCGCACTTCTCTATTTCCAAAGGAGATGATGAGCGGATATACGGCGCACCAAGGCTTGCCAACGCTCGCTCTACGGACTTGATGTTGCCCGCATTATAATCTACGATACCTGTCATAGCTTGAATTGTACTTGAAATCGCTGCATTGTTTCAAGACGCGCCTTAAAGACAAAAAGGGCGAAAACTGCTATACTCACGAGTAGTTATGCGAGAAATATGCTACAAATGCTTTAGAGCAAAAGACAACTGTTTTTGTAAATACATTCGCCCCATCAATAGCGGAATAAAGTTCGTGTTTTTAATGCACACGAAAGAGGCGAAACGTCAACGCACAGGCACAGGTCGCCTCGCGTCTTTATCCCTCGTCGATTCAGAAATCATCGTCGGCATTGACTTTAGCCAAAACGAAAGAATAAAAGAGCTTTTAGCCGACGAGCGATATTACCCGATGGTTTTGTATCCTGATGAAAACGCGTGGAGTGCAAAGAAAGAGGGCTTCAAAGAAACACTAAAGGGAAAAACACCGCTCGTGTTTGTCTTAGACGCAACGTGGTTTTGCGCAAAGAAGCTCATTCAAAAAAATGAATGGATTATAAAATTGCCGAAGCTATCGTTTTCGGGGTCTTACACTTCTATTTTCACCTTCAAAAAAGAACCGAGCGCAGAATGTGTATCGACGATAGAATCCTGCTATTATTTAATCAAAGAAATGCAAGAAGCCGCGCTCTCGCCCGAAGAGGACATATCGAGTTTGATGAGCGTATTTAAGGCAATGATTCGCTTTCAGCTTGAAATGGAAAATGCGCGCATAGAGGGAAGGATTCCCAATACACACGCAAAGGATTTTCGCTATACAAAGAAAAAGGAAGTGCCGTCTTACTTATTCGACACAGACAGCGGAAATGTTCCCTCTGCTTCAAAGTCGCCAGCAAGTGCGGAAAAGAGTGCTTTGATAGAGAAATCAGACCAGCTGTAACCCATAATCACGCTGTCAGCCCAAGACGCAAACGGAAGGGAAAAACTCGGTGCCATCGTGGAAAAGAGAATCACGGGAACGCCAGTGTCTTTAAGGGTGCTGATTATCTCGGCACTTCCCTTGTCGTCAATTAAGGCGATGACAACATCGTATCCGCTCGCCATTCCTGGCAATCTTCTCGACATCCAATCTATATGAATAGGACCTGGGGCATCGTCAAACTTGAATATCGGCGTATTCTCCCCGTAGCAATCTTTGCCAGCTTTTATGAAGTTTTCGAGAGGACCGACTAAAAGCACTCGCTTTGTCTTCGCCATTTCGCGCGTAAGAGGGAAATACGAGCCTTTTTTGTACACGCTAATCGCTCTGATTGCTTGGTCTTGAAAGAACTCCTGCCCCTCTTTATTCGGGATTTGCTCATCGATTTTAGAACTGTCGGGATACAGCGAAACAGCATCGCTATGCTTAAAGTATTTGAGCTTTGCCAAAATCACCCTGCGCGCCGCAGTTTTGACTTGTTCCCTAAACTTTGCATTCGTCTGCATACGGCTCATATTAGAAGTCCAAAGCGGCTCGTTAAGCTGTGCAGTCGTGCTTGACAGCAATATATCGTTTCCCGCTTCTATCGCCATACGATACGCGCTCGATAGGCTTCCTGCGTACATAGTAGCCCCGTTCATCATCATATCGTCGGTGATGATTAAGCCCTCATAGCCGTATTGTCCTCTGAGTATATCCGTCAAGAACGCTTTTGACAAAGACGCAGGTGTCCCGTCTGGAACGACATTCGGAAAACTCAAATGACCGCTCATAATTGCAGGAATATTCTCTTTAATGAGATACTCAAACGGTACCATCTCCCTTTTCACAAAGGTTTCGTAATCTATTTCTATCACAGGCAACTTTCCGTGAGAGTCAAGCCCTGTATCTCCGTGCCCTGGAAAATGCTTTGCTGTCGGGATAACGCCTGCCGCCAAAGAGCCCTCTGCATACGCCGCGCCCAAAATTCCTGCAAAGTCGGGATTTGAACCAAAGGAGCGCGGACCGATAACCGTCGAATCGAGGTTTGTATATAAGTCTACCGCAGGCGCAAAGTTCATATTGATGCCCAACACGCCTAGCTCTTTCGCGATATAATATCCTGTGTACCACGCGTCTAACGGACGACCCGATGCGCCGATTGCAAGGTTTCCTGGAGTGTCGCTCATCTCGCCTTTAACGTGCCGAATCCAGCCGCCCTCCTGGTCTGTCGCAACAAAAAGCGGAATCTGCAAATCTCTGCGCTGGCTTCGCTCTTGCAGCTCTCGCACGCTTTTTGCAACTTGATGAATATCGTCCGTGTTCCAACCAAAGATTTTGATTGACCCAAGCCCCCTGTCGCTGACCCATTGGATAAGAAGCGGACTCGGCTCGGCTCCTGCCCAACCGAACATAAATATCTGGCTCAACAGCTCAGAATCGCTCATTCGCTTTATAAGCTCGTCGGCTAGAGCCTCATCTTCCATATCGCTCCAAAAGTTTATCTCTTCAACCTGCACTTTTGGCTTTTCGATAGGCGGAAGCTCGTCTATTTCCAGCACGACGCTTTTCTTATCAAAGCGACACGAGGTATTCAACAAAGAAAACACGAGCAGTGCTAAAAGAAACGGCAAGGATTTATATAATACGCACCGCATTATCTTACGCCGATTTTTCTTAAATAATCACGAATACGAACGATTGTGCCGCGCTCAAGCTCGTGCGGAGTGTACAAAAGACATTCGTGGCTTTCAGAAACCCAGTTGACCAACAGCCCATTCTTTGGGTTCACCAACTGAAATTCGCTATCTGTCGCCTTTTTGCACAAGAACGAAGAGCCCACAAACTCCAGCGTATCGCCAGATTTTTCATTCGCCCGCTGCGCCTCATACGCCGCATCATAGCCGCGCCCGATTTCGTCTTTGCTCTGCGCTTCATTGCCGATTTTGCACGCAATGTGATTGAGCGGGTGAAACGCATAGAGCTTCCAGCCCTCTTTTTTATGCGCACACGGCACGCACCAATCAGGATTTTTGAGCCATTGCTCCCTCCGCGCCTCCTGCGCTTTTTCCACTTCGTCGGTGAATGACGCATTCAATGCCGCAAACGATTTTCTTCCCTTCTCAAAGATTTCGTCAGCGTCTGCCTCGCTCAACTCTTCGCCCACCGTGCCAGAAAGCAAATACGGGCACTCCGCCGCCGCCATCACCGCCTTGTCTGCGTCTGCTCTGCCAAAGAAAAATCCCGTCGTAAACTCGCGGTGGCTCGTCAAATACAGCTCGTCAATATACGGCTTTGCTTCCTCCGCGCTGATTTTGCCGTCCATCACGTCGAGAGCCTTGCGATACGCGCGCGTAACGAGAGCCACATAATAAATGCTCTTCATTCGCCCCTCGATTTTCAGCGAATCCACGCCCGCGTCCTTCATTTCTTGCAAATGGTCAATCATACACAGGTCTTTGCTCGAAAGAATCGCCGTGAAGTTGTCGCCCTCAAAGACGGGGAAATACTCGTTCGCTCGGCTCTCCTCTTCCAAGACCAAGCCGCCTGACTGCGCGAGAGCTTTCACATCGCCTTTAAGCGCGTAATTCCAGCGGCATGTATGAGTGCAAAGCCCGCTCTGACCGCTTCTGCCGTTCATATACGCGCTCAAGAGACATCTGCCGCTATATGCCACGCACATCGCGCCGTGAACAAAGCACTCGATTTCAAGATTATCCACTTTCTCCTTGATTTCCGCGACTTCCTTGAGCGACACTTCGCGCCCCAAGACAACGCGCTTAAAGCCCATATCGCGATAGGCACGCGCGGCAAGATAATTCATACAGCTCGCCTGCGTGCTTAAATGCAATTCTGCATTCGGGAACTCCTTTTGCAAAATCGGCACCAAGCCCATATCCTGCACGATAAACGCGTCAATCGGGAACAGCTTATAATCGTTAATGCGCGCCAAGAACGAAGCCACTTCGTCATTGTGAAAGCTGATGTTGAGCGCGCAGTGAAGACGGCGATGAGGAAACTCATTTTTTATCGCAATGATTTTCTTGTAATCGTCTTCAATAAAGTTGTCCGCCTTAGCACGAAGCGAAAAGCCCCGAAGCCCGATATATGCCGCATCTGCGCCGTATTTGTACGCATAGTAAAGTTTTTCAATATTTCCTGCTGGGGATAAAAGTTCCATTCAATTCCTCGTTTTATTTTTTTTCTCGCCCGTATCAGACATTCTGAATCCTTCGTATCAGACCCTCTGAATCGCTCGTATCAGACACTCTGAATCGCCCGTATCAGACACTCTGAATACTCCGTATTGTAGCCTCTGAATTTGCCAAATTCAGACTTTCACACACTGTGTGTTTACAAAAGCGTCATTGACGCGCTTTGAGTATCAGTCTCTCTGACTGCTCCTAGTCAGCCTCTCTGACTGCTCCTAGTCAGCCTCTCTGACTGCTCCTAGTCAGACCCTATGACTGCTCCTAGTCAGACTTTCACACTCCGTGTGTTTTACAAAAGCGTCATTGACGCGCTGTGTAGTGAGAGCCGATTTTCTCGATAGCGAGATGTGATTCTGGCAAATACTCGTCCGCCATCTGAAACATAAACGGCATATCTTTCCACACATCGAGCGTGCAATTCACACCGAGCGACGAAAGCCGCGCCGAAAACGCCTGCGCTTGCTTTAATAACGCCTCGCGAGAGCCCATTTGTATGAACACACTCGGAAAGTTCGCGAGCTGTTCATCGTCTGCGCGCAAAATAGAGATTTCGGCTTTGTCTAAATCCTCTTTTGCGGCATACACGTCGGCACTGCGGCGAAGGCAATCCGAGCTGATGACCTCGTCAGAGATTTTGCGACCGCTCATAAACGGGCTTTCAGACGACAAATCAAGCCACGGCGAGAACAAAAGCAGCTCTTTTATATCGCTCTTTGCCGCTTCCCCCATTCCAAGCACATACGCGCACGCAATCGACGCGCCTGAGCCATCGCCTGCGATAATGATTTCGGGTTTGCGGTTGTTTTCGTCATCTTCAAGCGACAATGCGGTTTTTTCCTCCGCGATTAAATGCTCTGCGACGCTCTTTATGTCCTCAAGCGAAGAGGGAAACAAGTGAGTCGGGGGCAAGCGGAATTCGGGCACGACGACACGGCAAGAAGCCACATTCGCCAAACTTGCACAGAAATTGCGCCACGAATCGCGAGAACCGCCCACAAACGAGCCTCCGTGCACATAAAGCATAATGCGCTTTGACGAATACACTTCGGGAATCAGCATATCGCACATCACGCCGCCAAACTCTCGCTCGTTACATTCAACGTGATTGGGAAGAAACACGGTCTTATACGTTTTTTCTATTTTTTCTCTGAAAGCATCGACATCTGTCCACGTCGTATACGACATAAGGCGAAGCTTTTTTATTGCAGCTCTAAAGTCTTTGAACATATCATCTTACTATATCACAGCCGCCCCCTACTTTTCAACAGGCATAGCCTGCTTTGTAAGAAGCACAGGCTGATTTGTCATAGGCATAGGCTGTTTTGTCAACCGAGAGCTGTTTTGTAGGCATAGGGTCTTTTCAAAACACCCTATGGGTGAAAAAGATAGGACATTAACAATGCCCTATCTTTAGGAGGAGGTTAGTATAAAAAAAGATTTTTCGCCTTTAGTACGGCTTTTCGTACAAGAACTTTTCAGGCAAACTTACATGAAAATCCTTTGCAAGCGCGCGGAATTCATCTGCTTGAATTGTCTGCAACTTGCGCGGACTCATGGAAAGCACTTTAACAAGGATTTCTGCCGCTTTTTCAACGGTGTGGAAAAGACCGAACGTCAAATCAAAATCTTCTCCAGCGCAGAACATTCCGTGATGAGCCCAGATTGCAACATCATAGCTCTTCATCAACTTTGAGGTTTCCACCGCAATATCTCTTCCGCCTGGCACCATCCACGGCACAACGCCGATTCCTGCAGGGAAGACGACAGGACATTCTGTTGCACACTCCCACAGTTCTCTCGTAAACACTTCGTCTTTGAGCGGCAAAACAAAAGTCAACGCAATGACGTTTGTCGCGTGTGCATGATAGATTACGCGGTAGTTTGGATTGATGTCCTTTTTCACCTCGTGATTCATTAAGTGGCTCGGAAGCTCGCTCGTAGGCTTTCCGCCAGCTGTCAATCCCCACACAATGCGGTAGTTTTCGCCTTTGTCGTCAAGCTCTACAATGCAGATGTTCTCTTCGGGACAAAGCGGGACATTGCGCATATATTTTCCGCTTCCGCTGACCAAAAAATACTCCTTCGCCAAATGCGGAACGCTTGTGCCAATCGGTGTCCACGGGCGGTCTGTTTTGAGTTCAGAAGAAACTTCTTTTATCTCTTCATCTTTGATTCTGTAAGAAAGGTTTCCGCCGTTTCTTTCGTGCCACCCCTGCTCAAAGCCGTCAAAACACATACGGATAAAGCCCTGCACAAACTTTGCTTCTATTACATTAGCCATTGTATTCCCCCAATATCACGCTATTTTGCAAGCGAGATGAATTTGTTTCTATAGGTATCATACCCCTTTATCTCAAAAGAAGATACCCTGTTGTATTCTATATTGATTTGCTCAGAAAGCTGAGTGTGAGTTTTGCCCTCTAGCACCATAACGGCACTCATCGCCGCCCCGAATGCAGTAGCTTCTTTCATACTCGTCAGATACACTTCGTTCGACTTTAGCACGCTTGCGATAATCGAATTATAAAGCTCATTCTTTCTAAATCCGCCCTCAGTGAAAATCTTTGTTTTCTCCTTCAAGCCAGCACGCTTCAAGGCTGTTTCAGTCTGAATGGCAAGCGACAAATCAAGGACTGCAAAGAACTTTTCTTTTCCCTCTTCGCTCGTCAATAGCTTTGGCACAGCCTTTCCGCTTTGTATGTCGGCTAAAGGATAGAATACGCCCTTTTCCCAAATGCCTGCCTTAGAAGTCGGGAACTGACCGCTTCCCTGCACAACTTCGGGGAGAATAAACGTATCATTCTCTGCGATAACGGTGTTTACCATGCTTTGCGTGCTTGAAGGGAACTCATCTGTATTAAAATACTTTTTATACAGCTTTACATAAGTGTCCACTTCCATACCGCCCAAGAAAATCGAAGTCTTCACAGGCTTTCTGAATGCGCTTTGATTATAGAAGACAATCTTGCCGATATCGTCATCGCTAAACGCAATTTTCTCTTCTGGGTGCATACACACACACCACGTTCCTGTGGAGTTAAGGATAAAATCCCCAGTGTTGTTCTTTGCAAGATACGGCAAAAGTGAAGCGTTAGAATCATGCAGTCCCATTGTTACCACGACATCGCTTGAAAGCCCCAGTTTTTTCGCCATATCAGCAGAGAGAGTACCCAGCTTTTCGCAAGAATCGCGATAGTTCAGAGGGATTTTATCTGTAATCTCTAGCTTTTCCGCCACAGACGACCACTTTTGTGTATAAGGGTCAAGCAAATAGGTATGACAACCCATAAACGTAGGCTCAACTCCTTTTACGCCCGTGAACTTAAAGGCGAAATACTGCGGCAGATTAAGGATAGTTTCTGTATTGTCAAACTCTTTCGGGAAAAACTTCTTTAAGAAGAAAATGCCTTTTGCAAGGTTAATCATTGCAGAAAGGGGAGGTGTTGCCGTCGTCTTTTGCAAAAACTCCTTATCTCCGCACAGAGCATAGAACTCATCTTCAAAGGCTTTTGAAACCTCGTGCGTATAAAAAAGGCATGGAGCGCACACATTGCCAGCTTTATCAACGCAAACAGCAGTTGCTCCGTGTGTTGTTATGCTAATCGCTTTGATGGGGTAGCGTTTAGCAAAATTGGCAATTTGCTCTATAAACCACCCTTGCATACCGTCAAGGTCGTGCGAATTGATTTCTTCGCTTGTGATAGGAGAACTCACTTTTACAGGCGAAAAGTTTTTATACACTGCCTCTCTTTGAGAAAGATTTTCATCATATATTGCGACCTTCTTATTGGTCATTCCTATGTCTATAACAGCGATTGCATATTTCATATATAATATCATATTTAATTTATCTGTATATGCCTTGACAAAAAGCGCAAGCATTAGCACAATATCGTCATAATGTATCAGCTACACATACAAAACTATTGGTCAGACAGGGATTTACCTTTTCACTTTGAGTTTCGCAATCCGCAAGCTCCTTTCCCGATGCACTCTCACGATTTCCACGAAATCGCTATTGTCTACAGCGGAAAAGGCATTCACTTAACACAACAGGGCAACTATGAAATACAAGCAGGCGATGTGTTGAGCATTAAGCCAGGACAGCTTCACGGTTTCAAAAAGATTGAAAACTTGGTGTTGATGAATGTGCTTGTTCGCCCGTCGTTCTTTAACGAAGACCCCTTAGGGCTGTCGCAGGTGATAGGCTTTTCATCTCTCTTTGCACCAGAGATAAAGCCGAACGCCCCTATTGCACACGTTAGAATGAATCAGTTGCAGCTCTTTGAAGTGCGCGCTATTATCGAAAGCTCTCAGCAAGAGATTATGGCGCAGCAGTCAGGCTATGTGCCGCAAAGCATATCTCTTTTTATGCAGCTCATCGTCTTTATTTTGCGTGTGAACTCTAATCGAGATTTCTCTTCTTCATCTGCAAAAAACAGTGCCTCTATGCTGATAAAGCACATCGAAAAGAATTTCAGAAAGACAATCACTATGTCGGATTTGGTTGAAATCTCAGGACTTTCCGAAAGCTCTATTCTTCGCACGTTCAAGCGCATTACAGGCTACCCCCCGTTTGTGTATCAAAACAGAATCCGTATGTTCGCCGCAATAAACGAGCTTATCTCCACCGACAAGGATATTACGCAGATTGCGCTTGACACAGGATTTTCAGACAGCAATTATTTCTCGCGTAGCTTCAAGAAGTTTATGAAGATGACCCCGACAGAGTATCGAGAGAACTTTGCAGGAAATGAAGAGGGCGCAGAAGAAACAATTAACGAGAAAAAGAAATAAAAAGGAAAGGGAGCTTTGAACAACTACATTCAAAAGCTCCCTCTCGGAGAGGTTAGTATGTTTAAAAGTAGCCTTTTACGGCGGTTGACTTTGTTAAGTCCTAAACATTATTCAAAGTGGAACATTTGAACCAACGGCTTCGACACAGGAGAGTTATCAGGATTTACCTCCATAATGTCAGCCATCATATCCCACCATTTCTGCGTGATAGGCGTTACCGTTTGAGAATCTCCCGTAAAGCCTTCTTTCACTTTCTGCACCGCGAATAAGATATTCGTTTCTTCATCTAGGAAGATATTGTAATCATAAACGCCTGCATTTTTCAGTTCAGTTTTTAGCTCATTCCAGATATTGTCGTGTCTTTTCTTGTATTCAGCAGCCTGACCTGCATTGAGCTTCATCTTGAACGCAACGATTTTATCAGCCATTGTTATCTCCCGTTTCAACAACAAAACTTATCGCTTTGAAGTTACATCAGCTTCATATTTTGCGACTTCGTCGATTACGCCCAAATCGTTCGGAACATTGCTCTGTGCGCAGTATTCATTCCATACATCTGCAAACGGCAAAGTCTTTTCTGCCTCGATGAGTGCAAGGCGTGCGCCGTAATTGCCAGCGTCTTCGTATTCGCACAATTTCTTGTTCGGCATCAACAGCGCGTGCAACAAAGCCTTTTGAGAAGCTCTGCTTCCTGTTGCCCATGCACCAATGCGGTTAATAGAAGCGTCAAAGTAATCCGTGCCGATATGAATTTTATCGAGCTGATTTGTCTTAACAATTTCTTCCGCAACACTGCGAAGCTCATCGTTATAAAGAATAACGTGGTCGCTGTCCCATCTCACTCCACGAGATAAGTGGAACAATAAGCCTGGAACATACATCAATACTGTGCCGATTTTGTCTGCAACATTTTCTGTCGGGTGGAAATGACCAAGGTCAAGGGTGAGCATAATGTCATTCTTGATTGCATAGCCTAAATAGAACTCATTGCTTCCCACAACATAAGACTCTGTACCAATTCCGAACACCTTAGACTCTACAGAGTCAAGCAAATACTCTTTAGAAATCTTTGTCTTCAAAATCTCATCGAGAGAACTCTTCAAAATCTCACGGTATATATTGCGGTCTGCAGGAATATCTTTCATACCGTCGGCAATCCAAATATTGTGAACACAAGCAGAACCTTGCGCCTTACCCATAGCCTCGCCGATTTCTCTACATCTCTTTGAATGTTCAATCCAAAAATCTCTGATACCCTTATCTTTGCTTGTCAAAGTCAAGCCGTCAGCTTTTGGGTGTGAAAAGAACGTGCTGTTAAAATCCAGTGCAAGATTGTGCTCTTTTGCCCAATCAATCCAGCTTTGAAAGTGCTCTACGCCGATTGCGTCGCGGTCAACCTTTTTACTCGATGAGAAATCTGCATAGTTTGCATGCAAGTTCAATCTGTATTTTCCAGGTGTAAGGCTCAATGCCTTGAGAATATCACTGCGGAGCTCTTCCATGTTGCGCGCTCTTCCAGGGTAATTTCCTGTAACCGCAAGCCCGCTTCCAAGAGCTGTCTCAGAGTTTTCAAAACCTACAATATCATCACCCTGCCAACAATGAAGAGAAATAGGGATTTGCTTTAGAGTTTCAATAGCCTTATCAGTGTCTATGCCTAAAGATGCATACACTTCTTTTGCTCGTTCATAGTTACTACTTGCCATATATGTAACACTCCTTGTGTGTAATTTCCTGTCATTCAAGCTACTTAGAATGATAAAGGCATAACACTACGTTCACCTTGACTAAACAATCTGTCAATAGCATTTTTTCGTCATTCTATTGCTTCATTTGCCAAAGAAGCTGCTCTAGCCGCCTCTACAGCCTTTTCTTTTGTCGTTCCGCTCATCTCTAAAGCCTCTTCAGTCTTTTTCTTTCTGCGGTTGAGTCTTTGACTCTCTTTTTTCGCCGCTAACAATATCTCGCTTGCAATCTCAGCCCTAACGTGCAGCACCTGCGCAATCTGCGACTCTTGAGAAGCAGAAAGCTCCTCTATCGTCGTAAACGCCTTTGCCAATGCCTTTGCTCTTTTTTCTGCAACATGCGGCAAAGAAGTAAAAGGAGAGATGACATTTTCTTTTGTGCGTAACTCTTGATTGCGGCTCGTGGCGAATCGGTGCGTTTCATCGCGAACTCGCTGCAGCAAACGCAGTGCATCGGAGTGCTTCGGCAAGCAAATGGGGCTAGAAGCGTGCGGCAACCAAATCTCCTCGTCCCTTTTTGCAAGCCCTGCAATCGCAATGTCGAGCCCTAACGACGAGATAATTGAATCAACAGCATTCACTTGCCCTATACCGCCATCGATTAAAATCAAGTCGGGCAATTCTTTATTGTCGTTCAAAAGCCTTGTGTAGCGACGACTCGTAGCCTCTTTCATACTTGCAAAATCGTCTATTAAGCCATCTGTCGTCTTTAAGCGGTATTCACGATAATTTTTCTTGTCAGGGTTTCCGTTGTAAAAGCTGATTAAAGACGCTACAGGGAACTTTCCGCCGATATGAGCAATATCAAAACCTTCTATTCGCCGCGGAAGATTCTTCAAAGAAAGCACTTTTTGCAATTCTTCAAGCGCAGGAGTATCACATTTCTTTCTGTTTCGGCGAATAATATCCTCTTTTGCATTCTGATATGCCATTCTAATCGTCGCTTTATGCCGTTCTTCGCTCAAAACTGCATTACTTTTATACCGATATGGCTTCGCATCATCTTCTTTTACATCATTTTGAATAAGAATTGCATGAATTTCTGGACAATACGCATAGTTTTTAGTAAACCAATGGCGAATTTCGTCAAGATATTCCGATAATGAGCTTTCTGTATCTGCGATAAGAGGCAAAAAGACACTCGGCGGCACTTTTTCTTTTTCGTCGTAATACGCGCACAAAAACTCGCCCACCAAGTCGCTATCTTCGCTCAAAGAAGACACTTGCAATAGATGATGCTCTGTAAGTTTGCCAAGCCTGACGCTTAGCACAGAGAATGACACCATTTCCCCCTCACGCGCAAAAGCTATGTAATCCCTGTCTGCGCTATCAAATGTTTCAACAATATTTTGATTTTGCATAACAAGCAAAGCCTTCAAGCCATCGCGAAGACGAGCAGCCTTTTCAAAATCCAAGTTTTTCGCCGCTTCTTTCATCTCTTTTTCAATTCTGTTTTTTGTTTGCTCGCCTTTATTTTCAAGAAGCCTTCGTATTTCGTCGATAAATTGGTTATAGGCTTTTTTATCGATTTTATCTAAGCAGGGAGCTTTGCACGCGCCTATATGATAATACATACAAGCGTGATTTTTTCGCATTGTTTTACATCGCCTTATGGGATATAATTTATAAAGGGTCTTGATAAAAACATCGAGCGCATTAGCATCGGGAAATGGTCCAAAATAAAAAGAGCCATCTTCTATAATGCGGCGAGTTTTTATGATTTTTGGGTAATCTTCTTTCGTTATCTTCAGCGACGGATAAGATTTTCCGTCTTTGAGATTGATATTATAGCGAGGGGTGTATTTTTTTATTAGGTTGTTTTCCAACAAAAACGCTTCATACTCGTTCATTGTTGTGATATACTCTATCGAAATGGCGTGAGCAATAAGAAGTTGAGTTTTAATGTCTTTTTGCCCAGAAAAGTACGATGATAGGCGGTTTTTAAGGTTTTTCGCCTTACCAACGTAAATCACCGTAGCGTTTCGGTCGCGCCATAAATAAACTCCACTGGAACTTGGTGCATTCAGTGCTGTTTGATGCAGGTTTTCTCTTGTATCTATATCGTTTGTCATAGGCTGGTTTGTATGTCTGTAAAAAGTTCTCTCTCCAAAATACTTCGATTTGCGTCAGTTTGTCTACTGTCTACCGCAATATTTTTTCCACTTTCTGCGGAATCTAAAACAATAACCTTAGGCGGAAAAAACGGCTGGAACAATCTTTCTTATGAAAAGAACATCGAATACAATAAAGGAAAATTCGGTTGGGAATGTGTAGAGCTTGCAACAAACTCAAGGCGAGAAACTGAATACACAGATTTGCTTTTGGACTTTGAAAAAGCCTCTTCTACTGATAAAACGGGAAACTATGAAATCCTAGCAGACGGCTTTACGCTTTCTAAAAAAGCAAAAATGGGAAAGAAAGCAGGTCTTTCTACAAGCCATACAGAAGGGATAAAGCTGAAGGGAAAAGAAAATACACTTTTCGGCTCAAGCGGAGAGACTGGTTCATTTTCAATAGAGTTTTGGCTTTGCCCGTCAATCTCTGAAAACGGCGAAATCATTTTTTCATGGCGTTCTTCTCGCACAATCGACGAATATGTTACCTATCAGATGATTACTGCTTCTTTCTTTAATAATCACCTTGAATGGAAGTTTTCTAATGTATTCGACGGCTACAAAGAAAACAATGGAGAGCTTTCTCTTAAAAGCTACCGAACTATTATCCCAAATACTTGGGCGCACCACGTTATCAGTTTTGATGAACAAACAGGGCTTATTGAATATCGCATAGACGGCAAAATAGAAGATTTGAAATATGCCACACCTACAGGGCACGAGAGAGGCGGTAGCATATATATGCCAAATCTCGGAGTTGTTGCAGAACTTGAACTCTGTCCGCTTTTCACAGGCAGCATAGATGATTTTAGAATATTAAGAACAAACATAGACGGTATTCCTTCTTCACAGGCTTTACGCAGTTTTAAGGCACTGCCAAAAGATGATAATTTATCACAAATCGCTTATGATGATTACAAGCTAACAGGCGGCAGAATCGAAAGCCAACCGCTACAAGTAAATCCTGGCTCTGTATTAGAAAGCGTCGACTCGCTTATAAACACGCCAAAACAAACTACTGTACAGCTCTTTGTTCGTGGGGGAGATAATTATTTCACTTGGACTGATACCTATCCTGAATGGAAAAGTGTAAATGCAGACGGAAGCGTCAACGGTGTAAGAGGTCAATACTTTCAAGTTGCAGCAGATTTATACCCTGACGGCAACGGCAAAATATCTCCTTCTATAACGCAGATTAAGCTCAATTATTCAGAAACGCCTCTTCCGCTTCCGCCGTTCAAAGTTTCGGCAAAAGCAGGAAATGGCAGCGTAACGCTTTCTTGGTCGCACTCATTAGATGATTCTGTTGGCGGCTATTATCTTTATTATGGAACACGACCTGGCGAATACCTCGGAAGAGGTGCAATACAAGGCTCTTCGCCTGTAGACGCTGGTAATATCTCAACTTACACGATTACAGGCTTAAAAAATGGTACTTTGTATTATTTTGCAATCGCCACTTATTCAAGCATTGATAAATCTTTTATTGGTACTTTGTCTAACGAAGTTAGTGCAAGACCTTTGGAGTAAAGAGCTATGATAGACAATCTTTTATTAAGCCGCGCAAAAGCAGCGGTTCTCGCCCGCGACTTTCAGCTGGCAACGAGGCTCTATAAAAACTTATTGAAAGAAAATCCAACCGATGTTTCACTGCTCAGTCAGCTCGGAAATATGTACGTAAAATCAGGGAACGACGAAAAGGCTCTCCCTATTTTCAATCAGATTCTCTCACTAGATAGCGACAATCTTGTGGCTATGAACAATCTTGGTGCGATTTATAGACGAAAAAAAGAATATGATTCTTCTGTTGAAATCTTGCAAAAAGCACGCAGTGTTCACGGCGATAATTCTCAAGTCGAGTATAACTTAGGCTTCACTTATAAGATTATGGGAGAATCAGAAAAAGCTATTCAATGCTTTGAAGATGTAATAGAAGAAAACCCGTCTGATGTTTTAGCCTATAATCACATCGGTTCTATTTATGCAGAGCGAAAACGACACGAAGAAGCGGTGCAATCATATTTGCGCGGATTGAAAATCGACCCAAATCACCCTGTATTGCATTTGAATTTAGCTAAAAGCTATGAGAAGCTCAAAAAATATGATGAGGCTCTTTTTGAATATGAAAATGCACTAAGGACAAAGCCAGGTTGGATAGAAGCCATCGACGGATATGCCGATTTATTGATGAAAGGAAGAAAGGCAAAAGATGCAAGTGCTATTGTAATGCAAGCGATTCGCCTTAATCCTGAAGACGCAAAAATGCATTCGAAGCTTGGCGGTATTCTTTCAAAACAAGGTGATTTAGAAAGCTCTATCGACGAGTATTCTCAAGCACTCAAGATAAAAGACGATTATGCACCTGCACTTTCAGGTCTTGCCTCTTCTTACGAAAAACAGGGTAATTTCTCTGCTGCTATTCAGACGATGGAAAAGCTAGAAAGCGTTAAGCCAAATAATGCAGAGGTATTGCAACAGTATTCGGGAATATTGCTGTCAGCTGATAAAACTGATGAAGCAAAAGAAAAACTCGATACGCTCATAGAAATGGCTGAAGATGACCCGCATACACTCAATTTGCTTGGTCAATATCACATTTGTACAGGTAATTTTGACAATGCAAAGAAATGCTTTGACAAAATCGAAGAGCTTTACCCTGCATTCAAAGAATATCTCAAAGACGGCGCAAAGAGAATGAAGCAACAAGGTATTTTTGATGAAGCGGAAACACTGCAAAAGCAATATCTTGCTCTTCACCCAGAAGACCCAGATTCATTGTCGTTCTTAGCAAATTTATATGAAGAGCAAAACAAAGTTTCAGAAGCACTTGAGTTTTATAAAAGGTCGCTTAATGTATTCGGCGATAATATCGAGTATGCCAAAAGCGTCGAACGGCTTCAGCAACAGCTAAAAAGCGAAGAAGCCCCAATTTATGACACAACAGCAGATATTGACAGAGAGACAAGCAGTATCGCTGCTTTACAGAATGAAAACGCAGTTTCTGACGACGAAGCTGATGACAAAGAAGAAAATGAAGAGGCTGTAGACGATACGAATTCTTCTATAGAGAATATAGAAGAAGAGAATATAGAAGATGTTGCAGAATCAGACGAAGAGAATCAAGAAGCAGAGAGTGAAGAGGAAAACGAAGCGAAAAGCGATGATGACGATATTTTCTCTATGGACTTCGGCGAGAGCGAAAGTACAGACGACCTTTTTGCAAGTACTGCAACAACAGATAATATCACTCCTCCAGAACCACATAATACAGAAGATGATATTTCAAAGAGCATAGATAAAGTCGTTCCCCTTGATGAAATTACCGATTTTGACTTTTCAGGAATGCACCACGATTTAACTCCTGATGAAACACTTGCTTGGTCCTTGCACGAAAGCGAACCAATCGGTAAAAAGTTCGATAAAACGATTGGTGTATTTCACATCAATCAACCGCTTCCAAACAATGCTACTAAAAAAGTTCCAGACATCGATTCTGCGTGGGATAATTCAGAAGTGCAACCAAAAGAGAAATTCGATTACTTCAACGATTTCAACGATATTTCTGCAGATGATTTCTCCGAAGCCGTCGATATGACTCCTCAAACTGATTCAGAAGAAACAGCTCAAACAGATTCTTCTGAACCTACAAAAGAACTCGATTTAGCAGAACTTGAAAAAGAAGCATTACCTCTTTTTGAGAAAATACACGATATGACTTCTTTCTTGCCAGAAGAAAAAAAAGAGCAATTCTTTGAAAGCAAACCGCGTATTCTTCTCGATTATGTCTTATCGAAACTACATAACGAAGATGGTCTTTTCACTCTTGCACAGAAACAAAGAACAAAACTCGGTATTAAAGACAATACAAATGAAACCGCTATAAATCGAGAGAGCATAAAGAACACGTTACAATGTTTAATGTCGCTCTCTGAAAGTCTTAGCGATAAATCTCTTTGTGTTGCGCTCGAAAATGAAGGCGAAAAACTTATTGCAAAGTTATGAAGCAGAACTTTATAAATCAAACACATTTCTTAGGCGTGTTACTCCCTGAAGACATTGATGGAGAAATAGAGAGTGCAAGAGAATATATGAGAGGTGCTTTTGGCTGTAAAAGCGGACAGAAAACGCCTCTTCACGTTACTCTTGTGCCTCCATTTCACTTGAGCGAAGAGTTTTCTACAACCGATATTATACGCGCTATAAGAGAAATTGACTTTTCCCGCCTTGCGTTTACGAGCAAAATAGACGGCTACGACGCATTTGGCGACAGAACACTTTTTGCAAAAGTCATACCCAATACACAATGGGTATCTTTGCGTGATACCGTGTTAAAAGCCCTCTTAAACGCAATTCCGCACTGCACTAAAAAAGATACTCGCCCGTTTACGCCTCATATCACTGTTGCTAATCGCGATATTCCAGCAGGTTCTTCAGTAAAAGCATTAAAGGCTTTGAATGAACTAGAGCTAAAGGTAAGTTTTTCCGTTGATAATATAACGATTTTTGAACGTAAAAACAGCCTCTGGGAAGTTGCAGACACAATCTGCTTTTAAGAGAGCACACTGTAACATACCCTATTCAAAACACTCTGTGCGTGCGCAGCCTATGGCTGTTTTTATCAAAAATGTGTCAATAAAAACTCTAGCGGATTTTACATAATCGATTAAAATAATAATCAATTCTTGTAATGAAAACAGGTGATGTCGGCTTTTTAGGACTGCGCCTGCTCGGAGGGTTAGTTTAATGGCTTTGAAATCTATCAAAGATGTGATGAAAACAGTTTCTCGCCCAGAGAAAGTTTTGCAGTTTGGCGAAGGTGGATTCCTCCGCGCATTCGTAGATTGGCAAATTGATATTGCAAACGAAAAAGCAGGCTTTAACGGCAATATCGTTATCGTGCAGCCGCTCGAAAAAGGCATGGTTGACGCAATGAATGCGCAGAACAATCTTTATACAACAGTTCTTCGCGGTATGAAAGACGGAAAGCCTACCGTAGAAACTCGCTGTATCAATTCTGTCAGCCGCTCAATCAATCCATACACAAATTACGATGAATATATCGCGCTTGCATCTAGCCCAGATTTGCGCTTTATCGTATCCAACACAACAGAAGCAGGTATTCGCTTCGATAGCGAAATTGACGGAATCCCTGTTACTCTTGACCAAAAGCCACAAAAAAACTTCCCTGCAAAAGTTACCGCATTCCTTTATAAGCGTTTCCAGGCGTTCAATGGCGACACAAGCAAGGGAATGATTCTTATTCCGTGTGAGCTCTCTGACCAAGCAGGATTGAACCTTCGCATTAACATTTTGCGCTATGCAGAGATGTGGCAGTTAGGACCTGACTTTATAAACTGGTTCGATGAGGCGTGTGATGTTTGCTCTTGTCTTGTAGACCGCATTGTTCCAGGCTATTTCCCACTCCTTTCTAAAGATGAAAACGGCAAAACACAAGCTGAAAACATCTGCGAAAAGCTCGGATATGAAGATAAATTGCTAGACAGCGCAGAGCTGTTCCATTTCTGGGTCATCGAAAGCAAAAAGAGCCACGAAGATGAGCTTCCGCTCGTAAAAGCAGGCTTGTCAGTTAAGTGGGTGAAGAATATGGACTACTATCACACAAGAAAAGTTCGTATCTTGAATGGTGCTCACACTTCAAGCGTACTCGCAGCATTCCTTTCTGGCTCTAACTATGTGCAGGACATCGTATGCAGCGAAAAGGTTGGAAGCGGTTTCAACACTCCAAACGAAAGTGCGCACAAGTTTATGCGAAAAATCATCTTTGACGAAATTATCCCGTCAATCGATGGCGACCAAGAAGACCTCAAAAGCTATGCAGAAGACGTTTGGACTCGTTTCCAAAATCCATTCAATCCACACCGCCTCATCGAGATTTCTTTGAACTCTGTCGCAAAGTATTGGACAAGATGTTTGCCAAGCGTTACACAGTCTATTAAAAAGAATGGCAACGTGCCAAAGTTATTGGGCTTCTCGCTTGCATCTCTTATTGCTTTCTATAACGGAAGCGAAATCAAGACAGACGAAAAAGGCAAGAAGTATCTTGAGTCTACTCGCGACGAAAGCGTATACGGAAACTACGATGTAATGCCAGTATTGGAGTTCTTTGCAAAGCTCAACAGCGAAACAAAGGACGCAAAAGAAATTGCACACCGAGTGTTGAGCAACACAGATTTCTGGAAAGAAGATTTGACAAAATACGACGGCTTAGAAGATGCTGTTGCTTCCCACCTTGCCGACATCAAGACGAAAGGTATGAAGAAAGCTCTCGCCGACATCGTAGCCTAACGCAAGAATAGCATACTTAACATAAAAACTCCCGCTCGATGAAGTTTTTCACTCCGAGAGGGAGTTTTTTATTACAGAGCAGGCTGAGCCTGTTGCTTTTTTTGGCTTTTTTGTATATGGTAGTGATACTATGAGCGAAGAAAATTTATGCCCATGCGGCTCGGGCAAAACGTATAACGAATGTTGTGAGCCGATTATCAAAGGAACAGCTAAAGCCTCATCTGCTGAAAACTTGATGAGAGCGCGCTACAGTGCGTATGTAAAGCACGAAATCGATTTCATTATGAACTCTTGCGAGCAGACCGACGAAACTGGTCGCCCTGACCCAAAAGCGACAGAGCAATGGAGCAAAGAGTCTACTTGGCACGGCTTGAAGATTTTAAGCACTCAAGAAGGCAAAGAGCCAGATACTGAAATCGTTGAGTTTGAAGCAACATACACCACAAAGAAAGGTATTCGCGAAATCCACCATGAGCGCGGACTTTTCAAGAAAATCAATGGAGATTGGATTTACAGCTTAGGTCTTGTACAGCCAATGACTGTTGTTCGCGAAGGTCGCAAAATCGGAAGAAACGAGCCTTGTCCTTGCGGTAGCGGCAAAAAGTATAAGCAGTGCTGCGGTCGCTAAATGGAAAATATCCTAACAGGCTTTCACGCTGTTGAAGAGAGAGTGAAGAGCGTCGCAGAAAAAGGGGAGAAAGAAAGCGCAAAGAAAATGCGTGTTCTTTACGACAAGGCAGGTCCTCGCATAAAGAAAATCCTTTCTTTTGCTAAAGACGCTGGTATTTTGTGCATAAAAACCACAAAAGAAGAGCTTGACAAAAAGGCTCTTTCTCTCTCCGAGCTTGCCCGCAACCACAGAGGAGTTATGCTCGTCATCGAGGGCGAAGAGAAAATTAAAAGCAATATCGTAGATTTTGAGCAATTTGTGTCTTCTGTAAAAGAGGACGCTGATTGCACAATTTTGTTGCTTGATTCTATCACAGACCCGCACAATATCGGCGCAATTATCCGCAGTGCAGACCAATTCAGTGCAGACCTTGTTGTGCTTCCAAATCACAGGAGCGGAGGCTCTGCTTCTGGAGAGGAAAACGAAGTTATCGCACGAAGCAGCGCAGGAGCGGCATCTTGGGTAAAAATCTCGAAAGTAGCCAATCTTGTGAGATGCGCAGAAATCTTAAAGAAAAACGGCTTTTGGATTTATGGCGCAGACGCAAGAGGCGAACGGCTTGACAAAATCTCTTTTGCAAAGAAAACAGCTATCATAATGGGTAGCGAAGGAAGCGGCATTGCGCATTTACTAAAAGAGCAGTGCGATGTTATTGCTTCTATTCCAACTTCTGGCAAACTAGACAGCTTGAATGTATCAGTTGCCGCAGGAGTTCTTTTGTACGAGAGAAAACGACAAAGTTTATAGCAACACTTCAGCTAAAAGCAAAATCTAACAAAAATCTGCCCTATATAATCTAGGACAGATTTTTTTTGCACTTGCACTTCTGCATAGTTTTTTATAAAACATCATCTGAAAGCAAAAATCTCATTGCTCAACTTTAGCAAAGTTTTTATTATCTTGCAAAGTTTTTATTATCTTGCAAAATTTTTATCAATCTAAGACGTTTGACTTGTAAACAGTCTATTTACAAGCCGTAAACACACTGATTTCGAACTGTAAACAGACTGATTACGAGATGAAATCACACTGTTTACACCTACTGCAAGGTAAGAGGCTAGACATTTTGCTACAAGTCAATGACTTCATTGCTATAAGGCAGCGGCTTTTTTGCTACTAGTATAAAAAGAGTGGGTTTGGTATAATCGGCTTCGATATGAGAATTGCTCTTGCTTCCTACACTTTCAAAAACGGCGACATTGATTTTAATGTTTCACAGATACAAAAGGCTCTTTTGAACGCACAGGGAAAAGCAGATATTGTGTGCTTTGGAGAGGCGTTTTTGCAGGGATTCGACGCGCTTTGTTGGGATTTTGAAAAAGACAAAAAGACGGCAATAAAGCAAGACAGCGAGCTAATGAAAAAGATTTGCGAGCTTACCACGCTTTACGGCGTTGACCTTGTTTTTGGCTACATAGAAAAGGCGGGAGAAAGCGATGAAGAGCTGTATTCTTCTTGTGCGGTGGTTCAAAACGGGAAAATCATTCACAACTATCGTCGTGTTTCAAAGGGGTGGAAGCAATTTGACATTACGGATTATCACTACAAAGAGGGAAACGAGATAAAGCCGTTTTTGTATCGTGGAAGAGAGTTTTTGATTGCGATTTGTGGGGATTTGTGGGATTTTCCAGAGCGATTCAAGGCTGATTGTCCGATTATTTGGGGTGTGTTTGTGAATTATGAGGGAGAGTATAAAGAGTTTTTAGAGGAATACACGGAACAATCGAGCAAGGTTGCACACGATGTGTTTATGATAAACTCGCTTTCAGATAAACCCGAATCGCACGATATTCACGGAGGCGCGTTTCATTTTTGTGCTGGCAAGATTGCGGCGCAGACAAAGAACGACACAGAAGATATGCTGATTGTACAAATAGAGTAGGTTTGATATAATGCAGGGTATGAAACCGATTTTGATAAATAAATCAAAGTATTTCTCTGTAGCAACAGTTTTTAACCGTGTGCCTTTTTCGACTGAATTTGCTTTTATCGCGAATTCAGTCTTTTTATAAAGGAGGTGTGAAAAATGGACGGACACGCAAAGCCATTGCTAAAATTCCTTAATGGAGCAGACAATCGGTTTATAATTCCTGTATATCAAAGGAATTATGATTGGTCTCAAAAACAGTGTAAGCAATTATTTGATGATTTGGTACAAGTTGCAAAAGACAATCGAAAATCTCATTTTTTCGGTTCAATCGTTTCAACACTTGCAGCAGGAGGTAGTGGGTCAGATTTTCTTATAATTGATGGACAACAGCGTATTACAACTGTTTCAATTTTATTTGTTGCTATTGTAAATCTTTTACACTGCAAAAAAATCCAAGACAAAGACAATAACCTTGAGCGCAAAATAAAATATACATATCTTATCGATGAATATAGTTCAGACGAAAGAAAACTTCGATTAAAGCCAATAAAAAAAGATTGCCTAGCTTTTGATAAAATTGTTGAAGGCGATGCTGATGAGTTTGTGAAAGATTCACACATAACACAAAACTATGAATATTTTTGTGAACGTATTCTTTCAATTTCAAATGAGATTTCTGTTGATGAGCTTTTTGCTTCAATAAAGAAATTAGAAATCATTGATATTTTCGTTGAAAAAGACGAAGACCCTCAGCTCATTTTTGAGAGTTTGAATTCAACGGGACTTGATTTAACAGAGGCTGACAAAATACGAAACTTTATTCTTATGGGTCTATCGTCTGATTTACAAAATGAATATTACGAAAAGTATTGGAACAAAATCGAAAATTACACCTGTTATAAGGTAAGCGATTTTATTCGACATTATCTTACATTCAAACAGAAAAAAATTCCAAACGTCAATGCAGTTTATTTTGAATTCAAGGAATACGTTCAGAAACAGCACCTTGCTCCGTGCAATTATGGCGACCTTCTTTCTGATATGCTTTTTTATGCAAAAATCTATGGACACATTTCCTCTGGTACGCAAAATGATTGGAATGTTTCTTGGAAGATAAAAAAGGCTCTGAACCGACTTAATCTTATTGATGTTTCTGTTTGTTATCCGTTTCTTCTTGCGCTTTTTAGTGCATTTGAAAAAAAAGAGCTTGACGAAATCGAGGTGGAGAAATCATTGTTATGCATAGAATCCTTTGTATTCAGAAGATTATTGTGTGGCTATCCAACAAATGCGCTTAACAAGATTTTCACAACACTTGACTTTGACATAAAACGACTTAACAAAGTTAATTCTCCGTATTCGAGTGTCCTCATCTATGTGCTTGAAAGCAAAACAGGCTCGGCAGAATTTCCGCCAGACCGCATTTTTGCAAAAGCTATACAAGAGCGACAAGTATACAAAATGCAAAAGAAAAACAAGCAATATCTTTTTGACCGCCTTGAGAACAAAGACACGATAGAACATGTCAATGTCATTGAGCTAATGGATAGTACAGACGAAACGAACAAGCTTACTATTGAACACATAATGCCTCAGACACTTTCTGTAGAATGGAAGCAAATGCTCGGCGAAAACTGGAAAGAGATTTTTGATACATGGATTCATACGCTCTCAAATCTTACGCTCACGGGATATAACTCAAAATATGGAAATGAGATTTTTTCTACAAAGAAGTCAATCAAACACGGTTTTGCAGATAGTGGATTGAATATCAATAAGCCTTTACTAAAATATGACAAATGGACAGAAGCTGAGTTAAAAGACAGATGTGAACTTCTTACAAAAGAAATGCTTTCGCTTTGGGATTATCCAAAAACAGATTTTGTGCCTCCACAAGATGCAGACAGTATAATCTCTTTTGATGAAGCAGAAGATTTGACAGGACGTAAACTCGTGTCATTCTCGTATAATGGCGACGAAGAACAGAAAACAAGTCAATGGAGTACGATGTATACATCTGTTGCACAAGCTCTTTTTAACGAAAATTATGCGCCAATGATTGCTCTTGCATCAAGCAAAAAAATTGCAGAAATTGATTTCAACAAAAAAGATAATCCTGCATGGGTTGAACTTGGGCAAGGAATTTTTTTATACAAAGCAAACAGCACGATTGCAAAACAACACGTTCTTGAAAAGATATTCGAGGCGTATGAAAAAGACAAATCTGAACTAATTTTCCATTTGAAGAATGAAAAATCTGAAACAGAATAAACTCCTAAGGGGGAAGAAATGCCACTGAACAAAGACATTCACAAAGTTATGGTTATTGGGTCGGGACCGATTATTATCGGACAGGCGGCGGAGTTCGACTATGCAGGTTCGCAGGCGTGCAAGGCACTCAAAGAGCAGGGACTTGATGTCGTGCTCGTCAACTCGAATCCTGCGACGTTGATGACCGACACCGCAATGGCTGACCACATTTACATCGAGCCGCTCATTCCCGAAACAATCGAGCGCATCATCGAAAAGGAAAAACCCGATTCGATTTTGTCTTCGCTCGGCGGACAGACGGGATTGACGCTGTGTATGGAACTGGCAAAATCGGGATTTTTGGAAAGCCACGGCGTAAAACTTTTGGGCGCAAAGCCTGAAACAATCGACAAAGCCGAAGACCGACAGATGTTCAAAGACACAATGGAAAAAATCGGCGAGCCGTGCATTCCGTCAAAAGTCGTTACGACATACGAAGACGCGCTCGCGTTCGTCAACAGCGAAATCGGCTATCCTGCGATTATCCGCCCTGCATTCACGCTCGGCGGCACGGGCGGCGGTATTGCGAATAACGAAGCGGAGTTCAACGAAATCGCGCACAACGGGCTTCATCGCTCGCCAATTCACCAAATCCTCGTGGAAAAGTGCATTTCGGGCTGGAAAGAAATCGAGTTCGAGGTTATGCGAGACCATTCGGGCAACGTTTTGACCGTTTGTTCAATGGAAAACTTTGACCCTGTCGGCGTGCATACAGGCGATTCTATCGTTATTGCACCAGCCGTTACGCTTTCGGACAAAGAGTACCAAATGCTGCGCTCCGCGGCGTTGAACATCATCAGTTCGCTCGATATGGAGGGCGGCTGCAACTGTCAATTTGCGCTCAATCCGAACAGTTTTGAATACGCGGTTATCGAGGTCAATCCGCGCGTTTCCCGCTCGTCCGCTCTTGCGTCAAAGGCGACGGGCTACCCGATTGCGAAAGTTGCGACGCTCATCGCTATCGGCTACAATCTCGACGAAATCCCGAACTTTGTAACCAAGAAGACGGCGGCGTGCTTTGAGCCTGTGCTTGATTATGTCGTCGTAAAATTCCCGAAGTTCCCGTTCGACAAGTTCGTGTATGCGGCACGAAAACTCGGTACGCAGATGAAGGCGACGGGCGAAGTTATGGCGATTGGGCACACGTTCGAGCAGGCGATTATGAAGGCGGCGCGTGGGGCGGAAGTCGGCGTGAGTTCGCTCAATCTGCCGATTTTCGAGGAAGAGAGCGACGAAGACATTAAGCGCAGGGTCGGAGAATGCACAGACCAGCGCATTTTCGCGATTTTCCAAGCATTGAAGCGCGGTGTGATGAGCGTAGAGGAAATCAATGCGGTTACGAAGATTGACCCGTGGTTCTTGAATCATCTCAAGAATCTTGCCGACACGGAAAAACGATTTGCCGAGGTCAAGGCGGGAACTCACGAGCTGACGCAGGCGGAATACGTCGAAGCGAAAGAATACGGATACCCCGACAGCGTGATTGAAAAGATGACAGGTTTAAAGATAGAAAAGTCTGCATAAAAAGCTACACCTAAAATATTATCTGATACTACAAGTACACATTTCATGTAAAATATATGGAATGTGTACTTTCTTTAATGTACGCAAAAAAAATGTATGCTATAATCGGATAAGGAGGTCAGTATGAGCTATGCAGTTTTAGAAAAAGAGCTAGAAACATTACCAGAGTATGCAGTAGAAGAGGTTGTTGATTTTATTCGCTTTATCAAACAGAAAATAGAAAGAAGCGCAACAAAAAAAGCTGAAGTAAAAAGCTCTATGTTCGGCGTGTGGAAAGACGAACCGTTTTATATGTCAAATGATTTTGATGAGCCGATAGAAGATTTTGCGGAGTACATGTGATGAAATACCTTTTAGACACACACGCAATTCTTTGGTATCTTTTCGGTAGCCCAAAACTTTCGGACAAAGCACGAAAATTGATGGACAGCGAAGAATGTTTTTACAGTTATGTTTCGTTTTGGGAAATATCAATTAAGCAAAGCAAAGGAAATCTCGATATTACACACTCAATTTTTGAGATTGACGAAATGTGCAAAAAAGCGAAATTCAAGAGTCTGCCTGTTACACTTTCAGATTTCTCTGCGGTGCGAAATCTGCCATTTCAAACGAATGTTCGCCACAATGACCCATTCGACCGTATGCTTATTTCGCAAGCGAAGACGAACTGTCTTACCATTATTACCTGCGATGAAAAAATCCCATTGTACGAAATCCAAACAGTATGGTAAATTTGTTTTTATGATTTTCAGAAAAATCAATACGAAATGCTTATGCCGACGCGTGGTTGAAACAACAAACCTGCATAGTTCGCACTGTAATTTACACTAGCATCGATACCTTCAACTTCGTTTTCGTAACTTGCAGAACCGATATTGTAATACAGACTGCCCGCCGCGAATACGCCAAAATGAGAAGCTAAATGATACGTTGCCGAAATCGTCGGACCAACAACAAAATTGAAAAGTGCCAACTCATCTGTAGTTTTGATACCGTCCACATCTTTTTTGTAGTAGCCGACATCAGTGTAATTAAAACCAAGGTCGCCCGTAAGAAATACCGTCAGTTTTTCGCTGTCCACAATTTTTCCGCCAAATCCTATGCCGCCCAAGAAACTAGCACCGCCAGAATCTTTAACCACAGATTGAGTTGCAACACCAGAGCCTCCTGCAAACATTTTCCACGCCAATCCAAAATCCATCGTGTGAATAAAATCCACCTCACCGCAATAGCCTACCGCTGTAAAACTCCCCATACCATCTTCCGAGTTCCACGCGCCCGACTGAAACGGCATCGTAAAGCCAAACTGCCATTCAGTTCCGCTCGCAAATGCCGCAAGCGAAACAAATACCGATAAAACACAAGAAAGTATCTTTTTCATAAAAGACCTCCTAAATGAAAAGGTAATTAGACGCTTTATCTAAAATATATGTATGATTACAAGACAAACTGTCTAATACAACAAGAAAAATTAGACAAAAGTTTTTATTTTTCGGTATGAGTTTTTGGAAGAACGTGATTAAAGAACTGGAATATCGAGGAATAAGCCGCAAAGAGCTTGCGTTTTCGCTGGGAATGAACAATATGACTATTCACAAAGCCATCGAGCGCGACAGTATGCCAGCTGCCGATACTGCGCTTCGCATTGCAAAAACGCTCGGCGTTTCATTGGAATATCTGCTCGATATGCCTTCGGAAAGCGCAAGCGAAAACTGCGACAATGAAAAAGATATTGCGTTGTACAAAAAATATAGCACGGTGCTTGATAGGCTCGAAACGTTAAGCCAGCGAGAAATTTCAGCGGTGTCGCAACTCGTCGCAGCTCTTTCGCTCTGACTGCAGAATAAAAAACAACAGGCAACAGAGCATAAAAACAAAAATGCTCGCGGTAAAAAAATATTTTTCGTCAACGAGTACCCACATCAATTTTTCTTGCCTTTGACACTCACGTATACAAAAAAAGAGGACTCGTTACAGTCCTCTTTTGAAATCTTGGCTACAAAACTATTTTTCGATTGCTTCAAACACCACAAAAACGCCGTCTTTGAGCGCGTTTGCTTCTGTTTTGTCCGAAACAAAGCCCGTCAGCTCAACGTGCAATCCTGTAAGCTGCTTTAGCTCATCTTCGCTTAACGGCTTTTGCTTTTTATCGCCAAACGACATATCAAAATGCCCTTCCATTTTCGGAGGCTCGCCAGGTGCTTTCATTTCCTGAGATTCTTGACCTTTTTTATCTCCCTGTCCTTTCATCTCACCTTGTGGTGGCGGTGGAAGAACAGAAAGTTTATATTCTTTTCCGTCGTCTGTAACAAAGCCGATTGTTGTCATCGGTGCAGAACCGTATAGTTTTATCACGCCTGTTACTTTGCTCATTTCTTTTGGCATTGGAGGAGGATTTCCTCCCATATTCTCGCAGTGAAAATCTCCCTGCGTCTGCTGCGAAACAACTTGCACAGCCTTGCGTTCAATCGCAATTCCGATAAGTTTTCCGCCGCCTGAAAGCTTGTAGCTTTTGCCTTTCAGAGCTTTGTTTGCAGCAGCGTTCTTGTTATAGTAAAGATTATAGCCGTTAGAAATGATGTTCTTAAACTTCTTGTCCGCATCGCTGATTGATTCAATATAGCTGTCAGCAGTAAGGCGAACTTGCGCATTCTTTGAAAGTGTAAGCGTAACTGCGCCTCCATTATCCGCATTTATCGCGCCTGTGAAAACAACACCGTCTGCAAAGTCTAAGTTTATCGTGCTGATTTCATCGCAAATAATATCGCCTGTAAGACTTTGCTTCTCTGCCTTAAAATCAAGGTTGCCACCATTCGCCCCTCTTACGCCCCAGCCTCTCTCGCTGTTATTTCCGCTTGAGCGAATCAAAACACCCGACGGGAAAGAAAGCGTTGATTGAGAAAGATTGATTTTTGCTCTTGTGTTTGTGATATAGAAAAATGCGCCATTAGAAGAACTTTTCAGCGTGGAGTTTTTCACATTCAAAACGCTTGTGCCGACTCCTGCATCGCCAGAAAAGCTTTGGTAAAGCATAATGCCGTTCGGTCCTGCGCCCTCAATGTTTGAAGTATCAATCGAAATTGAGTTTTTGCCCTCAATGCACGCAATTTCAGAACCTGTTGCACGCCCCGTAAGATTTTTTACACTGATATTTCCCGTAGAATAGATGACAGGAGAGCCTTCGCCTGCGGTGGAAGCCGTTGCACCGTTCACCGAGATAGTTCCTTCTCCTCTATCGGTGGCAAACGCAGCACAATGCGCGCCCTTTGTATCAATGAATACATCACTCGCATTCACCTCTCCGCCATACGTTGCATCAAGTCCGCGAGATGAGTTTTGCTTTGTAGAAATGCGCACATTTTTCGCATTTATCTTGCTGCCGTTCCCTGTGGCAAACACCGCATTTGCTCCGTCTGCGTCCGTCGTAATCGTAACGCCCGAAAGCGACACTGTGCTTTTAGAGCTAGACACAACAGCGGCATTCAAGCCGTAAAAATTGCTTTGTCCATCATTAGAAGTGTTTCCCGTCTTTGACAATGTCGCATTTGAAACAGTAACTTTTGCACCATTCTTTGCGCTGATTACGCTTTTATCAGCTTCTTCTGCGCTTATTGCTTTTCCTGCAATCTCTTTCGATTCCCCGTCGGTTTCATCTTCCGCCACAATCACAGGCTCTGCTTCATTCGGCACGCTTCCAAAGCCCTGCGCCGAAAGAGGAGAGGCAACAAGTGCTAACGCCAATGCTGCAAATCCAATTCCATTCATAAAATAATTCCTCCGTCTTATCGATTTACATAAACAAAACCAACAAAAACGCCTGTACGGTTTCAAAGCATATTGTTTTATTACAGCGTTTTCTAATACTTAAACGAAATCATAAAAACGTAAAAATCTAAAAAATTCACCGCATTGTTTTATGTTATATGCTATACTAGAGTATCATGATTATAAAGCACTTAATTTTCGACCTCGATAACACGCTCTATCCCGCCACAGCAAAACTTGACGACGGCATCACTGAAAGAATGATTGCCTTTGTCGCTTCTTGGCTTAAAACAGACATACAAACAGCCACTATCTTGAGAGCAGAAGGTGTGCCACGCTACGGAACAACTCTTGAATGGCTTATGAGGGAAGCAGGGCTCAAAGACATAGAATTATATTTCCGCGCTGTACACCCAGCAGGAGAAGAGGCAGAACTTGAAGCAAATCCAGAAGAAAGAGAACTGCTTTCCTCTCTTTTGCAAAGCAATCTCACGCTATCTGTTCTCACCAATGCCCCCACAGAACACGCTGTGCGTATTCTCAAAAAACTTGACATCTTCGATTTGTTTTCTAATATAACCGATATTCGCACATGCTCTCTTCGCGGAAAACCATACAAAAGTGCTTATGAAACAGCTTTGAACGCAATCGGCGGCAGCATAAGCGACACGCTCTTTTTCGATGACCACATCAAATACACCGACGCATTTGCAGCATTAGGCGGCACAGCTGTACTCGTGGGAAAAAACTCTTTGCCAGTAGACGCTATTCACGCATCAAGCAGTGAAGAAAAAAGTGCAGACGCAAAACGCTGGGAAAATGAGGCAATTTACAGCGAAACAAAGATTGCAGGAAGAATTTTTCACATTTCTTCGATTTTTGATGTCAAAAACCTATTGCAACAAATTACACTTTTGTAGTATACTCTAACTATCAACGGGGATATAGCTCATCTGGTAGAGCGACAGGTTCGCAATCTGTAGGTGGTCGGTTCGAGTCCGATTATCTCCAACTTGAATAGCAGGTACAAAAGGTATCTGCTATTTTTTTGCTTTTTTTGACAAAACACAGAATCTTTGATATGCTTTTCGTATGAATTTTATTGAGTTTAACGATGTTTCTTTTACATATCCAGCCGTAGAAGGCGATGTAGATGCAGACGGCAATCCAATCGAGCCCCGCGCTGTATTCTCTCATTTTAGTGCGCAATTTCCGAGCGGCTTTGTTAGCCTCGTCGGTCCAAACGGCAGTGGCAAATCCACTTTTATGCTTCTTGCAAGCGGTCGCCTTGTGCCCACAACTGGCAAAGTCTTGATGATGGGCAAAGATATTGCGATGATGACAGGGGAAGCAAAGAATATGAGAGCTTCTGTCATTTATCAAAATATGGAGTTTGAAACAGAAGACAAAGTCGGCGATTTATTGGCGCAAGTCTTCAAAAGCGGCACTTTGCAGGGAAAAGCACAGGGCATTTTCGGCAAAGGCGACTTGATGAGCGAAGTTATCGAGGTCTTTGAGCTTTCAGGCGTATTGAACCACACGCTCACAGGCATCAGCAAGGGCGAAATACAGCGCACCCTCTTGGCGTTTTCCATTCTCTACGGTTCTGCGTCGGTGTTTATGGACGAGCCACTGTTCGCAATGGAGTATCCGCAAAAGGAAAAAGCCCTTTCGTATTTGCGCGATTATTGCAAAAAGACGGGGACGACGATTTACATCAGTATGCACGAGTTGGACTTGACGAAACGCTTTGCAGAAAAGGTCTTGCTTTTCTATCCGAACCGCGATATGTCGTTCGGCACTCCTGAGGAAGTGTTGACGAATGAAGACCTTGAAAAAGCGTACGGCTTGCCCGTCGAGATGCTCAAAAAAGGAGAAGAATACACCAGACGAGATTTGACCGACACCGCAAAATCGATTTCTGATATGAACGCTCTCCTCAAAGCGCAATCTACGACGAAAAACGAATAGAAGCAAGCTCTTCTATCGCCGCAATCTTTTCGCCGATGAGCGCGTAAAGCTCTGGAAGTTTCGCTTCTAGGGCTTTCACTTTTTCCAAGCGAGAAGCAAAGACTTCCCGCGTTTTTTTCTGCGCCAGCTTTTTCAAGATGTTCGGCACTTGCTTTATCAAGTTCACCTTTTCAAGCGCGTCCAGCTCATATTCCGCATTCGACGACAAAAGCTCTATCAGCATATCCAGCTCTTCCTCTTTCGCCTCAAAAGCGCACTTTTCCAGCACCGCATACAGCTTTCTCATCTTCGCAATCGACAGCGCGCACACTTCTTCTTTCAGCACGAGCTCTTTCGCATTTTTCAAGCAAAACTTTTCCTCCCCGCCCTTGAAAAACACGCTAACTTCGCCCTTTTTCACTTTGCACCCCGCGCTTCGCAATCGCTTTATCGAAAACGACTTTTTGAACAGCAAGAAAAATTGCTTCCTAAACAGCACATTCGCAATCGTCGCCGCCGCCTTTTCAGAAGATTTCTTCGTCGTGTCAATCGCTAAGATGAACTCGATGTTCGACACCTCTTTTGTGTTGCTTTGCTTGCCGCCGCGAAACGTCGTGTATTCGTTCGTTACAATCGACAGCTTGCCTTTTTTCATACACAGCTTTTCCATCTCGTCAAACGGGATTATCCCGTCCGTGCTGTAGCTTATCAAAATATAGTGCGCGTCGATGCTCTCCAACAGCTCGCGAAACGCCTCCAGCGCGCTCGCCTTGTAGCAATACGCGCTCTTCGTCAAAACCCAATCTTTGCGAATAGCCGCCTTTTCTCTCAACACGCCTTTTTCATTCAAATCTAGCGGAGCGGGGATTTTGTCCCATTTTGCAATCGTGTTCAAAATGTGATAGTTCGAACCGTATTGATGCTGATTATACGGCGGGTCAAGATAGGCGACCTCAACTCTCCCCAGCCGCTTCACGAGCGCGTTCGCGTCTTCTTTCAGCACAATTGTTTTCGCCTTGCCGTCGATGAGGCAGGGAGAAGAAAGGCGTATCGGGCAAAGAATGCGCTTCAATGCGTCGCGGGAATGTCCGCCAAAGCCTTTGTGAAACGATTTGAACACGCCCGACGTATTTGTGTGGCAGCTCGCTTCAAAAAGCAGGAGCGACAAAAGCAAAATGCGCTCTTTCGACTCTTTTTCGGGATATGTTTTTTCGATGTAGTTTCGGATTTTGTCAATCGTCAGCGCATTATCCCTTGTATAAAACAGCCGCTCTGTGCGAAAATCCGCCGCGTCCACGTCAAAGCTCTTCGGCGCGTAATATTTCGCCATATACTGCTCGTCTTCGCTCGGAAGCGGCAGGGCGTTAATTCTCTCCAGCACTTTTTCTATCTTTTCGCCGCCGAACAGCGTTTTCACCTCGCTTTCGTTCAAGCCGACAAATGCGCTGTTGATAATATACGCGTATTCTTCCCAATCGTTTGAAATCACCTCAAAACCCAGCGTTTTCGCAAACCGAGAAACCACGCCGCTGCCCGAAAACAAATCCAAAAACACTTCGCCGCTATTCATCTTCACGCCGACGCTTTTCATCGCCTTATAAATCAAAGCCAAGAGCTTTCGCTTGTTTCCGATGTATGTGATAATCTGTTTCGTCAGATAATTTTCCGCTTTCGACGACTTTTTATTCTCGTTTGCACTCATAAATTTTTTTTTACTCCTTCGCTGAAGAAAAAACAGCGATAATTTTTTTTTATTCCTCCGCTGAAGAAAAAACGCTCAATAAATTTTTTTTTCAACACTCCCTGAAAAAAAAGTGAGCAATAAATTTTTTTTTACGCACTCCCTGAAGAAAAAACGCTCAATAAATTTTTTTTACGCACTCCCTGAAGAAAAAGCAGTCAATAAAAAATTTTTTCAACGCTCCCTGAAGAAAAAGCAGTCAATAAATTTTTTTTTCAACGCTCCCTGAAGAAAAAGCAGTCAATAGACCTGTTCGGAAACATTATGTCATTGCCGTACTTGATACGGCAATCTATTGCAATATAGGCAAAAAGATTA
>CALDID010000180.1 GCA_937901865.1 uncultured Treponema sp.
CTATATAATACAACTTTTCCCCTTGTTGTTTCAGCATACCTTTTGTAACACGTCCCAAAAATCATTTTATCTGATGACATGCAAAGAGATTATCATATTTTCTTTATTATATCTATGTATATGTATTTGAAATATCCTCAATTTGAATGATGTGTGGTAGACTTGTTCTAAAAAATACCTTCACAATAGAACAAGTCTTCTCAAAAAAAAATTTATAGAAAGAGTCTAAAGAGCTTGCTTGTCAACAAAAATCATCATAATCTTTTCAAGCATATCCATAGGAATATCTTCTGCTTCAAAGTTGACCAAAGAGCTAAGCTCCCGCCAATCTTTAGCATTAAGGATTTCTGTTGCAAACGTTTCTCCGTCTAAAAGGCTTTGCATAGCTGCCAGTCGGTCAATATTTTCTCTTGTTGGCTCTTCTTCTCTTTGAGATGATGTGTCAATATAAGTCTTTTGCCAGTAATCCGCAAAAGAGGAAGCAAGAGAAGTCATATCGCGATTATTAGAAATAAAAAGCTCTACAACGCTTTCCACAACACGAGTGCTATCATAAGAAGAGTGCTCTGCTCTCTCTCTCTTTTTAATGCGCTCAACATCTGAAAAAAATTTCTGTAAGTCTGTCATAGAGAATAATAATAGCTTATATTAGATTTTTTAGCAACTTTTTGTAAAAAAATTGGTTTTATTAGCTCTATAAAGCAATTTTTTTCTTGACTTTTGTTTTATCTAACCATACACTTTAAGATATGGACTTAAGAGCAGTATTAACGCCTGAAACAGTAGATTTGCATCTCAAAGGAACTACTAAAGAAGAAATCATAGATGAGATGCTTGAAATCCTTATTAAAGCTGGCAAAGTTACAGACAAGGCTTCAGCACGCGAATGTGTGCTAGAACGCGAACGTAATATGTCTACAGGTATGAAACACGGTATCGCTATTCCGCACGGAAAGACAGATACAGTTTCTGACCTTGTTGCATGTATTGGTATCTCAGACAACCCTGTTGACTTTGATTCTCTTGACCAGGAGCCGTGCCGTATCTTTATTATGACGCTTTCTCCTGTGAACAAAACAGGTCCGCACTTGCAGTTCCTTGCGGAAGTAAGCCTTTTGTTCAAGAGCGCAGAAAAACGACAGCAAATCTTGAATACACAAGACAAAGCTGAAGTTATCAGTATTCTTACGGCATAATCTTTTTTATTTAGATTCTTGCTATCGTAAGATAAGTTTGACGTATGCGTCTTTATTCGTAGAAAAGGACCTTTTTCCCAATTGGAATGAGGTCTTTTTTCTTTTCACTCACAATTTTCTTCACAATTTCTTCATAAATATATATCATAAATATAAGGAGTATAGATAATATGAAGCTAGAAAAAATATTTGAAGCAAAAGAGGGAAATCTTTTTACACTCTCAGGAGAGGCTGTTGAAAAAGAGAGCGTAAGAGCTGTTAATCTTTCTTGGAAAGCCGTAGAGCCAAATGAAGAGGGAAGCTATAATGAAGAGCTTTTAGCAACACTTCGCCTTTCTTTAAAAGCAAATGAGGAAGAGAAAAAGTTTGTCTATATTGCACCTATCGTAGACAAAGATATTACTGGCGAAAAGTATGAGCAATTCACAGCAGCAATGAAGCATAGTGCTCGAAGGCTAAAAGATTGCATTTCGATAGTGGGTTTTGCCATTCCTAAAGAAATTGCAGAAGACGAAGAAAAAGCAACATTCTATATTGAAGAGTTGTCTGCAAAGCACGCTCAATATGTGTTTTTTGCACAAGGTAAAAATGAGATAGCAGGCGTAAATATAGTGCGTTTATAACATTATTTTTATTTATCTTTCTATATCTTGCATAAAAATGCTCTTTTCTTTAGAATATATCTCTAAAATATCTAATGGAGGGCATTTTTATGACTGAAAGTTCTAACGCTAACAATCATACTTATTCGTTGATGCTAGGCACAATTTTTTTCAGTCTTCTGTTTTTGGTGCCTTGTACGCTTATTTGTACATTTGTACCAGTGAAGAAAATACCTACAACAACAGCTTTGCCTCAATTTGAAGTAGAATCAGTCGCATTAGAAGAAGATGTTGCTTTTAAAGAAAAAAGTGTTGTTGAAGACTCATTTGAAGTATCATATAGCACTAAGGTTCAAGATTCTAAAAAACGGCTAGATGAAGGACTTGCTTTATATCGACAGCCATATTCAAAAGCTGCTGTAGAATGGTTTTATATTCACCTAACAGAAGATAGAGATGTCGCACTTGCAATTATGAAAGAAGCAGATAAAAATGATATTTCGCTTTCTCTTGCATTTGCCTTAGCACACACAGAAAGCGAGTTCAAGCCACGAGCTGTAAACACAAACAAAAACGGCTCTATTGACCGCGGATTATTTCAACTCAATAATAAATCTTTTCCCAATCTAAAGGAAGAAGATTTCTTTAATCCTGAAGTTTCTGCAAAATACGGAATGTCGCATTTACGCTATTGTCTTGACGCAGCAGGAAACGAAATTGCAGCCCTCGCAATGTATAACGCAGGCACAGGCAAAGTCAGAAACAATGCAACTCCGCAAATTACGCTCAACTATGTATCAAAAATCGATTCATACAGAAAGGGTATCGATTTGCTTTTTGCAACCGATGTTCTATCGTTTTACGAAACATCGCCAGATACAAGAGTTGCATTCGTTCAATAAACGAGAATCTTTCTATATTCTTCAATCAGCTTATCTATGCTCCAAGAAGCATTCGCAGGGCTTGTACTCGGCAGAAGAGAGACGGATAAGCCGTATTGAGATTCATACTTTGCAGCACACAATTTCTGCCACAGCGAAAAAGCGGCTTTTCCTGTGCAGAACACATTGTGTATTTTAGAAGCCGAAAACAATGGCTCAAAATCATTTGCAACAGCATTCTTTATGCTTGAATCCGCAGCCCCGTACATATCGCAAGAAGACAGCACGTCCCATAAAGCTATGTTGTGCCGAATAAGAAACGACTTTCGCTCTTCTATTGCCTTTTCTCTGTCTGAATCATTGTTTAAAGTCAAAAGCGTTTCGCCGAAAATTGCAGGAAGCACACGCCAAAATCTGTTTTGTGGGTGCATATAAAAAAATCCTGCTTCTCTGCTTTTTGGAGAAGGTATTGTTCCCAAAATAAGCACTCTGCTTTCTGCGTTCCATACAGGCGGAATTTCGTGAATAATTTTTTCTGTTGTATTCGATTTCATATCCTCATTATAGCATAAAAACAACATAAAAAAAACCGATGAAGTTTTTTCAACTCTATCGGTTTTTTTTATCATTTTACAAGAGAGGCTCGGTTTCTCAAAACAACTCTAGGCTGCATAAATTGCGCGTACGTTGATTACGTCGGCAATAGAAGAAAGCGCAGATAGCGTATCATCTTCTACTTTGCCGTCAACATCAAGCAGCGCATACGCAATATCGCCTCTATTTTGGTCAATCATTCCGCTGATATTTTGCTTTGCATTTCCCAATACCGTCGTAAAGTTCGCAATCATACCAGGCACGTTCTTATGGCTTATACAAAGTCTTGTGCCGCCTTTCGGAATTGCATTATCAATCTTCGCTTTCGGGAAGTTCACGCTGTTTGCAATAGCTCCTGTTTCTAAGAAATCACGAAGCTCTTTGACCGCCATTACAGCACAGTTATCTTCTGCCTCTGGCGTTGACGCACCAAGGTGTGGCATACAGATGATTTTCGGATTGTTCAAAAGCTCTTCTGCCGCAAAATCCGTTACCATACACGCAACCTTTCCCGAATTGATTGCAGACAAAACATCTTCATTGTTCACCAAGCCACCGCGAGCAATATTGATGATACGAACACCGTTTTTCATACTACGAATAGTAGAAGCATTAATAAAGCCCTTTGTATCTGGAGTTTCAGGAACGTGAACAGTGATATAATCAGATTTTGCAAAAAGAGTATCGAGAGTTTCGGCGTGCTTGACCTCGTGATTGATACGCCATGCAGCGTCTACAGAGATAAACGGGTCGTAGCCGATGACGTTCATTCCCAACTCAATCGCAGTATTTGCCACCATTGCACCTATTGCGCCCAATCCAATAACGCCAAGCGTTTTGCCCTTGACTTCAGAGCCAATGTAGTTCTTCTTTCCTTTTTCTGCCAAAGAAGCAATCTCTGCGCCCTTACCAGCTAAAGAGTTTGTCCACTTGTTCGCTTCTACAACAGGGCGGCTCGAAAGCAAAATGCTCAAAATCACCAACTCTTTCACCGCATTAGCATTTGCACCAGGTGTGTTAAAGACGACAACGCCTTTTTCTGCCAACTCCTTGCAAGGAATATTGTTTACTCCTGCACCTGCACGAGCAACAGCTTTCACCGTGGACGGCAGCTGCATAGAAAGCATATCGTGACTTCTGACCATAATCGCATCAGGATTTAAGATTTCTGAAGCAATTTCATAAGAATCGTGCGGAAAGTTATCAAGCCCGATAGAGCTTATTCTGTCCAAAGTCTGAATCTTGTGCATATTACGCATTCTCCTTTGCAAATTTTTCCATAAAGTCGATGAGAGCCTGAACCCCCTCTTTTGTCATAGCATTGTAAATAGAAGCTCTCATACCGCCCACTAAGCGATGACCTGCAAGGTTCACCAAGCCTGCTTCGGCAGCTTCTTTTACAAACTTCTTATTGATAGCACTTGCCTTTTCCTCGTCCGTTTCTTTTGTGAGGAACGGCACATTCATCAGTGAACGGCTTCCCTTTTCTGCTGTTGCGTAATAATAAGAGCTTGCATCAAGATAATTGTAAAGCAAATCAGCCTTTTCGTGATTTCTCTTTGCCATACCCTCAGCACCACCATTCTTTTCAATCCAATGCATCACCTTGTCAAGAACATAAATCGTGTAGCACGGCGGAGTATTGTACATACTGTCTGCGTCTGCGTGTGTCTTGTAAGAAAGCATTGTCGGTGTATTTGCGCGAGGGGAATCTGTGATTAAGTCTTTGCGGATAATCACCAAGGTAACACCAGCAGGAGCAAGGTTCTTTTGTGCGCCTGCAAACAGCAGACCAAACTTCGACACATCAAGAGGCTCTGAGAGAATACAAGAAGAAATATCTGCAACGAGCGGAATATCGCCAGTATCGGGAATATACTCGTAATGAGTGCCCATAATCGTATTGTTCAAACAGATATACGCATAATCATAATCACCAGAGATTTTTTCAACGCGCGGAATATAAGAATAATTCTTGTCTTTGCTAGAAGCGATAACATCAACAGCAACTCCTAACGCCTTTGCTTCAGCTGCCGCTTTCTTTGCCCAAACACCCGTTTCAATATATGCCGCCTTGCCCTTTTTGTTTCCAAGATTAAGAGCAACCATAGCAAACTGAGTAGAACCGCCACCCTGCAAAAAAAGAACCTTGTAGTTATCAGGCACATTCATCAAGCGACGCACCATTTTTTCTGCGTCTTCGATAATAGGCTTGAATGCGCTTGAACGATGGCTCATCTCCATAACAGACTGCCCCGTGCCATTGAAATCAAGCATTTCTGCGCTGCACTCTTTTAATACATCTTCAGGCAAGCAAGAAGGTCCTGCTGAAAAATTGTAAACACGACTCATATTTGTTTCCTCCTAAAAAAAAGATATTGCGCATAACGGCAATATCACACATCTTTAATCTTCGATAGCAGCAGCAAGGACATTCAAAGCTGTCTTTGTAGCAACATTTTCAACAAAAATATCGTGGTCAAGAGTAAGCACAATATTTGTATAATTGACAATTCCTCGTATTCCGCAAGAAACAAGGCGATTTGCAACGCTCATCGCGACAGCATCAGGAACGGCAAGAATAGTATACATAATGCCTTGACTTTTGATAATTTCTTCCAGTTTTGTCGTAGGATAAAGCGGACAAGAAGCCTTGATAACTTCAGTCTTATTCACGCTTTCGTCGAAGCCTGCGACCAACTTAAATGAAGAGCCTTCAAGCATATCACCTGTACAAAGAGCCTCTCCGAGTTTGCCAAGCCCCACAAGGCAGCATTTTCTTTCTCGAGAGCCATCTTCTCCGATTGCTTTTTTTAGCATTCTTAGAAGCACATCGACGTGATAGCCATTTGAAGCACCGCAAATACAGCCAATCATCGAAATATCTCTTCTGATGACTGAATTTGACCAACCAGTCAGCTTTTCAATATCAAGAGAAGTAATCGTATCTTGTTCAAGCTGGCTTAAAAGCTGCGCCAAAAGAACGAGCCTTCTCCTTGACCTTTCTGGTAGTGTTTTCATATCGTTTCCTCTCTAAAAACGTGATAATTTTATCATACGGTATTGTATTGTAACTAAAAATAGAAACAATGTCAATAAACTTTTACAGTATTTTTTTATCATCTATGAAAAAAATAATTGTATTTACGTTTTACGCTTTAGATACTGTGAATAATATTATAAAAAACAGTACTTTGTAAAGCATCTTGAATTAAAAATACCGTATCCCAGCACCAGATGCTCTCCCGAACGTGTCAATCTTAGAGCCTGTATAACAAAGAACAAAAAAAGACGCAGTGTATTTCTTCTTAATAAAGAAGTTCACTGCGTCTTTTATAAAAGGCTGTTCCTTAAAAGAGTTTTTAGCCTTCGATTACCGCGATGATGTCGCTGTTCTTGAGAATAAGATAGTCCTCGCCGTCAATCTTGACTGAAGTGCCTGCGTACTTGTCGTACATAACTCTTTCGCCCACCTTGACGGTAATCTTTTCTTTTTCTGTTCCCGGTCCAACTTCGCACACAGTAGCAGTCTGTGTCTTTTCCTGTGCTGTTTCTGGAATGATGATTCCGCTTGCTGTCTTTGATTCGCTCTTCTCTGTCTTTACGAGAACACGGTCTGCTAATGGCTTCACTTTCATATTCGTTTTCCTCCAAAGTGAAATTCTGAATACATTTGTAGCCCTTATTGTGCCATAAGTATTCAGATTATGATATTGTAAAATGTAAACTGGGTCAAAATGATACACTCAATAGAGAACATCTCTTTTGCTGTATCAATTTTTTTTCTTTACCCTATACTTCTAAGATACTAATTCTTTTTCCAAACGTCAAATTTTTTTGCAAACAAAGTACATTTTCTCTTTTTTCCTATTTTTTTTGCAGATTGCATTTATTGGCACGAGAATTGCTTATAGATAAGCGAAAGGTTAAAAGACTTTTTTATATCTTTTATCTTTATTTTCTTTATTCTTTATTTAGAGGGGCACAAGATGAAAAGCGATGATTCAGCATTGACAACGTATCTAAAGGAAATCAACAAAATTCCGCTTCTTTCTCAAGAAGAAGAATCAAAGTTAACTCTTTTGTCCGCTAAAGGCAATAAAGAAGCAAAAGATGCTCTGGTAAAAGCAAACTTGCGCTTTGTGGTGAAAATAGCAAAAAAATATCGCTATACAGGCGTTGACCTTTTGGACTTAATCAGCGAAGGAAATATAGGTCTTATGACCGCCGCTGACCGATACGACGCTTCAAAGGGCGTAAAGTTCATTTCGTATGCGGTGTGGTGGATTAGACAGTCTATCACAAAATACATCAGCGACAAGGGACGCACAGTGCATTTACCTGCAAACCGCGTCATTGATTTGTCAAGGATTAGAGAAGCCTCTGCGTATTATTCAGATTTGCCAGAAAACGAAAAAATCATAAACATCGCCTCTTCACTCTCTCTTGAAAAGGATTATGTGAAAGAGTTGTTGCAGATAGGCGAAGATGTCTGTTCGTTAGACGCACCAGTTACCGAGTCTAGCGCATTGGGCGAAACAATAGAAGAGAATCGCTACACTGCTCCAGAAGATTCAGCTTTGACCGAATGCCTTAAAACAGACATTGACACAACGCTTTCTACATTGAAACGCCGTGAATCAGGAGTCCTCAAGCTCCGCTATGGACTCGACAACAAAAAAGCGATGTCTTTGGAAGAGGTGGGAAAGCTATACAACTTGTCTAAAGAAAGAGTGAGACAAATCGAGCACTATGCGATTAAAAAGATGCAGATGCCGCATCGTTCATCTCGCCTTGTTGCATACGTTGCCTAAGTTCATCGAATGCGTCTGCGCGGGCTTCTAAGAGGAGCTGTTTATCACGGTTTATATCGGCAAGTGCAAAAGTTAAATAACCTGATTGCGCCGTGCCAGTAAACTCTCCAGGTCCTCTCAATCGCAAATCTTCTTCTGCAATGTGAAAGCCGTCGGTGCTTTGTCTGAGTACTTTCATTCGTTGCACACCGATTTGTGTGATGTTTTGGCTATAGATAAGAAAACAATACGACTGCAATTCGCTTCGTCCAACTCTTCCGCGAAGTTGGTGCAATGCGGCAAGTCCAAAGCGGTCTGCATGCTCAATCACCATACAAGTTGCATTAGGCACATCAACACCGACTTCTACAACAGTTGTCGCAATAAGTATGTGTATTTTGCCGTCTTTGAAATCTTTTAAGATACGGCTTTGCTCTTCTTCATCAACATTGCTGTGAACAAGTGCGCATTTGTATTGCGGATATATCTGTTCTGATAAGACTTTATACATATCTTCTGCAGATTTTAAGGTTTGCCGAGTGTCTTCTAACGAGTTTCTTTCAGTCTCTTCCTTGCCCTCGATGAGCGGATAGACAAAATAGGCTTGATGACCTGCGTCTAATTCTTTTTTAACAGCGTTATACACATTCATTTCGTTGCCCATTTTGGTCAGATACGTTTGTATCGGCTTTCTGCCGTTGGGCATTGTGCGAATAGTAGAAATATCAAGGTCGCCAAATGTCGTGAGTGCTAAAGATTGAGGAATAGGAGTTGCGCTCATCATCAATAAATGGGGAGTAAAAAGGTTTTGCCTGCCGTCTTTTTTCGCAGCGACACTTTGCCTGCCTTTGTCTAAAATGCTGTTTCGCTGTGCAACGCCGAATTTATGCTGTTCATCGATTATCGCCAGCTGTAAATCCTTATACTGCACCGCCTTTGAAAAAAGCGCATGAGTGCCGACAACAAGCATAACATCGCCTTTTTCGATAGCTTTTACCAGATTGCCTCTTTCTTTGGCTTTTATGTTTCCCGTCAAAAATGCGACGTTCACTCCTATATCTTCAAGCAGCTGAGCGGCGTTTTCTGCGTGCTGTTTTGCAAGCAATTCTGTCGGAGCCATAAGCACGCTCTGCCCTCCCCAATCAGCAACGCGAAGGCAAGCAAAGAACGCAACCAATGTTTTTCCGCTACCTACATCGCCCTGCAAAAGCCGCTGCATTGTAGTAATTCTGCTCTTTGTTTCATCGCTGTCGCTTTTCTGCTTTAACAATTCACTGTTTCTCGACTGATAGCCAGAATCGATGTCTTTATTCATATCGAAAATAACACGCATTTGGTCTTTTGTGAGCTTAAAGGGGAGTTTTTCGCACAATTTTAGCTGCATAGGAGAAAGAGAGAGCTTGAACGTATCTTCATCGATTTCAGAAGTATCTTCGATTACCCTGTTTTCTATGCTCTCTTCTGGCAGCGTCCCCCAATGCTCATACGCCCGCTTTACCATAGCTTTTTGGAAATTGAAAAGCTCTTCATACACAAGCGTTTTTCGTGCAAGATAGGTATCGTCAAGACGAGAAGGCAAATGGATTTTTTGCAATGCGTCTTTTTTGTGAAGCAGTCCTCGCTTTACCCTGTATTTTTCGCTTATTTCGTCATCAATACCGATAGAATACTGCGTTAAGGCTTGCTTTATCACTTTGCGAAACATCTTTTGCGACAAGCCCTCTGTAAGCGGATAGACGCTAAATACTGCGCTATGGGGGATACTTTTTTTCAAAGCCTCTTCAAATGGTATTTCATTTGGCAAATACAATCGTTCTGTTTCAAAAGCAGTAGACTGCAATTTATTGTACTTTATTTCAAACTTGCCCGTAACCGCGATGATAGAACCCACAGGTAAGCTCTTTTCCAAAAAGCCTCGATTAAAAGCGACAAGCTCCGCAACCGCCGTGCCGTCAGTGATGAGCAGTTTTAGCGTTTTCATCTTTCCGTAGCCGAACCATTCGTGTGCGCTCACTTGGGCTATCGTATGCACTTTGTCGCTTTGAAAATCTTTTAAGTAAACCCGTTTTGTTCTGTCGTCGTATTCTCGCGGATATGTGGTCAACAGGTCTGAAACAGTAAAGATATTTAATCGAGCAAATTGAGCTTGCGTGCTCTCTCCCACTCCGCTCAATGTTGATACAGGAAATTGTATTTCTGATAATTTCATATTCTCGCCCCCTTTCATTCTTTTTTCATTTTATTATAGAACAAACGGAGGAAATGCGCTATTGCGTAGCGTAAGATTTTTACTTCTTAAACTACGCAAGGAACAAAAAACGCTAGTGCAAAATATCTTTCAGTGCTGTTATCAAAGAAACATTATCTTCGCGGTTTCTCACAGCAAGGCGGATAAAATGCGGCTGCTCAAAACACTTTTTCCCAGTCAAATCTTTGATATAGATTCCCCACTTCTCGATAAGCTCAATCGCAACTTCTGCCGCCGTTTTTGCACACTCAAGATGGCACAGCACAAAATTCGCCTGACTTTCATAGACAAAAATACCGAGTATCGCCCGCAATTGTGCAATAAATCTTTGCCGCTCGTCCGCGATTTTGTCGCACGCGCTTTCATACGAGCCTTTGTATTTCTCATAAATTTGCAGATAATATTCCGCAAACGAATTGATATTCCAAATCGCATTCGCTTTCTTTATCTCTTTGATATACGCCACATTCGCACTCGCAAGCACGCCTAAGCGCAGTCCTGGCACGCCGTAACTTTTGCTGATTGATTTCACGACAACAAGATTCTCGAATTGCTCCAAAATCTCTTGACGCAACAGCGAATATCGTACGCCTTTTTCTGCAAAATCTATAAACGATTCGTCAAACACAAGCTGAACACCCAGCGTCTTTAATTCTCCAAGAAGAAAGAGCATTGCCTCTTTGCCGATAAAATTGCCAGACGGATTGTCGGGATTTATCAGCAACACAGTTTTCGCCCCCGATGATTTCACCACCGAAAGAATATCGTCCGCCGTGTACGAAAAATCGCTTTTGTCGCTCATCAGCGGCACAATTTCAGCATGAGAAAAGCGCGCAGGATATTCGTTGAACGTTGGATACGGCACAACAATCTTGCCCTCTATTTTTTCGCCTAAAGACGCAATCAACTCCGCCGCGCCGTTTCCAACAACGATATTTTCACTCAGTACGCCAAAAATTTTTCCTGCAAGAATACTCTGCTGTTCCGCGCCCGACGGATATTGCGTAAGAAGCGTCTTGAGCGAAGCTGAAAGCTCGTCCACCATTTTCTGCGGCGGAAAATACGGATTGACCAAATAGCAAAAATCTTTGAGCTGGGGAAATCTCCAGTAACCGCCGTATCGGTGCTGCAATTTTTCAAGTTTATCTTTGCCGCTCGCAAATCTGTTTTCGGCAATGTGCAAATCGCTCGCATCATCAATCTCGTACCAATCATCGCCTGCAACCTGCAACGCTTTGAGCGACTTCGACGACAAAAACGACAGCACTTTCAAGACCTGCTCATAATATTCATTTTTACCGAACGCCTTTTGATACGCTTCAAGAAACGGAATGTAATACTGCGTCGAAAATGAACGAGAAAACTTGTAAATGTTCACGGTTTTATAATAGTTCTCCGTGTTCTTCCAATCAAAATGCGCCTTATCCAATAACGCCGTAATACAGCCGTTCTCGTCGAGCAGCGTACACGTTCCGTCCATCCACGGCTCAAAATGCGACACAACAGCAAGATTCGGCTCCCCATTTTCCAAAAGCCGCGCGATAATATCGCTCTTGTAAATCAAATCGCTCTCAAGCAAAATCGTGTCGTCTTCTGCGAGTTTTTCACGCGCAAGATAGAGCGAATAAATATTGTTCGTCGTGTCAAAAACGGGATTTTCGATATATTCAATATCCATTCCAACCTTTTTTCCGCCGTCGAATTTTTCGCTCAAAAAATCGCGCAGCACATCGCCCTTATAGCCGATAACAATAACGAGTTTTTTGATATTCGCCGCCGAAAGAGCCTCTATCGCGCGTTCAATGAGCGTTTTTCCGTTTACGCTGACCATACACTTTGTTGCGTTTCTTGTGTACCGCCCCAGCCTTTTTCCCATACCTGCCGCTAAAATCAATGCTTGCATTCCAATTCCTCCTTCTTATTTTCTATGTAATCCACAATCCGAGCCGCCGCTTCTCCCTGATGCTCCCAACATTCCGCTCTCACCTCATCTCGCCCCGCTTTCAAATCCGTGCTTGCCATCGCGCGATAAATCACCGAGCCGATGTTTTCAAAATCCGACTCTTTTAGCTCCACGCCCAGTTTTGGCAAAACGCGAAGACTCCACATCGGCTCTGAAAGCCAATCCGCATCATACGGAAGAGTGTCAAAAGATGTGTCTGCATAAATCAGAGGCTTATCGAAAACAAGCGAATAATCAAAGATGATTCCCGAAAAATCAGTGATGAGAATGTCAGAACGAGAAAGCACATCGAAATTGTCGTTGTCGTAATTCCATTCAATCGACGTAAATTTCTGTGTCAGCGGCTTCAAAATATCCTGTTCGCTCACAATCGTTTGCGGGTGCGGACGAACGATGATTTTATACGGCGTTTTTTCGAGCGCACAAAGCAATTTTTCTCCGTATCGGCTCAAAATCCCGCTTTTTCCCCAGCTTGGCGCAACAAGAACGATTTTCTTTTCATTTTCGCGCGCTATGCTCTCTGTCGCCGCCTTTCGCTTTGCAATCATCGTATCCAACTGCGGAGAGCCGACCGTAACGAGCTCTTTTTTCGCAATCGACGGGCGCAGGCTTTCTATCGTGCGAATCAAGTCAACTTGATTTTTCCCCGATGTCAAAACCGCGTCATAATAATCCAAGCCGAACATTCGGTAGCCCGACAAATCATCAACCGTGTGCGGCACATGAACATACCATTTCACGCCCTTGCTCCGCTTCCATTGCAGCACGTCCAGCCCCGGCGTTGTAGAAAGCAAAATATCCGCGCTCAACAGGTTCAATCTGGCATACGGCTTATTCTTTTCGCCCAAATACTCCGCCGTTACGTTTTTATAATCCGCCGTCAGAGCGGGGTCATCGGGGCTTGCAGTGAAATACACGGTTTTTAATCCGCGCTTTTCCGCTTCGTCTGCAATCGGCTTAAAAACGTTCCAATAGCGTTTGTGGTCAGAAAAAATCACGAACGGAAGACGCTTTTCGTCCGTTTTCGCCTTGCCGCCTGTGAACAAAAATTTGCACTTGAGAAACACTGCGCGCAGTCCAAACGAAGCCGCCGCCGCAATTCCGATAAAGACAGAAAAAAGCATAGACCCAGTGCCAGGGTCTATATAGAGAAGAGGAAATCTCATCTTTGCACTCCTTGCAGATAAAACCGCTCTCGCTTGTTACAAGGAAGCAAATGATTTTTAAAAATTAGCTTGCGGCTCTTACAAAACACCCCGCGGGTGTTGAGAAACAGCCCTAGGCTATAGATAGATAGATAGATAGATAGATAGACGTTACCATTGAATTAACCTTTAACTCCTGTTCTTTTTCACAAAACACCCCGTGGGTGTTACAAAACAGCCTGTGGCTGAACAGCCTGAGGCTGCTTTTCGTCTGCTTTTTTCGCACTAGCGCGTTTCGGCACAGAAGCATTCGCCTTTTCTGTCGCCTTTGAAAGCTCGTCAAGCAAAGCCTTATACTCATCATCGCTGTTTTTCATCAGCTCCAAATACGAAAGAATCTCGCCGTTAAAAAACGAAATCAGCTCTTTTTTAATCGCCGTCGCATTCTCCGCGCCAGAAAAAGCCGCAGCCGCCTTTTCGTTCGCCACACTCAATTCTTTGACCGCGCGGTTTTCGTCAAAGACTTTTTTCAAAATCTCTGCCACGCCGTCCAGTTTTTCCAAGTTCGCCTTCGCGCCTTCAGTCGATAAATCCTGCTCAATGCTGAAAAGAAGAGCCGTTTCGTCAGCATACGGGGCTGTCAAAACGCTTGCTCCTCCGTGCCTCTCGATGATTTTGAGCACCTGCTCCGCCGCCTCGCTCTTTTCGCCAAGCTGCAAATCGCGATACCCCTTCAAGCCCGACAACACCCGCTTAAAATCCGCATCTCGCGCGCTGTCCGCACTCTCTAAAGCCTCCGTGCCTTTCACCGCTTTTATCGCCGTAAGAAGATTCGCCGTTCTCACTCTCAACCGAGAAAAGCGCGGAGAAAGATATTTGTCCTCGCTCAAAGCTGTGTGCGACTCAAAATGCGTACAGCTTTCGTCAAACAGCGTCTGTGCAACTGTGTTTCGGATTGCGCCTAAAACTTTCATAACCGCTCCTAAAAAAAAATTTGCCGCATAACACGGTAAATGTATGATATTCGATAAGCATTAAGCGTGTCAAATCTTTTCTCATCTTTTCTCATCTTTTTTCCGCGCGAAAAAAAAAAGGAAATCTCCAAAATCTCTAATTTCTTTAAAGAAACTGTTTCCCAAAAATCAAAGCCGCCGTTTTCGCTAAAAAAATCGCTTGAGAGAAAATAAAATCGCCTTTTTCTTTAAAGAAATTTTGAAAAATCTCTAAAATCTCTAATTTCTGCGAAAAAACTGCTTCTAAAGCCGAAAGGGAAAAATATCGCAAACGAGTGAAGCGCACAAGAGACAAAAAAGCCGATAGACCAAAAAAGAAAAATGCGCTATTGTATCTCTATGTTTTTCTATAATTTGATTATCTATCCATTAAGGCAACTCCTCGAAATCTGCTATATATTTTTTGAAGAACTCACAAAAAGTTCTGGGCTGTCAGTTATCGGTTTGAGTTTTGTGGTAACGCTGTGCTGTTTGCCGCTGTACATCACGGCAGAAGATTGGCAGGAAAAAGAGCGTCTCGCGCAAAAAAAGATGAAAAGCCGCGTGGAGCGCATAAAAAAGGCGTTCAAGGGCGACGAGCAGTATATGATGCTCTCCACCTATTACCGACAGCAGCATTATCATCCGATGATGGCTCTGCGCTCAAGTTTCGGGCTTTTAATTCAGATTCCGTTTTTTATCGCGGCATATTCATTTTTGTCGCATTTGCAAAACCTCAAAGGCACATCGTTCCTGTTCATTCGCGATATGGGAAGTGCGGACGCTCTGTTCCACATCGGCTCTTTTAGCGTGAACATTCTGCCGATTTTGATGACGGCAATCAACTGCGTTTCTGGCGCGGTCTATACAAAAGGACACGACAGCATTCGCGAAAAAGTGCAGATTTATGTTTCTGCCGCGCTCTTTTTGGTGCTGCTCTATGGCTCTCCTGCGGGCTTGGTGATGTATTGGACGATGAACAATCTCCTTTCACTCGTGAAAAATATTTTTATGAAGCTCAAAAATCCGCTCAAAGTGCTTTACTGCATTGCTTCTGCGGCGTGCGCTGCGGGAATTCTTGCGGCGGCGTTTTTTATGGGAGGAATGAAAATAGAACTTCGCGCGCTCTTTGCATTGATGTGCGCGGCAGTTATTGCCTCCCCGATTTTCGTAAAAATCATTCTGCGCTTTATCGATACGTTCTTAGCCGACATAAGCGAAAACGCGAATGTCCGCTGTGCCGTTTTTGTGCTATCTGCGCTCTTGATTGCGTTTTTAACGGGATTGACCATTCCGTCGATGCTGATGGAAAGCGAGGTGCAGGAGTTTGCTTTTGTAGACGGCTATACCTCGCCATTTGTGTTTTTGTGGACACCGTTTTTTCAAGGGCTGGGCTTTTATGTGTTTTGGCCGCTGTGCTTTTACGCGCTCTTCGGAAAAAGAATCAAAAAGATTTTGACTCTCGGAGCCGCTTTTTTGGCGGTATACGCGCTTATCAACAACTTTTGCTTCACGGGCGATTACGGTCCGATGACGCAGAACCTCGATTTTATGGAGGCTCAGTTTTTTAGCGACACCCTGCCGAGAATTGCACTCAATGCGCTTTTAGCACTCGTTTCATTCTGCGCCATTGTGTTCATCTTGAGCAAAAAGGCAAAAATCCTCATTCCGTGCGCTGCGATTGTGCTTTTTTCGCTGTCGGCTCTTTCTGTCCGCAATATTTCGATTATCTCCGATTCGTTTTCCAAAATGACACCGCCGCAAGTGCGCGATTCGATTGAAAGCGTGTATCATCTTTCAAAGACAGGCAAAAACGTTATCATTTTTATGCAAGACCGCCTTTTTTCGCCGCTTATCGACGAAGTTTTTGAAGAGAAACCCGATTTAGCAGACCATTTCGACGGCTTTGTATTTTATCCAAACACGGTTTCGCTCGGTCCTCTCACTATGCTCGGTGTTCCTGGCATTTTCGGTGGCTACAGCTACACTCCCGCCGAGATGAACAAGCGCGACACACAAACATTGCAGAAAAAGCACAACGAGGCTCTTCTTTCACTGCCCGTTAGTTTTCACGATGCAGGTTTCAATGTTACCGTTTCTGATTTGCCGTATGAAAACTTCGACAAAGAGCCGCTGACCGCAATGTATGACGGGTATCCATATATTAACCGTGTGTGGACGCAGGGCGTATATTCGGATTATTGGTACAAACAGAACGGCATTGAAAAAACAAAATTCGTGAGCGAGAGCATAAAGCATAATTTCATTATGTTCGGGATTTTCAAAACATTTCCGCCCGTGCTTCGCCGCCTTGTGCACCACAAACGATGGTGGAACACGGACGGACGCAAAGACCATTTTTCGCAATTCATCGACAATTATTCCTGCCTTGTGTATTTTCCTGAATTATTTGACGGCACAGGAGAAGGAAGTACGCTGACGATGATTGATAATCTCGCCACGCACGAGCCGAGTCTTTTGCAGTATCCCGATTATGTGCCTGTAAAGGAAGTAACTCAATTCGGTCCAGACAAATGGTCGCGCAATGCACAATACAACACGCAGGCAGGGACAATGCGCTGTTATGCGGCGTTCTGCGATTGGCTCAAAGCGAACGATTTGTATGACAACACACGGATTATTATTGTTTCTGACCACGGCGCACCGATTGAAACGGGGAAGTTCGAGAAGGTCGCGGGAATGCCGTTCAACGTGGAGCACGTTACGGCAAGCCTTATCGTCAAGGATTTCAACGACAGAACGCCAAGCGCAGACGGAGTACATCTCAACCGCGATATGACGTTTATGACTAATGCCGACACGCCTGCGATTGCGACGGCTGGCATTATCGAAAACGCCGAAAATCCCTTTACGCACACAAAATATGCGATGAGCGAGGCGGAAAAGCAAGAGTATGTAAAAATCTGCAAGCCGCAGGCAGAAAGCACAAGAAACCGCTATCACACAAAACTAACGATTCCGAATAATGTATGGTGGACAGTGAAAGACGATATTTTCAAGGCAGAAAACTGGAAACAGATTTTTCCGTTCGGAGAATAATATGACAGAGAGCGAACTGAAAGAAATCGTTGCGTGCGGAGAAACGAGCCGCGTCCAATTCAAAGAATTACTCGACAATCATAATAGCATTGCCGCCGAAATGGTCGCTATGGCAAACTCAAAAGGCGGAAAAATTATTTTTGGCGTAAAAGACAAGACTGGCGAAATCTGCGGGCTTGACTATAGCGCAATTCAAGAAATTGGAAACAAAATTGCTTCTATCGCTACAGATTTGGTAAAGCCACAGATTTTTATAACCACGGAAGTTGTTTCGGTGGGAAGCGGCGAAAATGCAAAGAGAGTTTTAGTTGCGGAAATTGAAGAGGGAATCGCAAAACCGTATAAAGACACTCTTGGCATTATCTGGATAAAACAGGGCGGCGATAAACGGCGGCTCACGGATAATAACGAGCAAATCAGGCTTTTTCAGCAAAGCGGTTTGATTTATGTTGATGAAATGATTGTTCCTAATACGGATTTTTCTGACATCGACAGGGAGAAAGTTGCCTCTTATCTTTCAAAAATCGACGGCGACGAACACAGCAGCGAAGATGTTTCACAAAAGATTTGCAAAAATCTGAATATTGTGAAAGATGAACGGCTGACTTTGGGCGGACTATTGTTTTTTGCAAAAAATCCGCAGAAATTCCGCCCTGCATTTTGCGTAAAAGCCGTTTCATTTTACGCAAATGACATTGCAGGAACAGAATACCGCGACAGTCAGGACATCACAGGCACAATCCCAAAGATTTTTGAAGAAACAATGGATTTTTTTAAGAGAAATCTTCATCACACACAGCAGGGACAGGATTTTAACAGTACAGGAATTTTGGAAATTTCAGAAATTGCTCTGCAGGAACTTGTGCAGAATGCGCTGACGCACCGCGATTATTCAAAAAATGCGCCCGTTCGCGTTTTGATTTTTGACGACCGCATTGAAATCATAAGTCCAGGCTGTCTGCCAAATTCGCTCACAATCGAAAATATAAAAATGGGAAATGCCGTTATTCGCAATAATCTTGTTGTGTCTTATGCGTCAAAACTGATGAATTATCGCGGGCTTGGGTCTGGCATCGCAAGAGCGATAAAAAAACAGCCCGACATTCAATTTGAAAACGATAAAGACGGAGAACAATTTAAGGTTGCAATACCGAGGAGAATATTTTAGTTTGCCGTATGAAAATACTTCGACATTCTTTTTCGTTTATTGTTTTTTTCTCGTTTTTTACCATTGCATTGCTATTTATTGCGTATGCAGCATTTTCGGCAGAGATTACGCTAGATGATTGCCGTGCGCTCGGACTTCCCGTCTTAACGATTGAAACAGAGGGCGCAAAAAAAATAAAATCCAAAGAAAAGTATCTCAATGCACAATATGTTCTCATTGACGAGGCAACAGGCGAAGAGAGTTTTGGTGCGTGCAAAATTCGAGGAAGAGGAAACACAACATGGCAAACTCGAGAATTGTACAAAAAGCCGTATTTGCTCAAACTCGGAGAGAAAAAATCGCTCTTGGGACTTCCAGCGGCAGAAAAATGGGTGCTGATGGCAAACACCGCCGATAAAACGCAGCTGCGCAATTTTTATGCGGAATATCTTGCCTCTCGCGTATGGAATTCTCTTTTCTGGACACCCCAAAGCCGCTATATTTCTCTGTTCGTGAACGGGCATTACAACGGTCTGTATCAGATTTACGAAAAAGTTGAAGCGGTCAGCGGCAGAGTTCCCGTGGACGAAAACGACGGCTCTTTTGTTTTTGTGGTGAACTCAAGGCAAAATAAGGAATGGAATTTCACCAGCGAACACGGCGTTCGATTTTCAATCAGAACAACGATACAGGCCGATGAAAATGAGATGAAAAGAAGAGAAAGCATTGTGCGGCTTGCAGAGGAAAAACTTTTTTCGTCTTCGCTCGAAATGTTTGATATATCTTCTTTTGCAGAGTGGTATTTAATAAATGAACTCACCAAAAACCACGACGCAAATTTCGGCTCATCTTGTTATTTGTATTATGACAGCAAGCTAAACAAAATCTTTATGGGTCCTGCGTGGGATTTTGACATTGCAGCAGGAAATATCAGCTGGGACGGCTGCGATAATCCCGAAGGATTTTGGATAAAAAACGCGGTATGGTACGAAGCATTATTCGAAAATCCTGCGTTCAAAGAATTGGTAAAGCAAAAATGGAGCGAAAAAAGGGAAGCTGTTACGGCAAGTTTTGATTTTATTCAACAGGAATCCTCTTCGCTCAAAGCCGCCGTTCTGCTTAACGATGCCGTATGGAAAAACATCGGGCACAGACAATGGCCTCACGCTCCCGGCTGGAAAAAACGCAAAACATACGAAAGCGAGGTTGAGTATATGATAGATTTTTTGAAAAAGCGTTCACAATGGCTTGATAGTGCGCTTTTTAGTTTATAAAATGACAAAAGATAGGGATTTTTTAGATGAATTTTCTTTATACGCTTATCATTTATCCGCTGTATACGATTATTGAAATCGCGTACACGTTGGTGGACAAAATTACACACAATTCAGGGCTTTCGGTTATCGGTGTGAGCGTGGCGATTACGCTTTTGTGCTTGCCGCTGTATGCCGTCGCAGAGCATTGGCAAGAAGTCGAGCGAGAAACGCAGAATAAAATGAAAGCGGGGCTTGAGCGCATCAAAAAAGCATTTTCGGGCGACGAACGCTATATGATGACGACAACGTTTTACAAGCAGCATCATTACAGTCCGATTATGGGATTGCGCTCAAGTTTCGGGCTTCTGATTCAGATTCCGTTCTTTCTTGCCGCGTATGCGTATCTTTCGCATTTGCCCGATTTGCAAGGCGAGAGCTTCTTATTTATTCGCGATATGGGAAAGCCTGACGCACTTTTTTCTGTCGGCGGCTTTGCAGTAAATGTGCTTCCGATTGCGATGACGCTCATAAACTGCGTTTCAGGCTTCATCTATTCAAAAGGGCATGAACTCCGAGAAAAGGTGCAGATTTACGGCATGGCAGCACTCTTTCTCGTGGTGCTCTACAATTCTCCCGCGGGGCTTGTCGTTTACTGGACTATGAACAATGTGTTCTCGCTCGTAAAAAACATTTTCTACAAAATGAAACATCCCGTGCTCGTGCTCTACCGACTTGTGTGCATGGGCGCGATTTTTGTTGCAATTTACATTTTGTTCCTCTATTCAGGCGGGGCGAACATGAGCAAGCGCATTCCCGCCGCAATTGCCGTGCTGCTTTTGCTCCCGATTCCGCTCTATTTAAAAGCGATTGAATTCTTACTTTCCCGCCCGCTTAAAAGCCTTGCTGAAAATATGCGACTGAGGACAGGGCTTTTCTTTACGAGTGCGATTGCGCTTATGATTTTGAACGGGCTCGTGCTTCCGACCTCGCTCATTTCTTCTTCCGTGCAGGAATTTTCAAATATCGACGGCTACGGAAACCCGACAGCGTTTTTGCACAGCTCATTTTGGATGAGTTTTGGGCTTATCGTGTTCTGGCCGCTCTGCGTGTATTTTCTTTTTAAAGAGAAGATTCAAACGCTTCTTTCGACATTCTTTGTCTTTTTGCTTGTGGCAGGGCTTTTAAATGCCTTTGCGTTCAGTGGAAACTACGGCTCAATGGACGCAACGCTTAAATTTATCGATGGCGATGTAAACATTCCGATTTTCTTCGCGCTCGTAAATACCATTTCTCTTGCCGCAGTTTTTGCGCTCGTTATTTTTGTCATTCGATTTGGATTTGCAAAAATCACACAAAATGTCTGCCTTATCGCGGCGGCAGC
>CALDID010000181.1 GCA_937901865.1 uncultured Treponema sp.
CCCGCCGCGCATGTCGCCGGGGACGATTGACGTCGGAGGGGCTGCCTGCCCCCGATACCCCTGGGAAGCAAGTGTATGTATGAGCAGAAATGAAATGAATTACGACGAAGCCACCGCCCGTTGCTGGGCGGAGATCGACCTGGACGTCGTCGAGGGCAACTACGCCACGGCGCGGCGGCTCTGCGGCGAGGCCGTGAAGGTGATCCTCCCAACAATCTGCTCAACTATGGTTATGCCATCTTGCGGGCAGTGGTGGCAAGGGCACTGGTGGGTTCTGGATTGATTCCCACGCTGGGCATTCATCACCACAACAAGTATAATGCCTATTCCTTTGCAAATATCAATCCATGTGATGCGCTTTTTCTGATTTAGTATGTTTTCCTGAGATGATTCTGTTTTTGCTGTTTCCTCATTCACATCATATACAGCGTTTTTAAGCTTATCAAGTAACATCATGGTTACTTTCCCTCCGTACATAGCTATACTATACAGCCTATTTTATAGAGTTTTCCCTCAAAAAATACTGCCCCATCAGGTATTGACAGGGCAAGCATTCAATTATCTTTATTAATTTCAGAACTGCTATGACACAGCGGCTCTTATATTATTCAAAAACAACTACGCCAATGATCTCCTTACCCCAAGCCTTCAGCAGGGTACGCATTTTTTGTATGTTTTCCGTACGGGTTGCGTTGTTCTTACCCATTAATATGACTTCTGTAACACCACTGAGCTTCTGCGCCGCTTCAGGATCTCAAGAATATTCGAGGCAAAGCCGAAAATGCCTGCGAGCGTCGGGCTTTTGGTGTTGCCTTGCGCATAGAATGCAGGCGCGATAATGCGGTTTGCGGCGATGAAGAAAAGTCCTATGATGTGGAAGCGGAACGCAGAAAGAGTGAGCGAAACGCTTTCTGCGTCGAATCGGCGGCTTTTGTAGACAAGGGAGATGATGTTTTTGCCTGTGAGAAACGAATAGAACGAAATCGGTATAGTGATGAGCGCGATGATTTTTATTGCGGAAGAAAGCATTTGGCTAAAGTCGTCCCACTGCTTTTTTTTCGCCAAGCCTGACAAATCGGGCAGAATTATCGTGCCGATAGAAACCGCGAACACGCCGAGGATAAGCTCTTGCAAGCGAAGTGAATATTGTATGCTCGAAAGAACTCCTGTGCCTGCTCTGCCTGCGAGTGCGGAGGAAACAAGGTCGTTGAGCTGATACGCCGCCATTCCGATGATTGTGGGCGCGATGAGCGAAACGACTTTTTTCACGCCCGTGTTTCTAAATGCGCTTTTGAGCGGTGCAAAGGGGCAGAACCAGCCTTGCTTTACGACGAACGGAAGCTGAAACAAGGCTTGCACCGTGCCGCCGAGAAGAACTCCGATGCTCATTGCGCGCGCAGGGTTTGCGGTGTGCGGGGCTAAAAGATACGTCGTTATAATCACGATTGAATTAAATAAAATCGGCGTGAAGCCCGACGGCGAAAAGATTTTGAGCGCGTTCAATATGCCTTGAAACAGTGCCGCGATGGAAATAACAACGAGATACGGGAACATTATGCGCGTCAAAAGCGTGGTCTCTTTTAAGAGGTCTGCATTTGCGCTTTTATAGAGCAAGTGAACGATGAACGGCGTGAATATCGCACCGACGATAACGACAAGGCTAGTCATAAAGCTCACGATAGTACACATCGCCGCGACGAACTCCCGCGCTTCTTTTTTGCCCTCGTCGCTGCCGCTTGCGTCTAAGTACTTTTTGAACGTCGGGATAAATGCGACAGAAACAGCATTTTCGGCGAAGAGGCGGCGGCAAAGGTTTGGTATCATAAACGCAAAGGCGAATGCGTCGGCATAGGCAGATGTGCCTAAGAAAATCGCTTTTGTCTGTTCACGAACCAAGCCCAAAATGCGAGAGGCGAGCGTTAAAAGCGAAAGCGATATACCAGAAGAAAGAAGAGATGATTGTTTTTTTTCGTGTTGCATTGCTACACAATAGCCCGAATAGCATATTTTTGCAAGTCAAACGCCCCTTAATCCTTGATAAAAGGCTTAAAGTCGTTATAATTAAAATATGCAAAATACAATACCTTTACGCAAAGATGTCCCTGCGAAAGACAAATGGGATTTATCTACAATATTTAATTGTGTGGAAGATTGGGAAAAAGCCTTATCTTGTTGTGATTCACTTTCGAGCGCATTCTGTGCCTATAAGGGCAGAGTGGGCGAAAGCAAAGATACTTTCTTAGCTGCATTAAAGGCGAGCGAAGCCTTTGATAGAAATATGGAAGATGTATTCCATTATGCGAGCTTGCTCAGCAGCGCAGATAAAAGCGACTCTAAAGCTCAAGAGATGGAAAACAGAGCGATGATGGCGTATACAAAAGCAAGCGGAGAGCAGAGCTTCTTTTTGCCAGAGCTTATGGAAATAGCCGATGAGAAAATCGATGAATGGCTGAAAGATAGCTGTTTTGATGATTATAGAGTAGCTGTCAGAAAGCTCTTGCACAAAAAGAGCCACACTTTGAGCGAAAAGGAAGAGCGCATTATTGCGTTGAGCCAAGAGAGCTTGCAGACAGCGCAGACGGCGTTTTCTATGCTGACGAATGTCGATTTTGAGTTTGGCAGTGTCAAAGTGGACGGAGAGGAAAAGCCTCTGACCAATAGCACATGGGGTTCTATCATCGCAAATCCTGACAGGAGCGTGCGAGAGGCGGCATATAAGCAGTATTACGGCGTATTCAAAAAGCACGTTGCTACTCTTGCAAGCCTTTATGCAGGCTCGGTGAACAACGACATTTTCTTGAGCAAGGCGCACGGCTATCGCTCCTCGCTCGACGCAGCTTTATACGGCAAAAAAGTTCCCGAAAGCGTCTATCGCAACTTAATCGATGTCGTGCATAAAAACATTTCTGCTTTGCATAGATACTACGCCTTGAGAAAGCGAGTGCTTGGCTTAAAAGAACTCCGCCACTACGACGTATATGTGCCTCTTGTTTCCTCTGTGAAATCTCATCACAGCTACGAAGAGGCAGTAGAAATCTGCCGTGCCGCCCTCGCTCCTCTCGGCAAGGAGTACACCGATATTCTTTGTAACGGCTTGCTTTCAGGCTGGGCTGACCGCTACGAAAACAAAGGAAAGCGAAGCGGTGCTTTCTCTTCTGGCGCATACAAAGGCTATCCGTATATCCTCTTGAACTATCAAGAAGACAATATCCGCGACGTGTTCACTATGGCGCACGAGGGCGGACACTCTATGCACTCTTATTTCTCTGTGCATAACAACCCGTTCCCGTGTTATGAATACACGATTTTTGAAGCGGAAGTCGCCTCAACGTTCAATGAACAGCTCGTCTTTGAGTATTTGATGAAGAGCGCAGAAAGCGATGAGATGAAAAAGTATCTGCTTGCACACCGTGCAGATGATATCCTTGCCACTCTCTTCCGTCAAACAATGTTCGCCGAGTTTGAGCTAAAGACGCACGAAGCAGTGGAAAGCGGAACTCCGTTGACTCAAGAAGCGATTAGAAAGATATATCGCGAGCTATTGGAGTTCTATTTTGGCTCTGATATGGTCTTTGAAGAAGAAAGCGACCTTGAAGCCCTGCGTATTCCGCATTTCTACACCGCATTCTATGTGTACCAATATGCTACAGGCATTTCTGCGGCGTTGGCTCTTGCAAAGCGCGTTACGACAGGCGGCGAAAAGGAGCTGAATGACTACTATAATTTCTTAAAGTCAGGCGGTTCTCGCTATCCAATCGAAGCGTTGAGAGTTGGCGGCGTTGATATGGAAAAGGTGGAGAGCGTGCAAAGTGCTCTCGATACGTTTGCGTCTATCGTTGACGAATTGGAACGTATATTCAAGTAGTAGCGAAAGCTATTCCGATATAATAGATATATTAAACCTGTTCGGACCCCTGTGTCATTGCCGTACTCGGCTTTATGTCATTGCCGTACTTGATACGGCAATCTATAGCAATGTAGGCGAAAAGTTTATCGGGTCAAGCCCAATAATGACATTTATCGAATAGGTCTATTGGACAAGGAGATATGCTCATGGTTTCTTCAATTTCAGACTTCGTAAAGTGTCCCAAAACAGACACTCATAATCATATGAACTTAGGTATGCGCTATGCCTCTTATGCGCCATGGGCGGGGTTCTACATTCCAGATTTTCCACGCAGAATGAATGGGCTTGACGAATTTCATGCCGCCGTCATCATTCCCTATACGCGTCCTCGGTGCAAGACGATGAAAGACGTGCAGGATTTGTTTACTCTTACCGTTCAAGACGCGATTGCGGACAATGTAAAGGTACTTGAAGGAAGCGCAGATATTAGCTTTGTCCACCATTGCGGCAGCGTCGAAAACTATGTTAACCTTGTGCAGAGAGTAAAAGACAAGTTCAAAGATAAAATCGATTTTCGTCCAGAGCTTGGCATGGGAAAAACATTCGATATAGAAAAGATATACAAATGGGCTCCAGAGCTTTTGGAATCAGGTGTATTTAATAGCATCGATTTGTACGGACCTGAAGTTGAGGACGGGCTTGATAAGTTTGTCGATATTTACAAACTCGCCGCGAAGCTCGGCATAAAGAAAAAGGCGCACGTCGGGGAATTCTCAGACGCACACAGCGTGCAGCGATTTGTGGAGATATTCGAGCTTGATGAAGTGCAGCACGGCAGAAACGCCGCAGATGACCCTAGTGTTGTGCAGTTCTTGCGAGGGCATAATGTCGCGCTGAATATTTGCCCAGAAAGCAACGTAATGCTAGGCGCAGAGCCGAGTTACAAAGCAGAGGCAGAGAAAATCCGCACTCTTGTAGACGCAGGAATCCTCGTGAACCTGAGCACCGACGACTTGCTCTTTTTCAACAAGAACAATTCTGAGCAGTGCGTAGACCTTGCAAAGACGGGATTATTCACGGTTGACGAACTGAAAGCGATGCTTCAAAAGTCCTACGAAGCCCACGTTGCAGCTCCTGCCGCATAATTTTTTACTGCAAATCTAACCGACATCTATAACAGGTGTCGGTTTTTTATTGTCAGAAAGTGTCAGAAATACTAATCAAAATCAATACAAAAAGAAGAATAAAGAAGAGCAAACAGCTGAATTTAATGTTTTTCTTTACATCTTCATTCTCTAACGCAAACTCTCTAGCGTTTTTATTTGCATCTATTTTTGCTTTCTTTTTGATTGCTTCCGCTCTTAATTCATCATACACAAGGTCAACTTTGAGCTTATCACAGGCGGGCAGCGCATTGTAGCATTCTGCTATCAATTTATCTCTGTTGCAAGCAGGACACTCCTCCGTTTTACAGATTTCATAAAGCAAGCGTGTTCGGCAGTTTGCTTTTGCCTCAGCAATGGTCTGAATATTTTTATTCGATTCTGAAGTTCTCTTATCCTCTTCCGAAATCATATTAACATCTACATCTACTTTTTGATATTTAGGCGTATTATTTTGAATATAGCTACTTGCTAAATTAGAAGCGGCTAAATTATTGATTGCATCAGCCATATTCAAATTTCCCAAAAATTCCATTGTTGAATTGTCCATACTATCCGCTTGCTCCTTGTTAGCTTTATCATTGCATATTGTAATGTCTTAAAGTAACTCTTAGCTATTATAGTAACTAACATTGTGCTTATAGTCAATACTAGCTATAAGCAATATTCTAAAGCTATGAATAATCAACCTATCGAAACGGTAATCAGGGAAAATATAAAGATGTTGCGGAAACAACTTGGGTGGAGTCAAGAATTGTTAGCCGAAAAAACGGGTGTTTCCGCGCCTTATATTACGCAGATTGAGGTAGGTAAGCGAAAGCCGTCGCTTGAAATTGTCGAAAAGCTGGCTTCTGCACTTGGTGTTGAGTATAAAACACTGTTTGAACCACATTCAGAAGAAATAGAAACTAAAGTACTTTCAAAACAGCTTCTTGAATCGAAGCTCATTTCTGCAATCACTAAAACAATACATAATGAATTTATGGTATAGCGACTTTGCTTGCTTAAAATAACATTCTGGTCAGTCTGGAAAAATTATTGTCGAAATGTTAGAATGTTCAATAAGGAGGTATGCTATGACAAAGGTGGCATTAAAAGAGAAAGCCATAAGCTATATAACATCTTTTGATGAAGAAGAGTTAGAGCTTGCTGTTACCTATTTGGAAACATTGCCAAAACGAAAAAAAATGGAAAACTCAAAAACACCAGAAGAACGTCTTCTTGCTCGTCGTGCATTTAATGAAATCCTTGCAATGAGCTTTTCTGGTACGGCGGATATTTCGAAAGATGGCTCGAAAGAAGTTGCAGACACTGTGATGAGGGAATATGAAAGTATTAGTTGACATCAATATTTTGCTAGACGTAATACTTCGCCGTGAACCATACTATGCGGATTCTCGTCGCGTTATAGATTGCTGTATTTCATTTGTGGACGGATATATTTCATTGCATAGTTTTGCAACGTTGTTTTATGTTCTTCACGAACGAGAACACAAAGATGTTGAATATTGTAGAATAGTAATTACCAATTTCTTATATTTGTTTGATGTTGCAGGATTAAATAGAACAGAGTTGCTGAGAGCGATAAATAATCCTGCCTTTTTGGATTTAGAAGATTCTATGCAACATGAATCAGCTGTTTCAAACGAAATCAATTATATAATTACCCGTGATAGAAATGATTTTGCAGGTGCTAAAGTTCCCTCATTATCGCCGAAAGAGTTTCTTGATATAGCACAAGCTGATAGACTTTGTTTATAATGTATGCTTTTAGCTTTCCATCTTTCTATAAATAGAGTGAGATGAAAATAGCTATAAGTCGAAGCACCGTCGAGTTGTAAGTCGAAGCACCGTCGAGTTGTAAGTAGAAGCACCGTCGAGTTATAAGTCGAAGCGCCGTCGAGTTGTAAGTCGAAGCTCCGTCGAGTTATAAGTCGAAGCACCGTCGAGTTATTGAGAAAAGAGCTGTATTGTTAAAAATGATTTATGGAAAATCTTTTTATTGTGTGCTATGATACTATCTAACGAAAAAGACCGCTTTGGTCTAAAGAGGCTCTGCCCGTTTTACAAAGAGGCTCTGCCACTTCTACAGGAGTAAGATAATGGATAAGGTAGTTACATTCGGCGAAATTATGCTTCGTATTCAGCCTGCTGATTACTATCGCTTTGTGCAGGTAGATTCTATGACAACGACTTTCGGCGGCGGAGAGGCAAATGTTGCGGTTTCTTTGGCAAATTACGGCTTGGACGCATACTATGTTACAAAGCTCCCGACTCACGAAATCGGTCAGGCTGCTGTGAACTCGCTTCGCCGCTATGGAGTAAAGACTGATTATATCGTGCGCGGCGGTCCTCGCGTTGGTATCTACTACAACGAAAAGGGTGCGTCTCAGCGTGGCTCAAAGTGCATTTACGACCGTGCAGGCTCTTCAATCCAGCTCGCAAAGCCAGAAGAGTTCGATTGGAAGACGATTCTCGCTGGTGCAAAATGGTTCCATATCACAGGCATCACGCCCGCTCTCGGACCGAATATGGTGCAGGCGTGTATCGAGGGCTGCAAGGCGGCTCACGAACTCGGCGCAACGGTTTCTTGCGATTTGAACTATCGCGGCAAGCTGTGGACAAAGGACGAGGCGCGCGCGGCGATGACAGAGATTTGCAAGTATGTTGACGTGTGTATCTCTAACGAAGACGACGCAAACGACGTGTTCAGCATCAAGAGCGAAGGCACAGACACAACGGCGGGTTCTCTCAACAACGAAGGCTATATCAGCGTTGCACGCCAGCTCAAAGAGAAGTTCGGCTTCAAGAAGGTCGCGATTACGCTGCGCTCTTCAATCAATGCAAACCGCAACGATTGGCAGGCTCTTTTGTATGTGGACGACAAAGATTACGCATTCAGCAAGAAATACGAGATGTGGATTGTTGACCGCGTTGGTGGCGGCGACAGCTTCGGCGGCGGGCTCATCTATTCTCAGCTCAAGGGAATGAACACGCAGGATTCTATTAACTGGGCGGTTGCGGCTTCTTGCTTGAAGCACTCAATCATCGGCGATTACAATATGGTTACAGCCGACGAAGTGAACAAGCTCGCAGGCGGCGACGGCAGCGGACGCATTCAGCGATAAGCGCACAGCCTGTAACAAAAAAGAGCCATAAGCTCAACTGTTAATTGCCCCTATGGCTCTTTTATAAAACACATTAGACCTGTTCGGAAACAGTATGTCATTGCCGTACTTGATACGGCAATCTATTGCAATATAGGCAAAAAGATTATCGGGTCGAGCCCGATAATGACAATTATCGAACAGGTCTATTGTACTTGACAAAGCCGCTTGTGGCGGTCAGAAAGTTTGGTTGTTCCAGCCCCAATGATAGCCGTCGAACTCTTTTATCGTGATATATGTGCTGTCAGATGGAATCGATAGTACGTTCTCCATTACATTGCACACCGCTTTGCTTAGCGTTTCAGACGCTTTTTTGTCTGCTTTGCCTACAAGCTCGATTGAAATATAGCTCGCCGCATCTTTCTTTTTGCCGCCAAGCCAAATGTCTTGCTTGTCTTCGATGTTCACCATCACCCACGTTTCCGCCTTGCCGATTAAACCGACAGACTTTGCAAGTGCCGCCTTTAGCTCTTCCTTTTTCTCTGCGCTTAGAGTAGTTGTTACCTTTGCATTGATAAATGGCATTTTACGCCCTCCTTATAACAATTTCTGTCTTTGTCTTATCGATGATAGACTCATCTGCAATAATCTCTCCAATTTCGTCCGCTTCAATTCTGCCGCTATAAACGTTTTTCACACTGTCGATTTTGCCTTGAATGCTCGCCTCGACGCTTGAACGCTCAAAAGCAAGGTCGCAGTTTTCAAGCGCACAGTTGATGAGCCTCAAGTTCTTGCAATAGCAAAATGGCTGTGTGCCAATAATGCGGCAGTTTTCAAGAGTGAGATTCTCGGAATACCAGCCTAAATATTCGCCTTTGATAATGCTGTTTTTGACAGTTACGTCTTTTGTGTGCCAAAATGCGTCTTTTGTGTCGAAATTCGAGTTTTCGATGAGAATATTTGTGCAGTACTGAAAAGAATACTTGCCTTTCATCGTGAGCGCATTTATCTTTGCCCTGTCCACTTCAAAGAAAGGATATTCCGAGTTTTCGATACAAACATTGTTGATAGAGAGGTCTTTGCATTTCCAAATGAATTCAGGAGAGTTGACCGAGCAGTTTTCAAGCGTGATATTCTGGCACTCTCTCAAAGCCTTAATGCCGCCAAGCCGTGAATCTGTAATAGTAACGCCGTCATCGTACCAAAGAGCCGCGCGGCAATTCTCGGTCATTGAGCAGCCTTTGATTTTGCTGTTTGTCGTGTGCCAAAACGGATAGCGCAAGTCCATATAGCAGTTTTCTGCTTCAATGCCGCTTGTTTCTTTGAACGCACTCTCTCCGTCAGCTTCTCCTGCAAACCGACAGTTTCTCACGATTGCGTCTTTTAAGCCATACAAGGCTCTTTCTTCGTCGAATGTTTGATTTTCGATAATCATAAATCACTCCTATATTTTAAATATACTAAGCTTCGACTACCAAAATCAAATTTTTTTTCAGCCTTTTTACAAGACAGCCTTTGGCTGTTTAAGCTCTTTCTTTCTTGCATACATCAGCTCATCAGCCCGCTCAAAGACGGTTAAAAGTGAAATGTCTTTTCCCTGCAAGAAATCAGAACAGCCTATCGCAATTACGACTTTTCCAGTGTCGCGGTTATGCTCTACAAGCGCATTAAAGACAGACAATAAATCTTTTCGGTTTTCAAAATCATCGCCCGAAAGCACAATGACAAACTCATCTCCTCCAATTCTGAATACAGGGGAGTGCTTGAAGCTCTTGCAGATGATAGTACAGGCATTTTTTATAAACTCATCGCCTGCTTTGTGTCCGAGATTATCATTGACTTGCTTTAATCCGTTCACGTCGCACACTGCCACCGCAAACTCTACTTTTTCGCCAGATTTCAACCGCGCATTTACCGAGTTTTCATATTCCACAAAGGCGTGTTTGCTCTTTACGCCTGTTAATGCGTCGCGGTAAGCCACTTCTTTTGCATTGCTAATGTGCTTTTCGGCTCTCAGCTTTTGCTTGTGGACGATGAGCGAGTTTGAAACTATCATAATCATCGACAGCGCAAAGAGCAGAATTACGAATACAGAGCTTTGTATATTGGTAACGTGTATGTCGTTAAGCGTGGCTTTTATAAACTCTCTGTGTGCATCATTAAAAGAAGCATCGTGAACACTTTGCAATTTATCGCAAGCTGTCTGTATCGATTCATTGCCTATTTCATTCATCCAGATAAGAGAAATGAGCAATACTATGGTAGAAAATACTCCCCAAACGCTTGCAGACTGATTGCCGAAGCGGTCGTTTTTATCGAATTTCACAACATAATGGAACGCGATAAAGCCCAAAACACTCCATACGATAAAGAGCAAATATGTTTGCGTTTGAATAATGCTGTCTTGCAACAAGTTTGGCAAAAACAAAAAGAGTGCAAAGCTAATCATAATGACAAGCCCTACTATTCCTGTGATTTTCTCTGTTTTTATGCCTTCCCTTTTTGCCAAGCGATAGGCAGCAAGAGAGATAAAGCCGTATATAATCGTTGCATTTATCGTTGTAACGTCAACTATCCACCCGATTGCCGTGCGTCCTAAAAACGGAATGAGAACAGATATTGCTGTTACGAGCTTTATTGCGTTTGCAGGAATTCCGTTGTCTGTCGTTTTTGAAAGAGCGTGGGGCAAAGCACCATAAGAAGCAGAGGACTGAATAAGGCGAGAGAGAGCGAATACATTGCCGATAAAGCTGGTGATAATGAGCGCAAATAGAGAGGCGAAAAGAATAGCGACTCCTGCATTTCCCATATAATGACGGGCGGCATAGAAAGGAGGCAGCGCGTCTATGCCTGTAAGATTATCGAGGTCGGAGATATAGGCAAAAAAAGAAGCGTATTGCGGAGGATAAGCTGAACTTGAGAGCAAAAGCACAAAGATGTATAAAGCGGTAGTTACTAAAATGGAAGTGCTGAGAATGGAAAACGAGTTCTTTTTTGAAAAGCCGAAATCCATAGTTGCATTAGAAATAGTTTCAAAGCCAATGAATGCCCACGGAGAAATGCACGCGACTTTGAAAATCTGCGGCAATGTGCTTGAGAAGCTGGAGAATTGGGAGCCAGAAACAAAATCGTTTCGCTTACTCAACAAGCAAAAGACTGTGCAAAAAGTTATTGCGAGCGTAAAGAGGAAAACAAGGGCGACATTGATTTTGCTTAATAGCTTTCTAATGTGTATACACCCTAGCCCTGTAAGGAGTATTGCACTAATGGACAAAAATGCTTCGTTTATATAGATTGTATAGCCGAAAATCGTGTATTTTATACCGAATTTAAGCACATTTCCGAATAAATACTTAGTAAAAAGTGGAAGTGAGGTCGCATTTGCCCAGAAAATTGACAAATATGTCAGAACTAAGAACCATGTTGACGTAAAACCAAAGTCTGCACCGAGAGTTTCACTCGTAAACGTGAATATTCCTCCCATATTTGCAAAGCGATTCATCAAAAAATGGTAATTTCGGCTGATTACAAGCATGATTGCAGCACCGATAAGAAGCGCAATAATGCTGCCTGCAACACCTGCGGTTTTTAGATATGTGTTTGTGGTTACAACAAACGAACCCCACCCGATTGCAGTTCCTACAGAAAACGCCCATACGCTTACTTTGCTTAGCTTGTCTTTATTCTGTGCTATATCGTCCATAAAAGCCTCTCTACTAATTATATCACGCTTTTTTTATGCAACAATGATTGACGAGCGAGAAAATATTATTTACTCTTTTATCTATGAGTGTATTTCTTGTCTTGTTATTTTTGTTTTTCGCAGGAAGTTTGATTGGCTGGTGCATAGAGGTGCTCTGGAGACGGTTCACAGGCAAAGAAAAGAAATGGATAAATCCAGGATTTTTAACAGGACCGTATTTGCCAATATATGGGCTTAGCTTGTGCCTTTTGTTTTCATTGTCTTTTATAGATGTATCGTTTATACAAAGTCCAATAGCGCAGAAAACAGTTTTGTTTGTGTGTATGGCTCTTTCGATTACGGCAATGGAATATGTTGGCGGTCTTATCTTTATACAGGGAATGAGAATAAAGCTTTGGGATTATTCACAGAAATGGGGTAATGTCAAAGGTCTTATCTGCCCTGAATACACGTTTTATTGGTATGTGCTAAGCGCGCTTTATTACTTTTTTATTCACCCGCAAATCCTTGAGTGGCTGTATTGGGTCACGAATCATCTCGCGTTCTGCCTCGTCATCGGATATTTTTACGGCGTGCTAACGCTTGATTTATGCTACACGTTTAATATTTCTGCCAAAATAAAAGCTGTTTCAAAAGAAAGAGTGATTCATTACGAAGAGCTAAAAAGCAAATTACGTTTACGACGAGAGTCGTTGAAACAAAAGCACAGCTTTATCTTCCAGTTCAACTCAAAATACGAAACGTTACAGCAATCTATCAAGAGTATTCTTGAAAAGCAACAGCAGCCATAGGCTGATTTGTAAAAACAAACACCGCCACAGACATTTATCAAACAAAAAAGCCTGTGGCTCACAAAACAGTCTATGACTGACAAAACAGACTGTGGCTGTGTTACATCTTAAAGTATTTCTTATAGGCTTTCCATGTTGAATCGATGAGTGTATCTACATCGCTGTATTTTGGCTCCCATCCCAAGATTTCTTTTGCCTTTGCAGAAGTTGCCGTGAGCTGTGCAGGGTCGCCTGCGCGTCGTCCGACGTATTCAGCCTTGACTTCTTTGCCTGTAATTCTGCGAGTTGCTTCAAGCATTTCCGTAACGGTTACGCCGTTTCCTGTGCCGAGATTCAATTTTAAGCTCTCGTTTGTCTTTGCGATATGTTCCAACGCCATAACGTGTGCGCTTGCAAGGTCTGAAACGTGGATATAATCGCGAATACAAGTGCCGTCGCGAGTTGGGTAATCAGAGCCAAAGATAGAAATCTTCTCTCTCTTTCCGCACGCAACTTCCATCATAACTGGCAAAAGGTTTGCAGGATTTCTCTCTAAGCCGTACAAAACGCCATCTACATCGTAGCCTGCCGCATTGAAATAGCGCAAAGAAGCAAACTTCAAGCCTTTAAGCTGGTCGTACCACGTCATAAACTCTTCGATTTTGAGCTTTGTGAATCCGTAATAGTTAAGCGGATTCTTTGGGTGGTCTTCGTCGAGCGGCTGATACTGCGGTTCGCCAAAGATTGCGGCACTTGAAGAGAACACCATATATTTGCAGTTGTGCGCTGTGGCTGCGTTTAAGATGTTGAGTGTGCCGTTTATGTTGTTGATAGAATACTTTTCGGGCTTAATCATACTCTCGCCTGCTGCTTTGAATGCGGCTAAGTGAATGAATGCGTCGAATCCGCGGCTGAATGCTTCTTCCAATGTATCTGGGTGCAAGATGTCGCCTGCGATAAAGTCATTTTCTGGAAAAAGATTTTGCAATAATCCGCTAGAGAGATTGTCGAAAACCGTTACTTTGTGTCCCTTTTCCATCAATGCTTTTACGACGTGGCTTCCGATGTATCCAGCACCACCAATAACCAAGACTTTCATTCTATAAGTCCTCCTGTTCGCTTTAAGTCATTAGACCTATTTAATATCTGTCATTATCGGACTTGACCCGATAAGCCATCTCATAGTTTCTTTTATAAAGTAGGCTATGCCTATTCTAACTTTGAAGCAGCTTCTTCCCAATCTGCTTCAAGCGAAGATATCTGCTCTTCAATCGCTGCGATTTTCTGTTGCACAGCTTTTGCTTTCTCGCCGTTTGAATATACTTTTGGGCGAGATAGTTCAGTTTCAAGATGTGCTTTTTCTTCTTCCGCTTTTGCGATTGCGTCTTCTATCTTTTTTACGGCGCGTTCTAGCTTTGCTTTTTCTGCCGCAATTCTCTTTTGCTCTTCGTAGCTTGCTTTGCCTGCGCTCACCGTTTCGACTTTCTTTTCTTCCACAATCTTTTTGCTTTGTTGTGTGCTTGTATCGAAAGAGCTTGCTCCTACCGTTCCGTTAGCTTCGTCTTCAAGGCGTTGCATATAATAGAAATAATCGCCTTTAAACTCTCGGTGCTTTCCTGGTGTAAGCTCTAAGACTTTGGTCGCTAAACCTTCGATAAATCCTCTGTCGTGGCTAACGAAAATGACCGTACCGCCAAAATCTTTGAGTGCTTGCAAAAGTACGTCTTTTGAGTGCATATCAAGATGGTTTGTCGGCTCATCGAGAATAAGCAAGTTTACGGGGCGAAGCAACAATTCAAGTAGCGCAATGCGGCTTTTCTCTCCTCCTGACAAAACATCAATGCTCTTAAATACATCATCGCCACGGAACAAGAATGCTCCGAGCATATCGCGAAGGCGCGGAATAAGCTCTAGTGGTGCGTGATTTTCAAGCCGTTCCAAAATCGTTTCGCTGCCCTTAATGCTTTCTGCGCTGTCTTGAGAGAAATAGCCGACCTTTACTCCACTTCCGAGCTTGAAAGAACCTGTGTAGTTCTTGTCCACTTCAGCAAGGACACGGAGTAAGGTAGATTTACCAGCCCCGTTTCGCCCTGCCACAACCATTCTTTCTCCGTTCTCAAGCACCAAATCTAATTTATCGATGACGTTTGTAACTCCGTCATAGCTTTTGCTCAAAGACTCAAGTGTAAGAACGATGTTTCCTGCGTGCGGGGCGGCAGGGAACTTAAAGTGTATTTTCTTTAGCGATTCAGGAATTTCAATCTTATTTGCAAGTATTTTGTCTAATTGCTTCTGTCGCTCTTGAGCCTGTGCTGCCTTTGTTGCCTTTACGCCGAAACGGTCTATAAAGCTTTGCAAATGTTCAATTTCTTGTTGTTGCTGTTCGTAAGAAGCGATAAGCGTCTGAAGCTCTACTTCTCTCACCTTTTCATAATGCGTAAAGTTTCCAGGATACCGCTTCAAATCGCCGCCAAAAAGCTCATAGACTTCGTTTATGGTGTGGTCAAGAAAGTATCTGTCGTGGCTAACGAGCAAGAAGCCGCCTGCAAAATCTGACAAGAACTTTTCAAGCCATTCGCGAGCTTCAAGGTCAAGATAGTTCGTCGGCTCATCGAGTAAAAGAATATCTGGCGAGCCCATAAGAGCTTTTGCAAGTGCAATCCTCATCTGCCAACCGCCAGAAAACAAATCGGTTTGTTTGTCAAAGTCTTCTTTAGAGAAACCAAGACCGAGTAAGACACTTTCTGCCATTGTCGCTCTTCTGTGCCAGCCACTTTCTTCAAGCTTTGTCATAAGCTCATAATGTCGCTCTAAAAGCGCAGGGGTAGAGTTCGTTTTTAGCTCATCGCCGATTTTGTCTATCTGTGCTTGTACTTCATACCCCCACAAAAATGCTTTGTCAGCCTCTTCCCTCAGCGTACAGCCATGGTGAACAAGTCCGCTCTGCGGCAAGTATGCAATGCGAGCATCTTTTTGTGCAATGCGTTTTCCGCTGTCTGGCTCTATCAGTCCTGCCATTATTTTTATCAGAGTTGATTTTCCAGCTCCGTTTGCGCCTGTTAATGCGGCTTTTGTGCCTGTCTGCAAATTGACCGATACATCTTTTAATATATCTCTATCGCCAAAAGCAAGCGATACTTGTGAAAACTGTACAAATGCCATTTTTTTCTCCTTGTGGCTGACAAAACAGCCTGTGGCTGCTACTTTGCGAAATACAACACAAGCGGATTTCTGCTTCGCTCTTCAACGATATTGCCGTTCATATGCGTTTTATTCGTGTCTTCTAATCTCAATCCTGTGCTTTCTAGTTTATAGAGGAAGCTGACTTCTCTGTTCATATTCTCAAAGCTAAACGTCAATACACCGTCATAGTCATTTTTGAGCTTTTCCCCGACAAAATACTTGATACCGACGCTGCCGTTCCCCTTTACGCCTTTATCGAGCAAAGTCGGAATGAGCTGATTAAACTTTTTCCATGTGAACTTTCCGTCTTGTGTAAAATGCAAACTACCATAGTTTGAGCTAGAATAATCCGAGCTTGTCGCAAGAATTGCCCTGTATAGTTTTTCTCTGCGGATTACTTCAGCTTCAAGGATTTTTTCTATATTGTCTTTCAGCGTAATCATCTTGTACATCTTAGGCTTTCCGCTTTCATCGGTGTAAGAAACAGAGATTGCGTCTTTTGCCCGTGATGTAACTTCAATCGGAGTATCGGTGAACTTGTAGCGATTTTTGCTGATTTTCTCTATGCCGCTGTAGGTGAAACTAACTTCAGTGCTTGCGTCTTGCAGCCGTATCGTGTTATTGCTAATCTCAAATCCATAGCTTGCTTTCATAACAGACGGGTCTACAATCTTTTTCTCTATCATCTCGGCAAAACTCTCTGGATACCACCTTGATTCAAGAATCGCCTTTAATACGTCATCTTCTCTGCTTTCAGTGCTTTCCTCTTTCTTGTCAGACCACGCTTTTTCGCCTGCTTTCATCTTGAATAAATGCAAAGAGTGGCTGAAACACCAACCTGTAGTGCCGTCTTTTGCCATTACCTTTAGCCATTCGCCTTCTATCTCTTTGTTTCCCGTTCTCGGCTTTTCGCCTTGTCCTTGCGCAAACACTCTGATAACTTCATTTTCACGCAGTCGATACACTTGTTTAGACACGTTCTGACTTTCTGCCCTCATCGGCAAACCGTCTAATAAAACACGTGCATACACATTTTCAAACTCGCCATAGCTCTGTGCTTTTTCCAGAGCTTTTTTCTTTGACACAGGCTCTGTTATCTGCCATAAAGGAATTTCAAATTTCTCGTCGTTGTCTAGTTTTTCCACAACATACGTTCCCGAAATATTCGATTTTATATACACCTTTACGATTTCGCCATCAGAAAGATTTTTGTCGTCTAAATTCCAAAGCAGCACGCCGTAGCCCAAAGATTTTTCGCACCCTGTAAATAAAGCGAGCGATAAGAATAGAATGAATGAGAACTTTGCAAAGTTTTTCATAACGCCTTACAGCATAACAGAAAACAGCCGTGTACTCAAGCGTCATAGCAGCTTTTTCCCGTGCAATAAAAAAGCGCAAATAGTATTTTCACTATTTTGCGCCTAAAACATTCGGAACGAGAGGGATTTGAACCCCCGATACCTTGCGGTATAACGGATTTCGAATCCGCCGCATTCGACCTCTCTGCCATCGCTCCAGATAATACTATAATACGATATATTGCACAAAAAAATCAATATTTTTCGACAAAAAAACCGAAGTGATTTTCTAAAAAACTCCCACTTCGGTTTTCATTTACCTTTATAAAAGCCTTCTCACAAAAGTGGCAGTGCCTTTACAAAAGTGCCTGTGCCACCTATGCCACCTTAGTGAACGAGGTTGTTTTCCTGAGCGTACTTTACACCCTGGTCATTCCAATCCTTTCCGCCCATCTTGTTGAAATCAGCAACCCACTTGTCCCAGTTCTCTTTTGTAAGAGCCTGTTTGCCAGTCATAAACTCGCTGATTCCCTGATTCAAGAAACGCTCAACGTCAGCAGATGGCTTTGGCATACCGTTTACGCCAGTCTGGCTCGTCCACGGGTGCTTCTGCATCTCGCGCAATGTCGTTAATGCACTCATCGTCTTGCCAGACTTTGCCGCTGTGTATGTCGGATAGCGTGAAGCAAGCTCTGCGTCGCCGTTGTAGAAAACCATATTGCGAAGCTGTGTGATTGGCTGGATTTCTGGCTGTGTGTAGCCCTTTGAAGCGTCAGGAAGACCGTCAACTACAGGAACACCGTCTTTGAGCACATAGTTCACGCCCTCAACACCGAATCCGAGCAAGTAATAACCCTCGTCTGAAGACATCCACTCCAAGAGCTTTGCAATCGCTTCTTTCTTGCCCGCAGCCGCAGCCTTTGCGCTCACTGCATACATACGATAGCCGACCATATTTGTACCGACAGAAAGTTTTCCTTTTGGTCCCTTTGGCGGGTCAATCACAATCCATTCGCCTTCTGGGAAGTTCTGGTCAAACGGCTTGTAGTTGTTCTCTGCTGCAAATGCTGCATTCTGCTCTCTCATAATACCGAAACGACCCTGCTTCCATGCCGCGCGGAAATCGTCTTTTTTGTAAGTGAGCCAGTTCGGGTCGATTGCGCCCGCGTCGACGATGCTCTTTACCCAAGACAACGCTTCGAAATATTCTGGGCGGTTCACGTTCAAACCAACGCTGTCCGCTTCGAGCGACCATGTTCCCACCGTGCCGAATGCACCAGTCAATGGGTCAAGGCGGCGTCCCAAGCCTTCATTTGTTGCAGAAAGCTCCAAGTATCCGCCGAAGCCGTATGTATCGTTCTTGCCGTTGCCGTCAGGGTCTTGCTCAGTGAATGCTTTCATTACATTGAGATAGTCATCTGTTGTAACAGGAACTGCAAGACCGAGCTTGTCGAGCCAGTCTTTGCGGATTAACACGCCTTCGTTCTTCTGGATAGAACCTGGCTGTGCGAATGCAAAAGAGTGTCCTTTATATGTTGTATATTTCTTTGAAGCGTCATCATACAACAATTTTGTGCGATTAGGCATCATATCATACATATCATCAACAGGAGCTAAAAGACCCTGGTCAACGAGTTTTGTATAGTTTGCGTCCTGAATAAATACCAAATCGCCCAAGCTGTTTGCCGCAGCTGCAGCGTTTACCTTTGCAATCTGGTCGCTCTCTGAAGATGGGAGCATCGTAAGCTCTAAGTCGATGTTGAGCTTGTCTTTTACAATCTGCAATACATTCCAATCAGCTGGCGGCGCACCTGCTTCTGTTACAGCAGCACCGTACCAAAGTGAAATCTTAACAGGCTCATTGCTTTTTGCTCCTGCTGCACTTGCGGCTTTTTTCTCTCCACCGCAAGAAGTAAGCAAACTTGCGCTTAACAAAGCAAACAATGATGCAGAAACTACAACTGAACGTTTCATATTTACTCCTTCTAAATCCTTAAAGTATTTACCCTAAGTCTTTACAAATTATATTATATCGAAAATCTTCATAATAATCCTTACCGCATTTTATATTTTTCCGTACACGAACAGCCACAGGCTGTTTTGAAAAATACAGCGGTGCTTTGCAAAGGTAAACAAAGCCTATTTTTTCAAAATGCAGGCTCTGCATTCAGAAAAGCAGGGCGTGCATTTGGAGTGAACTAGCCTAGTTTTTGCCTAGAAGTAGGCTACTTTCTTCCTAAAACTAGCCTACTTCACACACAAAACAGGCCTACTTTCTTCGTGAAACAGGGCTACTTTCATCTAAAAACAGGCCTACTTTTTGAAAATGCAGGGCTTAGACGAGAAGAAAAATCTATTGTAGAAAAAATTTAGAAAAAATTATTTTACGACCATCACTTTTCGTGTTTCGTCGATGTCGCTTGATAAGACTCGCACAAAGTACATTCCGCGAGCGACGGCTTTTCCGTTTCCGTTTGTGCCGTTCCATGTGTAGTAATGCTTGCCTTTGCTCACTCTGCCTTTGCAAAGCGTTTTTACAATGCTTCCGTCTATCGTCATCACATATACTTGCAGCGTGCTATTGCTTGTAACGTCTACTTCGATAGTGGTTTGCTCTTTTCTGCTCGCGTTGATTACGTTGTTTAATACGCTCACTCCGCCGCGCTGTGCCTTCAAGCTCTTTAGCGTAACGCTCCAAATGTCAAGGCTGGTGATGTCGTCTTCGTCTTTTAGCCTGTACGCATACAGCGGCATATCTTTTTCGCCGTCGCCGTCAGAGTCGATGATGTTTTCTCCGCCACTCAAAGCGAACATAAAGCGAATACCCTCTGCGCCGCTAAAGTCTACAATAGAAGAATCTATCGTGAAATTAACGAGATTATTCTTTGAGATGTTTCCGTCGGTCTGCTTTTCGCTGTCGTATTCAAGGTCTCGTTTTGAAATTGCGCCGCTTTGTGCAAAGAGGGAAATGCTGTCTGAGAAATCCTTTGCGTCGCCTGTGATGATACGAGTATTCACGCTGAGCGAATATGTTTCCTCATCGCCTGCAAAAAGCACATAGCCGTCTTTGCCTGCATCTTCTGCGAACTCTGTTGCGCTGTAATGCTCGTCAATCTCTAAGCCGTCTGAATAGGTGAGCGTTGGCGAAACGCGAAGAACATCGACTGCGCCGAGCAGATAATGGCTCACACAATGCACGGCGAGCGTGTCGATGATACGGTTATTTTTGCCGATAACATCATCTACATCGTTCGATACGAAAATATGAGCATTTTTGATGTCGTCGAGCGTGAAAGAGCGAGAGGCTTTGAAGAGGAGAGTTGCTTCTCCGTCGTCGGAGATGTCTGAAGTCTCGGAGTTTGTGTTTACTGCGCTTGCAGAAAGCGTTAGTTTTTCGCTGCCCGATTCAATGTAGAGCGCACTAGCGAGAGAGGAGAAATCAGAAGCAGAGTGCAACAGTGTGCCGCTAGAAGTGTAAAGCGCAGAATCGAACGTGATGGCGACGGTGTCTGAACCGACTTTTGCGAGTGTAGAATATATCGTGAAGTTTGTCGTGAGCCGCCAGCCGTGGCGAATACCGACTTTGTTGTTTGAGAATACGCTGTATAAGCCTTTGTATTGCGTGATGTAAATGCCGTTCCAATCGACTTGGAGAAATTGCCCGTCGTGCTGTTCGGTTGAGCTTAGTTCTATATGCGCTGCATTTTCCTCGCTTTCTTCGCCGTTTCCGTGAATGAGTAAGAGAGAATCTTCGCTTGTACCGCTCAAAACGAAAGTGCCTGTTACAGAAAGAGTGTCGGTTACAGTGAGGGCAAAGCCGCCAGATTTTTCTATTGCAAGGTCAGTTACGCTTGATTTTCCGCCGAGAGTGAGAGAGCCTGAAACCGCTTGTTTTATATCTATGCTATTCGCTTTGATACTGCCCGTAAAGGAGATGTCGCCCGCTGTTTGAGAGAATGTGGTTGCGCTGATGTTGCCTGTAAGCGTGGTGCTACCGCCGTTTACCGTGATTGCGTTTGCAGAGAAATCGGCAGAGCCTGTAAGCATGCCAGAGGTGAAAACGAGATTGTTATATTCGACCGCCGCGACTTCTCCGCTTCCTTTATATTCCACTGTGCCGCCGTTTGCCGCGTCGTTGATAAATGCTGTGCCATTAGTGAGCTTGTAGCCTGCCGTACAGACGATGCGCCCTTTGTTCGTGAGTGTATTTG
>CALDID010000182.1 GCA_937901865.1 uncultured Treponema sp.
TGTTCAAAGCCCTTCTTATCATCTTTATCAATTCCAAGCTCTCTTTTTGAAGTCTTGTAAGGCACTTTTCGCGCATACTCGATAATATCATAAATGTTGATACCTACAGGGATTTCAGATTGAGCAACAGGACAGTTTTCGCTTCCGGGAGCAAGCCATTTGATAAAACCTTGTTCGATAAGGTCGCTTCCGTCTTTTAACTTGTAATTGCGTGTCCAATCGCTATAAGGAGATATTTCAAAGCCTTCGGATTTCTCAACCTCAATTTGCTCTCCCTTATCATTTGTTTGAACTTCCTTCCAAGTACGCAACAAGCCTTTTTCTTTTGGACACACAGCCTCAAGCAACCTCTTTTTCTGCTCATACTGCGGGTCGTTTTCGTCAAGTTCACGGAGCTTTTTGCGAATATCGCCACTTGCATAGTTTACGACGTTCTTATACGTTTCGCCGTCTTTTACATAGTGGTCGCTTGTCTTAACATACTCTTTTTGATAATCATTAAGTTTTGACATATCCACATTACCGAACTTGTCAACAACGCGCCAAATAGCAATATCCTTTGCGTCAAAACGCTTGCCATACTTTTTATTAAACTCATCCGAGTCCATAATATGACCGTCTGGATTTGACGGGTAATCGTGCGCACCTTTTGCATTGTCGTTGCCTTTCATTGCTTCGCTGCGGTTGCGTTTTGCCTGTTGCTCATCGGTAAATGCAACATCTTCTGTTTTTCCGTCCACATTTACCCGAACGCCGACAGTCTTTCTGTTTTTAGTGATATAACCAGAAACACGACCGACTTTTCCATTGTCGAGTTTCACAGTGTCGCCGAATTTTGTCTTTGAAGAAATCTTTTTCGGCTCTGCCTTTACCTCGGTAACTTCAACTTTCTTTGCGGCTTTTTCTGCTTCTTTCGAGGCTTCAACCTTACCCACGTCGATAGCAGCAACAGCACTTGCAAAATCTTCGCCGTCTTTTGGCTTGATATAAGTTTCTTCGCCAAAACGTCCGATTCTTGTAGACACTTCACCTGCGATATGGTCGGGATTGTTCTTGAAATAGTTTCTGAGAGTGTCCGCTGTAGTTCCTTTGCCTTTTCGGAAAACAACAATATCAGTTCCAACATCTGTACTCTCAAAAGTACCATTTGGCAGACGCCACGCCTCAAGCAATTCTGCTTTTTCTGCGATTTTCTCAAGGTCTTTGCCGTATGAACTGCCGCCGTTCAAAAATCCGCTAGGCACTACCATAGCCATAATGCCGCCGTCTTTTACAGTATCAAGAGTACGAGCCATAAAATAAGACTCATAACGTTTGAACTCTTTACCCTCGCCCATACCTTTGTATTTGCCAGTATAAGCACCATAAGGCGGGTTACCAACAGCAACATCGAACTTTTCAAAGTCTTTTGTAAAGCGTCCTTTCGTCTGCTTCATAAAGTTTTCTTGAAATGCGCCCTGTACAACTTCGGCTTTTGGATGAAGCAAATGCGCAATTCGAGCAGAATCTTTTTCAAGTTCAAACAGTGTGAACTTTTCGCTTCTGCCCTCGGCAAATCTGCCAATTCCCGACGACGGCTCAATAACTGTCTTGTCCTGACGCGGATTGTACTTGTCTACGAGTTCCCAAACTTTTGAAATGACATTGCGCGGAGTGTAGAACTCATAAAGAACGCCGCTGTTAGAGCTGCCCTCTTCATCAGTTCCGCCCGCGCCCACATATTGCGCCAAAATTGCCTTATCAGCTTCCGTAATTTCCGAATCACTCTTTTCAAGGATTTTACGGCACTGCTCGCGGATTTTTCGCGCTGTTACTTTAGTAATTCTTCCTCTTCCTCGGTCAACATCGGGGATTGCATTTCCAAGTCCGACTCCAGATTGCACAACACCGAATGAAGATTGCTTTCCGTTATCTCCATTCCCATTGTTTGACACATCTGAATTGCCTGTTTTTTCGCTCCCTCCGTTCCGTATCGTTTTAGAATTTCGGGGAAGTACCGTTCGTCTAGTGTCAGTTGAATCTTTGCCATTGTTTACACCTCCGCTTACATTATCGGTTTTAGCTTCTTGCGCCGCTATACTTTTCCCTGTAGGATTATAAAGCGTCCACACCTTGCGCATAAGAGAAAGATTAGGCTTAAACTTGTCGCTCTCAGCCTTTTTCTTTGCACCAGTCTTTTTTGCAGTTCCTGTGCTTTTCACTTTGTTTTCCGAAGTGTTCTTCACAGGCTTTTTCGCTTTATCACGAACAACTTTCTTTGAAAAAAGAGAGTCCCATTTTGCTTTATGAGTAAAATACTCAAGAATATGTGCTGCAAAAGTCTGTTTGTCGCAATCGTAATCTTTGCTTACGTTTTCCTTGTCAAAATCAGCAACAATTTTCTCTTTGCCAATTCCGAAACATTCAAGCAATGCTTTGAACGGGTGTTTCCAACTATCAGCATAAACATAGTTGTACCCCTTGCCGTTTTTTTTGGGATAACGTCGAATGTACTTATGGCTAAGAGCCTTTCTCAGCTCATTTTCCAATTTGTACATCTTATATCTGTCTAAAAAGTCCATTGTATTACCTCTTGCATATATAGGAAAATGCGTATTTTCCTATATTTGTAGAGGATAGAGATTTACAATGACAAACAAAGAAATATACAAGGCACTACGAAAAGCCTTGGACGAAATGCACAAAGAGGAAGAAGCAGAAACACTTGCATATTTCAAGAGGGAATTGCTAAAACATCTCAACACGCTAAAAGACGAAGCGCATACAGAGCGGATTGAAAAAGCAATCTTTATGCTGACGTTGATTGCTAAGTCGGGTTATCCAGTCGGTACAGTGAGAACGTGGCGCGGTACGAAGTTTAAGAAAATCGCACAGGGCAAGTGGCGCAGGATTTATGACAAGGAAGACCGCGGTGCAAAGATGAGCATTGCACGATTGAAAAAGCAGGTCGAGAAATGCGAAAGCACAAAAGAACTGCTTGACCTTGTTTTACAGAATAAATCGCGCTTTATGGACGAGAACGGAAAGCCGCTTTCAATCGTCAAGGAACTTTCGGCGTATGCAAAGGAAAAAGGACGCGAAAAAATCAAAGAACGCGCTCAAAAAACGCAAGGATTGAGAAACCATTTTGCACGGCAGAATAAGAAAGAGCAAGAATCAAAAAACGGCATTGTAGAAAAGAACGAATTGACGGAAAAGCAGATAAAAAATGCTGTTGAACCTACACAAGCAGAGTTTGAAAACATTATTGATAATATCTTTTTGGGGAATTACAAGGCTGTTCCTTCGGCTATAAAACTGCCGTCTTTGCAAAAAGAATTGATAGAAAAACTCGGTGTTTCGGGGAATTTCTACCTTACGCAAAAGCGAATGAAACATATCAATCCACAGCGTAAGGCTTCGCATAATAATCAGGATTTCAGAAAGGAAGAGTACAAAGATATTCTGAATATGATTAAAAATGCAAAACGTGCATATATCGATACGGCAAAAGGGAATTTTTTAATCGCAAAGAAAGACAAAATGAATGAGAATAAAGCAAATATCATTTGCTTTAACAAAGATAAACTCGGCAATTATATTGTAACGATTAAGAAAGTTGATAAAGTGGAATTAAAGAAGCAGGGACTTGAAAAAGTGGAGGTCGGGGTTTCACCGACTATAACGCGCCAAAACGGTGCGCCAGCTTCTAATGGTCATACTGGTATCTCCACAGATAACAGTATACAGCAGAAAGCTGCTTCCGTCAATAATTATGTTCCTTCAAGACCTCCTTATATTGAAACAAAAGAGGAGTTTATGAAGAAATATGAGCAAGAACTAAAAGAAAGAGGCTTGCCAATAGATAACTTGGCACTAGATAAAACGGCTTATCTTGAGAAGCTAGAGGGTTCTTTGACAGGTTCTTTGTCCGCGCTAGCTTTTTATGATAAAGATTCGAGGACGTATGAAATAGCTGTAAGGGATATTCCATATGAGGTGTATGCCGTTAATAAAGAGCATAGAGACCTTTACGGAAATGATATTTCTGATTTTTACAAAGGAACTATTTATCACGATTTGAAAAAGCACGGTGTTTTTAATGAAATCTCAAAAGATGATAAAGCCTTTCTTGAGAAATTGCTGACAGGCGAAGGAGAAAAAAAATAAAAATGATTGACAAAAAATAATGCGCCGCCGTTCTTTCTTGAACGGTTATGAGCCACGCCAGTCGTGGCTTTTCTTTATGGTGAGAAAAATTGTAATCCGTTTACAAGAGAAATTGTAAGAATTGCAAAAGATATGTATAATAAAATTGACGGAGGTCGAAAAGAATGATTTTTACATCACTCAATGCATACTATAAGATGTTTCCGTGGAAGAAATGGCTGAAAGATGAGCATTATCAGGGTAGTAGTTACGACTTAACAGTAGATGATTTACTACCCGATACGCCAAAGAAAGTGAAAAAAGCATTACAAGATTTTCTTGACGAAGCCGAACGCACGGGCGAACGATATTGCGGCGTGTGAATGAATCAAAATATACCCGTTTCCTATACTTGTAAAGAGGGCTACAAAATGGCGATGAACGGAAAAAAGCTCGGCGATGATATAGCCGAATTGATAACAGCTTCGGACGCTCCGAGCGACGCTAAAGCAAGTATAAAAAAGCTGTGGGAAGACATCGGCAATGTGATAGTTAATCATATCACGCAAAATGCAATGATTACCGTTGCGGCAGGCATTCCCGTTGCAACAGCAGGAAGCGCAAGCGCACAAACAGGCGCGACAACCGCAACGGGAACAGCCACCATTATGTAACTTACTTTTTGCGATATTCAAAAAGAATCTTGTGCGTAATGTGGTAAGTATGGCAATAAGGGCAGAAATACGACCGACAAGGCGCGTATTTCTTGCGACACCGCGAATGATTATGGCTTCTCATTGCGTGGATTATACCACCAGCGTCCTTTTTGGAATAACACACTTTTCCAGAAGTTTCACAAATTGGACGGTCATTTTTTGTTTCATTCATTTTATAACCTTCTAAAAAAATCTTCTCCCACAAAATCCGTTATTTTATCAATTTCTTTTTGATAGAAAATTTCGTGCTTTGCCTGTAAAAAGCAATATGCAACAAACGACGTTTTTATGACAAAACATTTTCGCGTTAAATACTGTTCGATAATATAGCTTGCCACATCTTGCGCTTTTTCTCTGTAATCGATTCCGCGAATTTTTCTTTTTTTACATTCCTTCGTGATTATCTTTATACTCACTTTTTTTAATATTTTGTACATTTCGGCAATCGATTCTGCATTTTTGTTATTGCGATAATCGTATTGCAGATTAAGCAGCCGCTCATTGTCGTTTTTTGGCTCTGGAAAGTATGGCAAAGCCGAAAAATCTAAAGGCTTGGGCTTGTATTCAGCCCATAAATAGCCATTCTTATCTTCGCTTATCTCTTTTAACATATCTTAACCAAAATAACTCAAAATCGAAATAAATCAGTCTGCTTAGTGCTTTCTGTTTTCTCAACAAACCGCTCGCACGCCGCAAAAACCTCGTCGCCGTCGCCATAAAGCCGCAAAATGCCGTCGCCGCTCATACTCATAACCCGCTTTTCTCTTGCGTTGTATTCATCGCGTGGAATGTCGCGGCGGTCGCACTGAAACAGCATTGTTTCAAACTCGCCCCACAATCGCGTTTTTTCTCTGATTGGCACATTCCCTAAAAAACGCTTACAATCTCTACACGTCTTCATTCAGACCTCTTCTAAAAACTCTTCATAAATAAGATTTTCCGCCGCGCATAAACATTCTGTGAGAGCATCGGTTTGCTCTGTATCTATTCTTTGTGCAATCAATCGCGCCGCGTCCATAAAGTTATAAGCCTTTTGCAAAACTGCCTTTTCTTTCTCTGTCATTCTTTTACCCCGCACGGCGTGCCGTCAAGAAAGATGTAATCTTTATACAAACCGTCCATATCGTAGACTTCACCGCCGTCAAGATAAACCAAGTTTTCTCTCTCGTTAAACGCTGTTATCAATTTCGTTTTCTTGCTATTACCGCGCTTTTTCACCCAAATCAAAGGCATAGCATATTTTGGTGTATGCGTGTCAAACCGCTTCTTGAAATCAGAAACAAGTTCGCTCACGCTTTCGTAGGGGCGATACGATGGGGCAGGTGGCTTCTTTTGCTTTACCCGTACATTGTTGCGGAACCAAAAATCGTTCATTGTTTTAGGGAAATCTGGTACTACAGATGTCCAGCAATCATCGGACGATAACTGCATTTCGACAGCCTTGCCTTGTTGCCAAGCCCTGTATGCTTCTGCATTGCGTGCAGGACAGACAAGGTATACTAAGGCATAGTCTACTGTATCCGCTTCTCCTACGCTGAAACTGAATCTGCACTCAGCCTCTTCTGACTTAATAGCCGCAATAGGCATCGGGTCGTATTCTTTTTCCGCCCCCTCAACCTCTGTTCTTAGCCAGCTTAAAATATCCGTCGCAAAAACCAAATCACCTTCGTGCAATTCGTCAGCATTAACCGCCGTATACACCTTTCTTTTGTCAAAATTCATACAAACTCCTTTCGTTTGACTTTCTCATTTCAAAACTCAATGTAATCTATGTCATAATCCACATAGTAACCATTACAGCAATAGCCGTTATATAAACAGCCGATTATTGTATGTTCCTTTATTCCCAAGAACGCCGCCGCTTCTTTTAGAGTACGGAAAAACCGAGTCTTCTTTCCCGTGTTTGCCTTTGGAATCAGCATATATTTAAAATCATCATTCATCATTTTGCGCCCCCACACTTGCGATAATCCTCGCCCTGCATTTCGACAATGCGCGTATTCTGCAAAAATCGGCTCTGCACATCGCGCCCGAAAAACCGCTCAAAGCAATGCGGACACCCGTGCGCACTACAATTTTTCTGTAAATGCACGTTTCCCCCAATCATAAGCGGCAATTTTCTTGTATGCCGTTTGTCGATAACATAACTCAACCAGTTGCGCTCCGCCTCCGAACTCTTTGACCGTCCGAGTTCGTCGATAAACAACATAGGCACACTCGCAAGCTCTTCAAGGATTTCAAGCTCTGTCTTTTTCGCCAGCGGAGAATACGCCTCTCGAATTAAGCAAGAAATCTCAAACATCGTGTACATCTTGCCGCCGAGCATTTTAACCGCAATCGCACCTAAAAACGTCTTTCCCAGCCCGTTCGCACCGAGCAAAATCACTTTCCCCGTCTTTTTGTCTACCAGCTCTTTCACTGCGTCAAGGGCTGCTTTCTGCGTCGCATTAAACGGCTTGTAATCGGTAAATCGTGCATTATAAAACTCTTGTTCGATGTTGCACTGTTGCAATCTCTCTATTTCTGCCTCTTTGGCTTTTGCCACCTCTTCCGCTTCGATGTGCATTTTTATTTTTGCTTCCCATTCCGCATTTATCTCATCAAGAGATTTCACTGTATCGCCTTTACTCTCATTCAATGCCGCTTTTTCTTCCTCAGAAAGATTCTGCATAATGCTCATCATAATGCTGTTAAGGCTCTTCTTTGTTTTCTCGTCCATTGTTTTGCTCCCGTCTAAAAGTTGACCGATGTCCAATCAATTCCCGTCATTTGCTCTTCGCTCTGTGCATTGCCTTGTTGTTTCTTGTAAGGCGTTTGACTGCGATAAATCCAATTCTTGCTCACGAAAGAATCGGGCGTACTCGGCAGATATTGCCTCTCAAGGCTTCCGCTGTTCACGCCGTCGGCAATATTGCGAAACGCCGTTTGCAACTGCTCTTTTGTAGGCTTGTTGTTTTTCCAAAAGGTGCGCCAATCGTGCTTATTTTTCACGCTCGCACCAATCGGAAAAATGCAAAGCCCGTTACTGTCTTTTGTATTGTTCCAACAATCAAAGAAGTAGTTTTCTACTGTCTGTTCGACTTGCTCTTTTTCCACACTTTCAACAGCTTTTTCCACACTTTCAACAGCTTTTTCAACATTGCACGCTCCGACCTGTGCAACATCTTCAACAGCCGCTTCTTGCTCTAGTGCCTCCTGCGCATTAATCTTTGCATTTGTTTCAGATGTCGAAATCTCCGACTTTTCGACCTTTGAAATCCCCTGCTCATACTCTCCGCTTTCGTTTTCCGTTACTTTATCCAAAAGAAAAGGATAATTATTCGGCTTTCTGTCGTTTCGCAAACTATTGTGAACATTGAAATGCCGAATCAAATACACATCATTTTGCAGCTGCTCATAGTCGCTAGAAGCAAACTTAATTAAAAACTTGCTTTCTACAAGTTCCTGCAATGTATTCTTTTCTGCGCCTATCATTCTCAAAATCGCGCTGGCGTTTCCGACAAAGCCGCGGTCATCAGATTGTAAATTGAGCTGCACATAAAGGCATTGCGCCGCCGGGCTTAAATCTAAATAAGCATCACTCGACAACACCATTGCGCTAAAACATCTTTTTTCGCTCATTACTTCCCCCTTTCAGTCATAGGCTGTTTTGTAAAAAATCCTCAACAAAACCGCAATAGCGCACTTTATCCCGCGTGCTATTGCGGCTAGATTCAAGATTTTTTAGCGGCGTGCCTGAATGCCGAACTCTTTCCACTGCTCTTTATCAAACACGAGCTTTACTCTTTGGCGTGTTGCAGTCATAACCTGCGCTAAATCTGCGCTTCTTGCCTCTAGGCTTGCAGTTTTCGCTTTAAGCTCCGCCTTGAGCTTTTCCTGCTCTGTATCGAGTTTTGATAAATCCGCAATCGCACTTTCCAACACTTCAACCGTGTCTTTCGGCATACCGTTCGCCAGCAACTTCTCTTCATTCGCCTTTACCGCGTCCGCCATAAGCCGCGCGTCCGTCAAACTCTGTGCAAATGTTACTCTACCCATTTTCTTGCTCCTTAAATGTCCTTTGTTTCTTCCTTCATCAAATCCCACAACTTATTCAACGCCGTTTTCATAATCTCACAAAGACAATCGTTGTATTCAGTGTTAATTCCCTGCGCGATAACATACGCACCTTCAAACAAATTGTGAATCTTGATAAGCTCTGATTGTAGCTTTTCGTTCATTTCGCTCCCTCTTTAAGTACATCTGTACTTTTGCTTCGTACAAGTGTATTTTCTCAAAGTACAAGTGAACTTTGTCATTTCTCACCTGTACCGCCTTGAAGTACACCTGTACTTTTGTTTTGTACAAGTGTACTTTTGCTTTTTCCGTCTGTACTTTGATTAAGTACATCTACCAGTTGCCGTCGTCCGTCAACATCAGCGCAATGTACATCGCAAACACAAACACCACCACAAACGCAATTATTCCCATAGCCTAGAACTCTAAGCCTTGCTCTTCGGCTTCCTCGGCACTCGGAAAATCGGGAGCGTTATCATTGCCGCCCGCCGCATTAAACGCCTTCGCCACATCGTCGTCTTCGTCAATCGGAGGCTGTTCCTGTTGCGCTTCTGCTGGCGGTTGTTCCTGCGGCATTTGAGAAACAGCCTGTGGCTGCTGTTCGATGTTGCCCATTTCGTCGGATGTGTATGGCATACCGCCGAACTCAAGAGGGAAACACAAGCGCAAGCCCTGCCCGATAGCCACTTTTTCAAGCATAAAGCGCGGTCGGGTTTTCCACATAGAAGTTACTTCGCCGTTGCTCTTTTTGCCTTGCACTTCATTCAAGTACACTGTGTGCTTGAATGGGCGTGTGCGGTCTTTGCGATAAATCGAGATTGTGCCTGAAATGTCGTTCGGGTCGCTGTTGTCAATCTCAAACTCGAATCCGTCATAGCTCGGAGTGGCTTCCGCTCTCTTCAAGTAGACTTCATAGCCTGTAATTACGTTCCAGTTTTGACCGTAACCGACAAGATAGATTTCGCGGTTGAATGGGTTGAGCTGCTTTGTCTTTGCAAGGCTCAAGAACTCAAACATCACCTTTTTAGGCACGTTTTGACCGACAAGCGACAGATAACTCTGTGCCAGCTTTTTATAATCCGTTTCCCCTTTCTGCTCTGCAACAGCAGAGGTAGACTGTACCTGTGGAACATTGCCCATTTTTGATTTTGCGTCTGAACCGTCAACTTTCATAAAAAACTCCTTACGCCTTAATGCGTGTAAATCTTGCAACCTTTGACGAACTCGTTTTGATGTAATCCGTCAAGCCGTCTTTCTCCAATGCCTTCACGTCCGCGCTTTTTCGCGTCTGTGTGTTGTAGCTTATGCGCCACTCATTACACACCGCCGTCGTTTTCTCTGCGCTCTCATTCCCAGAAGCCTGTGCAATCGCAAGCAACACGCTTTCTTTGAGTGCCGCGCTCTTTTTCTCAAGCTCCTTTATCTGCGCTTCAATCGCCGCCCTCTCGTCGAGTAAATCGCTGTAACTCGCGTCGATTTCCACGCTTTCCGCCGTCGGCAGCGTGCCGATAATCTCCATTTCCCGCTCAATTCCCGTCGGAGCTGGCGGAATGTCGGCTTCCACATAGTCATTCCAAAACACTCTCTCGCGCTCTATAAGCTGTTCAATAAAGCCCTCGTTGCGCGGTACGACATACACGCGCCCTCCGACTTTATCAATCATCACGGCAAGAATGAACCACGATAACCCCGTAACCGCCATATAATGCTGCACTTGCGCATAGTAGCTGTCGGGGATTTCGTCGGGCGTGAACTCGACGTTAAAGTGCGTCGTCGTCTTGATTTCAAGCCCGCCCACACCCTGCACCTTAACGCCCTCGATGTCGGTCTCCGTTTCCGCCATCACCAGCCCGTCAAGGTCGGCAATCATAAACGGATTTTTAAGACTGCGGAACATATACGGCATTTTCCGCGCCTTTAAGCCGTACTTTCTGGCAATTTCGCGCCGAATAGCGTTTTCCGACACATTGCCCCAATGAATCGCTGCATTTTCCACCTGCGGCACATCGCCCTTCTTCGCAAAATACACCGTCAGCGGAGAGCTGTATCTGTTCAGCCCCATAATTGCCCCCGCGTCGCTTCCGCCGATTCCGTTTTTGCGAACTTCTAGCCATTTTTCCCTGCTCATTCCTTTTGTGCTTTTCTTTTCGCACAAACCTTTATTTATTAGTGCGCTCAACATAATCCTGTATCTCCCGTTTCGACTTCTGTAGGTAACCGCTCGCGGCGTTGAAAAAAAACTGCGCCAGAGCCTTGTCATTCCGTCCGACCTCGTACACTGCGCGGTCAAAACATCTTTCTGCCAATCTCAAACTGTCTAATCTTGTTTTCATAAAGTCCCCACCCAAAAAGCAAGATTAAGCCACGATTGATTTCACGCTTTCCCAGCCGTTCACGCCGCCGCTGAACGCGACCGCCTTTTCTGCATTTGCTTCAAGGTAGTCCTCCCATTCTGCAAGCTGCTCCGCCGTTGGCTCGTAATCCACCGTTTCGCCGTAATCGTCGGTAATCTCGATTGATTCCTCGTCGATGTCTGCAAAAAAGTTCTCGCCCTCTGCATACTTGCCGTCAATATCCCAATCCCAGCTCAGCGTGTAGGCAAAATACGGATACAGTGTTTTTCCGTTCACTTCAAACTTGAGCTTTTCGCCGTCTTCAAAAACTTCTTCGCTCTCGTCCCCACTGCCAAGATAGCGAATATCATCTTCCTCATCGCTGTAATACTCGTCCATTGAAAACTCCTTCAGGCACAAAAAAACTGCCTGTGCTTTCAACCTCTAAAACACAGGCAGTCATCTACTTTTATCCTGTCGGAGTAGGATTGATAAGTAGCGATTGCCACCTATCGAATAAGGAGGTTGTCTTATTCCATAGGTCAATCAACTTTTACAAGGATTAAGTTTTTTTAACTTTTCCTTTGCTTCAAGTTGATTAGAGTATAAAATAAGACAGCGACAGGTTTTATTATGGCATTTTGTTCAAATTGCGGGGCAAAATTGGATGATGGTGTCGCATTCTGTACGAACTGTGGCACGAAAGTTAGGGGGGGGGACGGAGCAAACTCCGCCTCAGCAGAGTAATGCGTTTTCACAGACGGCACAGTCACAAGAAAGCGCGAGCCATGCGAATTCCGCTTCTGACGATGATGACGAAGCGTTGATGCGAGCGTATATCACTGGAACAACAAGTCCGTATGCGATAGAGCATAACTATGAGCATTATAAAAGGACTTTTGATAAATTTGCCGCTACTGACGGAAAAACAAACTGGAACTGGGGTTCGTTTTGGGCGGGTGGCTGGAACTTGATGTACAGAAAAAATTATTTGTGGGGGATTCTTGCTGAGCTTGTTAGTACTGTGCTAACCTTTACAGTGATTGGAGGACTCATCTTTATGTTTCTATTTGGAATGTTTGGGGATGCGCTTCACTATTCGCGCTATAAAACCATACTGGCGGAAACAAAAAGAACATGTCCGAATGACAAGAATGCCCAGATTTCATATATCGCGCAAAAGGGCGGTGTGAACAAGGTAATTATTGGTATTGCTATTGGTCTGTCAGTTTTAGAGGCTATCGTCGGAATTGCTATTGCTGTGTAGGAGGAGAAAACGGTAAGTTGTAAAGAATAATTCCCCACTTTTCTGTCAGAAATTGCAACAAGAATTATCTTATCAAACGCGAGGAACACAGAAATGAAGAGAATCGAGCCGATGAATTCAAATTCTGCTCTGCTCTCGCGATTTTTGTGCTTTAAAAGCGGTTATTCCAAAGACAATTCTTTCTATTCTACTCATTCAAAAGACCGTGCGTCAGTGTGCCTGTTCAGGCATTTTCTCGCGCGGTCTTTTTGCGTTTTGGAAACAATAGTGCGCTCGCACGGCGGGTGCGCGATGTTTTACCGTCCTTTGAGCGGGATATGCTTGCAAAAAGTCAGTCATTCTGAGTGCTTGACACGGGAATCCTTCAAGATTTTAGTATAGTGTTTTGGAAATTTTTTAGCATACCTTTTGTAACACGTCCAATTTTTAGCCTTTTGATAATCATTTTTTGAGTATATTGCTGAGTGTGGTTATTAAGATTGCCAACAGTTACACTGAATATGGAAGCAAACTGCGGTTTTGAGGTCGCCCACCCCGAAGAGCTGCCTTGTAACAATATCAGACCGTGTTGACGTGCAACAAAAAACACGGGCGCACATCTCATCGCGCCCGTGTTTTCTCTCTCCGCTCCAAGAGCGTTATTTAAACTCTACGCACAATTCCAAAAAACGCTCTGGAGAAAGCGAAAGAATATTTTTCAATTCATAATCTTTTTCATTTCGCGTAACAATAAAATCAATCCCGTTCGCCTCACTAGCCGTGTATTGCACCGCGTCCTCAAAGTCTTTCCAGCGCAATTCCAACGCCCTTTGCACATTGCATTCATCAACAGGAATTATCCGCACAATCGACAACAGCGTTTCAAACGCCTCATATACCTTTTGCTTGTCTTTCACCGCTTTGTTTGCAATGTAAAAAATATCGGTCGTCGCCGCAGCAGTTATATACGCCTCATAATTTCCGTTGTTTGCGCCTTCCAAGAGCTTTCTGGCATTATCGTAAAAAGCAGGACGCGCAAGCATTATATCAAGAATTATGTTGTTGTCAAAAAGCACTTTCATAAAAGACCAAGCCTCTCGGCGTGAATATCTTGTGCACTTTGCTCTACGCCTTGCAAAAGCGACAGCAACGAATCAATTTTTTCGCTCGAAACCGCTTTTCGCTCCCGCTTTTTTACAGGCGAATCCAGTATCGTTATAATCACATCTTGGTCTTTTTCTATCGCCGCTTTTTCAGTCGCAACATAAGACGAACCGTTATAATAGCCCCTCACGCTCATCATCGTTTCACCCCCGTTTACGCCGTTGGTGAATCAGCCTGCGGCGGCTGCGGCTTTGCGGAACGCTTGGCAACAGCGGCATTCGTGCGGTCGATTTCCGTCGCGAACGCTCTGGCAAAATCCGCACAATCCGCGTCATTCGCCACAATCATCGCCGACAAATACACCACCAAATTATCATTGATAATGCTCAACATCGGCTTCTTGTAGCTCGACGCGCTCGCCGTCTTGCCGTTCAGTGCCTGCGTATACTCATCGCTCGCCTTCAAAAACGCGTCCTCCGCCTCAAAAAGCTCGTCCAACGCCTCTTTCAAACCCTCCAGCGCCGCCACATTCTCCGCATACGGCTTCAAATCGCCCTTAAAGCTCTCAATCAACGCCGATTCCGCTTTATAGCTCGCCGCGGTCAATCCGCTCTTCGCGTATTTTTCAAACAAAGCCTTTATCGGCGCATTCAAGGCGCGCTTCGACTCAATCGGGAAGAGGTCGTACGCGTCAGAAATCTTTTTCGCGCGGGAAAACTTGTCGTCGCGTGCGCTGTCGAGGTCGGAGAGCATACTGTAGCCCTTGTCCTTGAGAATCGCGGTGTTCATACCCGTGTGCTGCGTTTTAAGCTCGCCAATCTGAGAGCTCACAAACACATTTTTCTGCGCCTTTGTGTCCGCCTCAAACGTGCGCACCGATGTCGATACAAACGCGTCCAGCTCGGCATTAAGAACCTTTTGATTTAATCTGTTCATTTCAAACTCCTCCATAAATAAAAATCTTCGGGATTTTCCCGAATGTTACTTTTCGCAAAAACACGTTTCGGGATTTTCCGCAAAGCCACTTTTTCTCAAAAACAGCTTTCGGGATTTTCCGCAAAGCCACTTTTTCTCAAAAGTACATTTCGGGATTTTCCGCAAAGCTCACTTTTCCAAAAAGAAGCCTTCGGGATTTTCCGCAAACTCTTTTTTTCACAAAACAGCCCTCGACTGTATTAGACCTGTTCGATAATTGTCATTATCGGGCTCGACCCGATAATCTGAGGCACAGCCTCTTTCTCAAAACGCCTATATTGCAATAGATTGCCGTATCAAGTACGGCAATGACATACTGTTTCCGAACAGGTCTATTGTAATAAAAAGACCGCACAGATACAAGGGGGAGAAACAGCCCGCGCCTTGAGAAACAGGCTGTGGGTGAGAAACAGCCCGCGGCTGTAATTGCATAAAGCGGCGGGATTTAGTATACTTCGCACTATGAGTAACGAACGAAATACAGCAGAGCTTTGCCATTGGGCTGACCAAGTGGCTGAAAAAATCATAAAGGAAAAGGGCGATTTGCCGCTTTACACCTGTGCATCGGGCATCACGCCGTCGGGAACAGTGCATATCGGTAACTTCCGCGAAATCATCACGGTTGACCTCATCGTCCGCGCCCTCCGCGCTCGCGGCAAGAATGTGCGCTTCATCTATTCGTGGGACGATTACGACGTGTTCCGCAAAGTGCCTGCGAATATGCCGCACCCAGAAATCCTCGAAAAATATTTGCGCTATCCGATTACGATGGTGCCAGACACGTTCAATCGCGACGAAAACTATGCGCGCCATCACGAAAAAGACATTGAAAACGAGTTGCCGCGCGTGGGAATCCACCCAGAGTTCTTGTATCAGGCTTCTCGCTACCGCGCACACCGCTACGCCGAGGGAATGAAAATCGCTATGCAAAAGCGCGATGTCATCAAAGAATGTCTCAACGCGTATCGCGACGATGAGCACAAGATGAAAGACAGCGATGTGTATTATCCGATTGCGGCGTTCTGCGCAAAATGCAACAAAGACACCACCGAAATCATCGATTACGACGGCGAATACGGCGTAACGTATCGCTGCACAAGCTGCGGACACGAAGAAAAGGGCGATTTGCGCACAAGTTCAGAGTTCAAACTCGGCTGGAGAGTTGACTGGCCGATGAGATGGAACGAAGAAAAAGTTGTGTTTGAGCCAGGCGGAAAAGACCACATCAGCCCGGGCGGAAGCTACGACACCGCAAAGCTCGTGAGCAAAAAGCTCTACGGCTGGGACGCTCCTGTTACGATGAAATACGATTTCGTGAAATTGAAGGGCGTGCCGGGGAAAATGTCTTCTTCAAAGGGCAAAGTCATTTCGCTCGTGGACGCGCTCGAAGTGTATCAAGGCGAAGTGCTGCGCTACATTTTTGCGTCGAACAAGGTTGACCACGAGTTCTCGATTTCGTTCGACCTCGATGTGTTGACGCTCTACGAGGCGTATGACCGCACAGAACGCTTGGTGTGGGGCGTGGAAGAGCCGAAAGAAAAAGACCCGACGAAGCGCGAACAGTTGCTTTTGCGCGAAAAGAGATTGTATGAGCTTTCACAGATTGACGGGCTGCCGAAGGTTATGCCGTATCAAGTGCCGTTCCGCTTGCTCACGACGCTGTTGCAGACGTATTCAGGCGATGTGGACGCGGTGATTGCATCTCTCGGCGATGTAAAGCCTGAGCAGGAAGAAACATTGCGCCGCCGCTGTGCGTGTGCGTGGTATTGGATTAAGGAATCCGCTCCAGATTGCGCGCCAGATATGTGCTTCTCTCTGCGCGCCGACGGGACGAAAGCCGAGTTGACGCAGGATTTGGCGGACGCGGTGAAGCTCGTGCTTGAAAACGTCGTGCCGAAAATCGACACATTCCAAACCGACAAAGATTGTCAGCAGGCAATTTACGACATCGCGACTTCGCAGGGATTAGAGCCGAAAGCCCTCTTCCTCGCGCTGTACACGGTGTTGGTCGGCAAGGAGCAAGGTCCGCGCTTGGGCAGCTTTATGCGCATTATCGGCAAGGCAAAGCTGGAAAAGATTTTGCCGAACGTCAAAGTCGTTACAGCGGAAGAGCTTGCGAAAAAGGCGCAGAACAAAAAACTCACGCCTGCCGAAATCGACAAATTGCCGTTAGCAGAGCGTTTCAGCCGTCGCGTTATTCTCAAGGTGAGCCGCATTGAGAAAGTGGAGGTTCACCCGAGCGGCAGTTTCCTCTATATTCTCACGCTCAACACGGGCGATTCAGAGCCGCGCCAAATCGTGAGTTCAATCGTGAACTTCTACAAGCCAGAAGAGCTTTTGGGCAAAAATATTGTGCTTGTGTACAATTTGAAGCCTGCGAACTTCCGCGGTGTGCGTTCAAATGGTATGCTGCTTGCGGCGAGCGACCCTGCGGTTAGCGACAAAGAAACGTGCGAGGTGATTTTTGCGCCGCAGCTCGAGGTGGGCACTATCTTAGAGCCAGAGGGATTTGCAGTGCCAGACGACGCGGGCGAGATGTGCTTTGTGAAAGCGGACAAGTTTGCAGAGATGAATCTTTGCACGGCTGACGGCTTTGTGTGCGTTGACGGCAAGAAAATCGGCGCAAACGGCACTTTCCTCACCGCCGAGCTTTACAAAAACGGCAAAGTGAAATAACAGCCATAGGCTGATTTGTAAGGCATAGCCCGCTTTGTAAGGCACAGGCTGATTTTCAAAAATCCTCTTGCAATGTGCGAGGGGATTTTTTTTAGATATGAGCTGGAGTTTGCGATATTTTTGCATTGGGCAGTGAGCGACAAAGGGCTATTTTCGTGATAGAATAGAATTATCTTTGATTTTAAGAGGCGTGTATGAGACTTTTGACGCAAAAGGAAGAATTGGATTTGTTGCCAGATGACAGCATGGTAAAGAAAGTTGCGCTTTACATTCTGAATACTCCAAAGCCAGATTTTACAGAACTCGATAAGGAAATCGACGAAGAAAATGCTCGCAGACTGGCACAAATGGACGAAAAAACCCGTGAGCGTGTGCTTGCAATGCCGTCGTACTAGGAGAGAATATGCTTACTGCACCAATCGAAAATGAAAAGTTTAAGTATGAACATCTGCTTTCGTCTATGCAGAATTTGGAAGAAATCAAGTCGTTTTCTGTTGCAAAAGAAACGGGAAAAGGGCTTGAGTTTTATCTAAAAGAGCGAGCAGAGGCAGAAGAGCGCACTGGCGGAAACAGGACGTATCTTGTTCGCGATAAGGAAACAAATGAAATTGCGGCATATTTTTCGCTCCATACTGGTTCTTTTACGATAAAATCGGTTGATAACGGAGATGAAATACAGTATACGATTCCGTCTGTGGAGCTTTCTAATTTTGCGGTTAATTCTGTCTATCGTGCGAACCACCCCGAAATGAAGCGAATCGGGGAACAGGTTTTCAAGCGATTTGTTCTGCCTGCGGTTCATTACGGTGCACAACTTTTCGGCGTACAGGCGTTGCATATTTATGCCCTGCCGTATGATGACTTGTTGCAGCATTATTCGTCGTTTGGCTTTTCTCGATTGCCGCCCGAAATGGAAGCATTTGTGCATACCAACATAAAGCCTGATTATGACCGACATTGCATTTTTATGTATCAGATTTTGTAAGCGAGAGCAAAACAATGATAGAAATCGTGGACGAAAGGAACATTGCAGAAGCGGCGCGGGTGCACTCGATTGCGTGGCAGGAATCGCACAGAGCGTTTTGCACGGCGGATTTTATCGCTCTGCACACGGTGGAGCGGCAGCAAACATACATCGCAGACAAAATAAAAAACGGCAGCCGCTTCTTTTTGCTAAAGAGCATTGCCGTCGTGTCGGTGGCAGGCAGTTTGATTGAAGACCTCTACGTCTTGCCAGCGGAGCAAAACAAAGGCTTTGGCTCCGCTCTTTTGCGCTATGCCGTTTCGCAATGCACCGAAAAGCCGACGCTGTGGATTTTGGAAAACAACACCGCCGCCGCACGTCTGTACCGCCGCTTCGGCTTTGAGCAAACGGGTCGGCGAAAAGCCATCACCGACCGCCTCGACGAAATCGAGTTTGCGCTAGAGGGAACAGGAGCAAAAAAATGAGCAAAGATATGACAGTGGCGTGTGAAAATGGATTTATCAATATTCGTGTTGGCGCGATTATTATGAAAGGCAAAAAGTTTTTGATGGTCGGCAATCACATTCGCGATGAGTATTTTTATTCGGTCGGCAGCAAAATAAAGTTCGGTGAAACAGCGGCGGAGGCTGTTGTCCGTGAGGTATTCGAGGAAACGGGCGTGAAAATGGAAATTGACAGGCTCGGCTTTGTGTGTGAAAACTACTTTTACGGCGACTCAAAATTGAATCTTGGCAAACTCGTCTACGAAATCTCGTATTACTTTTATATGAAAACTCCTGCCGATTTTGAGCCTGTCTGCAACAGCTTTACGGAAGATGACCACAAAGAATATCTTGTGTGGATTGACTGCAATGAGCCGAAAACGTTTTATCCTGAATTTTTCCGAACGGAGCTAAAAAACCCCGTCCGAGAAGTAAAGTATTTTCTTGAAGACAAACGCTAAAACATATCACGCAGTGGTGAAATGCCAGTTCAATGTTTTTCCAGTCATAATCCTCTTTTACGGGCTTTGCAGATAGTTCATAATAGACGAAACGATTTTCTTTCCGACTCGGCGGTCGCTCACGGTCGAACCAATCGAAACGGAATATCCGTTGACCAATAGAATGATGTGATTTCTCCTCCGCGCCATTGTGATACCGAGCGAAAGAAGTCCGCGCGTGATTTTCGGTGTCATTTTTCGGTACGAGCGAAACACGCTTTTGAGTTTGTTTTTCACTTCGGTTCTTTCTTTAGCTGTCATTCAGTTCCTCCTTTTATAGAACTATGAGGCATTACTGCGAGAAGTTGACATTTTCCCGCAGTAATATTTGAAATTGTTAACAGTTTTCTAACCAGTCAAACACTTTGCGAAAATTTGCCTTTGTGTGCTCGCCGATTTTATCCTGCTCGTGATGAATGAAATTCTTGAACGTACTAGCACCCTCAATCTGTTCGCCGTCTGCAAAAAGATTCGCAACAGTCGTAAAACTCTTGTCGATTTCGCCGAGCGTGAAAACGGTAAACTCGCTATCCTTGCACAATTCTTTTATTGCGTGTCCAATATCATCATCGTGACCAAGAATGAATGCGTCCTCGCGGATTTCCTTTATTCGTTTCAAGGCGATTTCGCACTGTGCTTTGTCTGCCGAAACAAAGTTCACTGGCAAGAACGAAATGCCTTTGCGTTCAAGGAGCTTTTTGAACGCAACAAGATAGCAATATTCTTCCATCGTCTGAACGAACACGACGGTTTCTTTTGGGTTGACGAGAATGTGATTTTCAACGGTGAGAGCCTCTTTTATCGGCAAAAGAGAGTCTGGGTCTGTCGGGTCAACGGCTGCAAAATTGTTTTCGATTCTGCTCACCGCTCCGTCGCTAGCCACAACACGAATATCATCGAGGTTGTCAATGTCGATTAAGAACGGAGAATGAGTCGCGATGATAATCAGAATATCGTTTCTGATGGCGAACTCTTTGAGAAACTCGCGAAGCTCTTTCTGTCCTTTGACGTGCAAGTTCAATGCAGGCTCGTCCATAATGATGATGTCGCCTGATTCAAGTGTCGTCGTGTTCAAGAGATTGAAGAACAAGTTGAAGAAATAGCGGAAGCCAGTGGACTGCAAATCGAGAACCTGAGGTTTATCCTTTCGATAAATTGTAAAGAAGATTCCGCCGCCACGCTCAAACTCAATCGAAAATTCATAAGGAGAGCTGCTGAATAGAAACAATTTGTTAAATTTTTCTTCAACAGGTTTTATTTTCTCTTCGCACTCTTTTTGAAAGTCCGACAAAAATGCACGCGTCTGTGTCTGATTGTACAGCCTGTAAGCATTTTCCACTTGCTCAATAGAAACGCCCATTGCATTGAAAAGAGCAATATAGAAAGAGTTGCAGCTGATGTTTTGTATATCTGTGTTGAGCATTTCAGATGTAATAGGCGACTGCGTATATGTGCGAATGCGACTGTTAAAACGGAAGCCGTATTTTTCCAAAAACGCAGAGAAAAATTTTTTAGACATTGCATTTTTAGGTGCAAGATATCGATAATATACGTCTCCAAACCGACTGCGAAGCTGGCTCATGAACTTTGAATATTCGTCATTGTTATAGGCATCTAATGTCGTACCTTGTGCATAAGCCCTATAGTTATCCAGAAAATATTTTATTCTGCTTGTGTAATATTCAGGATTTTTGATTTTCATGAATTGCTGGCACTTCGACATATAATGGCGATAGGCATCGTTTCTGTTCTCTTGGTAGCTTGCGTTTTCAGCATTGTAGAGCCGTGCAATTTCGTCATCGTTGTACTTGCCGACTTTTCCTGTTTCCCACTCAAATTTTCCGCGTGAAATTTGTTTTGAAATACGGTTAGCTTCCTCTACGAAATCCTTTGCATTCTGTTCAAGAGATTTTCTGAAGCCTTCTTTTGCTTCAGACAGTTTCTTTTTTGATTCTTCGTCAACGTCTTCCAAAGATTTTTGTACTTGCTCATCAAGGGCTTTTCTCAAAACGTTGAAACTGTTTGATATGTAAGCAGTTTTGTTCGGATAATACTCATCTT
>CALDID010000183.1 GCA_937901865.1 uncultured Treponema sp.
GTCGCGAGCGCATTTTTGAGCGTGTATCTTCCGCTGTTGCCGCTTAGAAAAATCGAGCGAAACATCAACGAAATCGCTTCGGGAAATGCGGATTTGACGAAACGAATGAGCGTTACGAGCAATGACGAGGTAGGCTCTGTTACAAAGGGCTTTAACGCATTTATGGAAAAAATGCAGACGATTATGAAGGATATAAAAGGCTCTCGCTTGGAAATCGACACTTCAGAAAGCGATTTGACAGAGGGACTTGAAGATACAATGACTTCTATAGATACAATCGTTTCTGACATTCTCAATGTAAGCAAGCAATTAGGCGAGCAGACGGATTGCGTAAATTCTACGGCGAAATCGGTGGGCAAAATCGCTATGAACATCGGACAGCTTGAGCAAATGATTGCAAATCAGTCTGACGGCGTGGCGCAGGCTTCGAGCGCGGTGGAAGAGATGATTGGAAATATTGCATCGGTCAATCATTCGGTCGTTAGCCTTTCAAAATCGTTTGACACATTGGAAGAGCTGGCAAAAGAGGGAAATGAAAAGCAAGCGGAGATGAACAACCGCATTAGCGAGATTGAAACGGAGAGCAAAATGCTTTTGGAGGCGAATACGATTATCGCAAATATTGCAAATCAGACAAACTTGCTTGCTATGAATGCGGCGATTGAAGCGGCACACGCAGGCGAGGCTGGCAGCGGCTTTGCGGTGGTTGCAGATGAGATTAGGAAGCTGTCGGAGAACTCTGCAAAGCAGTCAAGAAGCATTGGCAAGCAACTTGGGAACATAAAAAACTCGATTAACTACGTTGTACAGGCTTCTGACGACACGAGCAAAACGTTTGGCAGCGTAACGGACAAGATTCACGAAACGGACGAGCTTGTAAAGCAAATTCAAGGCGCGATGGAGGAGCAGCAGGTCGGCAGCAGCCAAATCGGGCAGGCTTTGGAGAATATGAGCGACAGCACGGAGGAAGTAAGGAAAGCTTCGGTTGAAATGGGAACAGGCAATGAAGAAATATTGCTTGAAGTGCAAAAGCTCAAGAATGCGAACAACACAATGAATGAAAGCGTGCGCAATATGGGAAACAACACGGGATTTATCACCGAAACGAGCGAAAACTTACGGACAATCGTCGATGGAATGAAAAAATCTATCGCAAAGATTGGAGCACAAATTGATAATTTTGAGGTTTAATCATTTTTATGTCTGACACAACGAAAAAACCTTCTAAATTGCCTTTGCCAGAAGTGCTATATGGCAGACTTGTTACAGATTCAAGGACGCTCGAATGTTTTGAAACCGCAATAACGTGGTTTTGGGACAAGAAAGAGCAAAAATTTTCGCTGAACGCCATTCGCACTATCGCAGAACGCGATGTGAACCCAGAAATCGGAATGTACGAAGACGTCTTGCTGCAATTCATTATCGGGGCTTCGGATAGCGATGAGTATATCCGCCGCCTCATCGAAGTACACGATATTACTATCGATATTGGCAAGCCGATTCCACTGAGCAATATAAAGACAAATGAAGAGCTTGACAAAGCAAAAGAAGATATGCTTATGCGAAATATTATGAGCATGGGCTATAGCGTGGAAAGAGCGGCGATGACGGTGAAATTTTTGCACGATGCCGCCGTTAATGCAAGCGAGAAGCAGCGAAAAAAATCAAAAAAGAAATGATGACGCTGAATGAAGAACAGCAAGAAGCCGTAGAAACAACAGAAGGCTATGTGCGTGTTGTGGCAGGTGCGGGAAGCGGCAAAACGAGAGCTCTTACAAGCAGATTTGAGTATTTGGTCAATGATTTGGGGATTTTGCCGTCGAATATTCTCTGCGTTACTTTCACGAACAAAGCCGCAAGCGAAATGAGACAAAGAATCCGTGCTTTGACACACGACAACGATACAGGATACATTTCGACGTTTCACGGCTTTTGTGTAACAGTGCTGCAGGAAGATTCAAGCGCGGTCAGCTATCCGAAAAGTTTTTTGGTGCTAGACAATACCGATATTAACGCGATGCTAGAGATTATCTACGAAGAGAGGGGCTTGACGCTTCGTGATATGACGTTTAGCAATGCGCGCGATATGATTGAGATTCGCAAATTATTCAAAGACCCGCTTTATTACAAGTCGATGATTGCATCTAATCTTGAAGAGCTGCACAGTCTTTATTTGAATGCGACAAAAGCGGACGACATTATTTTTTACGGGTATCTGTATCAAGAAAAAAAGTGTTTCGCATTAGATTATAATGACTTATTGACGTTCACACTATATATTTTTCAAGAGAATAAAGAAATCCGCGAAAAATGGCAGCAGTGTCTTGAGTATATAATGATAGACGAGTTTCAAGACATCGACGACATACAATATAAATTGATGAATGCGCTTTGTGCGTATCATAAAAATCTCTTTGTCGTAGGCGATAGCGACCAAACAATTTATTCATGGCGCGGAGCTTCTGGAAAATATTTGGCAGAGTTCAACAAATACTTTGTGCCGACAAAAACGATAATGATGAACCGCAATTATCGCTCTACTCCCGAAATCATCGCAGTTGCAAACTCGCTTATTGCTAAAAATCAATCGCGCATAAAAAAAGAGCTGGTCGCAATGCTTCCGCACGGCGAAAAACCGATTTTCTTTCATGCAAAAAGCGCAGATGAAGAAGCGCAATACATTGTACAGAAAATCAAAGACTTTATCGCAAGCGGTGTATCTGCAAATGACATTGCGGTGCTGTTTCGCGCACATTATATTTCGCGAGCTATCGAGGAGGCGTTTCAAAGGGCAGAACTCCCCTACACTCTTTCATCTGGAGTGCCTTTTTTTGAGCGCGCAGAGATAAAAGATTCTATTTCGTACTTGAGAATGATTGCATACAAAGATGATTTGTCTTTTCTACGAATCGCGAACAAGCCGAAGCGCAATATAGGCGAGCGGCGGATTTCTTATCTAAAAGAGTTTGCAGAGAAACATAATTGCACTTTATACAAGGCGTTGCAACAATGCGCTGACGATGAACTATTTTCCAATACCAAGTCAAAAGATTTCATAGCCCTAGTCGAAGAGTATGCAGCATTGTATAAAAATATGAGCATAACAGAGATTTTCGGACTTCTTATGAACAAAAGCGGTTATGAGAAAGCACTCCGTACGCTTGGCGACCAAGAGAGGCTTGATAATCTAGCCGAATTAAAGCAGTCGATGTATGAATATGAAACAAGTTGCGGCGAAGAATGTTCGCTCGAAAACTATTTGATACACGCCTCGCTTTTTGCGGGAGAAGACGAGGGAAACACGAAAAAAGCTGTTCGATTGATGACAGTACATAAGGCAAAGGGGCTTGAATTCCCTATAGTGTTTATAGCAGGGCTCAACGAGAATATTTTTCCGTCAAAGAAAATCGACAGCATAGAAGCGATGGAAGAAGAGCGCAGGTTAGCATTTGTTGCATTTACGAGAGCCGAAAAGTATTTGTTTTTGACCGATGCAGAGGAATATACAAAAGAAGCAACGTATCGCCACCCGTCGCGCTTTATTTTCGATGTTGACAGCACTTTATTGCATTATGAAACAGAAATTTCAGAAGACTCAAAGCAAGAAGCGATTAGCTACATCGAATATAAGAATAGCGCACTTACTAAGATGTCAACTCTTTCATCTTTAAGCGAAGGAGATAGAGTTAAGCACGCAATTCTTGGCAGTGGCGTAGTTTTAGCCATTGACCGCGAGAAAAAGCAGTACACGATTCGATTCGATAATATCTCCACGCCAAGAAAGATGTCCTTCAAAGCCCCTTTAGAAAAAGAATAAAACGTTTGCTATTTTAACTTTCCCAAGCCCATTCTTTATCTGAAAGAATATCTGTTACAACATCTTCAATGTTTTCGATATATCCAGGTCGTTCTCTTGCGCGACGGTCAATAATTGAAAAACCTGTATTAGCATATTCTTCAATCGCAATACGAATTTTCTTTCCCAGATTCTCACCCTTTTCAGACACTTCTTCAAAATCCGACTTCAATTTGTCAGGATTGTCTTTGTATAAATCCTGCAATGTAAGCGCAATCATCGTTTTTAAGATTTTGTTGCGATTCTTGAAGACTTCTGTTCCAAAAGGAGGATTTGAAGTTTTGTTCTGAAGTTTCGTATGTTTTCCCACATAAATTCCAAGAATAAACGCCCACAAAAAACGTTGCCAATCAAAAGAAAAAACAGCTCGACTTCCGAAAGTTTCGCCTTTTTCTTTTTGGTTGCAGAATTTTTTGTACCACTCATCTTCAATATTGAACTTATATGAGTCGCCCAAGTCAATGATGTCTCGCATCTTTTCCTCCAAAATTATCCTTTCTGTTCCGGCATTTTCTCCACGCCGAAGGTCACGGCGCTGCCGTCTGAAACGCAGACGACGGTGCCGTTTTCATCTGTTCGATAGACCGTCGCGCCTGCGTCGTTGAGGCGGCTGAGCGTCTCCTCGTGCGGGTGACCGTAGTCATTGCCCGCGCCGCAGGAGGCGATCGCGTATTCCGGCGAGGCTGCATAGAGCAGCGTGCGGTAGCTCATTCT